>DATLMR010000055.1:0-30198 GCA_035537555.1 Blastocatellia bacterium
GTCGAGCTCGTGCGCACGCAGGTGTCGGAGACCGTGACGCCGCGAGAGATAAGCAGCCTCCCCTTGAACGGGCGCAATTACCTCGACCTGGCGCTGCTCGCTCCGGGCGTTTCGCGGACCAACGTCGGCAATAACGATCGATTCGCCGAGACTTCGGCCGTCGCGGGCACCGGCATCTCCGTCTCGGGCCAGCGCAACCTCAATAACAGCTTCGTCGTGGATGGAGTCTCGGCCAATGACGACGCGGCGGGGCTCGCGGGGACCTTCTACAGCCAGGAGGTAGTGCGCGAGTTCCAGGTTATCAGCTCGGGCGGCATAGCGGAGTTCGGGCGCGCTTCGGCCGGCACGATCAACATCCTCACGCAATCGGGAACCAACTCGTGGAGAGGACGGCTCTACGGCTTTCTGCGCAACCAGAGGCTCGACGCGCGGAACCCGCTCTCGGCGCGCAAAGACCCTCTGACGCTGGCGCAGTACGGCGCGAGCGTGGGCGGGCCGCTCCTGCGAAACCGCTCTTTTCTATTCGCCAATTTCGAGCAGGCGCGCACGAATCGCTCGGGCGTAATCACCATCGCCCCCTCGAACGTATCGGCCGTGAATTCCAAGCTCGACCGGATCGACTACGGCGGCGCGCGAATCCAGACGGGCGCGTTCCCGACGGCACTCGACACCACGAACATGTTCGCGCGCGTGGACCACAAGATCGACGACGCCAATCAGCTCGCGGTCAGGTTCAACTTCTATGACGTATCGAGCACGAACGCGCGCAACGTCGGAGGGCTCAACGACACGAGCCGGGGCACCGCGCTTGAAAACCGCGATCACAGCCTGACGGCCAGCAACGTCTCGACCATATCCCGGACGATGATGAACGAAGCGCGTTTCCAGTATACGCGCAGCCGCCTCGACGCTCCGGCCAACGACCGCGTCGGCCCCGCTATCAATATAGGAGGCGTGGCGAACCTCGGCATCGCGACCTTCTCGCCTACGGCCCGCTCGATCGACCTTTACGAAGCGGTAGATAACGTCTCGATCTACAGGGGCAAGCACTCCTTCAAAGCGGGCACGGACTTTCTTTACAATCGCCTCAATATCGTCTTTCCCGGGGCGCGCGAAGGGGTCTTCACCTTCTCCGGCCTGGCCGACTTCCAGGCCGGAAAATACATAAACTTTCAGCAGGCGTTCGGAGAGTCCTCTCAGTTCCAGGCAAACCCGAACGTGGGGCTCTTCGCGCAGGATGAATGGAGGCCGCGCTCGGACCTGACCGTAAACGCGGGCCTGCGGTATGACGCTGAGTGGCTGCCCGATCCGATCGAGACCGACGCCGATAATCTCTCGCCGCGAATCGGGATCGCCTACGCGCCGGGCGATCACAAGACGGTCATAAGGGCGAGCTACGGCCTCTATTACGACCGGATTCCGTTGCGCGCGACGTCGAACGCGCTCCAGCGCGACGGGGTGAAATTCAAAGTGGCTATCCTGTCGTTCGGCCAGCCGGGCGCGCCCGTTTTTCCGAATACCCTGGCCTCTTTCCCGCGGGGGGTGCTGACGAGCGTCACGACAATCGACCCTCGGATCGAGAGCAGCTACAGCCAGCAGGCCGGCCTTCAAGTCGAGCGCGAGCTGCCGGGCTCAGCTTCGATCTCGGTCGGCTATCTCCACCTGAGAGGGCTGCACCTCTTGATGTCTCGCAACGTGAACGTGCCGACCCTCTCCGCCGCCGAGGCCGCCGCGCGAGGCATTCCGAATCTCGGGCGGCCCGATCCCCGCTTCGGCAACATCGGCAGGTTCGAGAGCGCGGGCGACTCCTACTACGACGGGATGACGATATCGCTCAACAAGCGCGCTCTCTCATGGGCAAGCCTCCGGGTCGCGTATACTCTCTCGAAGACGATAGACAACGCGGGCAACTTCTTCTTCAGCACTCCGCAGAACAATTTCGATATCAGAGACGACCGGGGGCTCGCGGCGAACGACCAGAGGCACAAGCTGTCGGTGAGCGGAACGCTCGACGCGCAGGCGTCGGTCGATGATTCCGCCTTTCGGCGGATGCTCGCCGGTTTTCAAATGAGCTACATATTTACTTACTCTTCGGCCCTGCCGTATAACGTCGTGACGGGGAACGACCGCAACTTCGACACTAACGTGAACGACCGCCCCGTCGGAGTCGGGCGCAACACGGGAAGGGGATTCGACTTCGCCTCGCTCGACCTGAGAGTCAGCCGCCGGTTCCGCTTCTCGGAGCACGTCGGCCTGGAAGCGATAGCCGAAGGGTTCAACGTGCTCAACCGGACGAACCTGCAATTCCCGAATAGCTTCTTCGGCCCCGGCACGACGCCTGCCTCGGGCTTCGGAAAGGCGACCGCCGCGAGCGACCCGAGGCAGATTCAGCTCGGGCTGCGGCTCAGCTTCTGACCGCGGCTCACAGGCCGGCGGCCCCCGCGCGACGCGAGCATCGCTATGCAAGCCCGACGACGGCTCGCTATAATCTCGACTCTGAGGTCATCAGGGGAAAGGTCATAACGCTTGCATAAGAATCTCGCAGCAAGGAACTGGCTGCCTGCTTTCGGGCGGGCGGCCGTTTTTTCGATCGCGCTCGCCATTTCGATAGCGGCCGCGGCGTGCCAGTCGGAGACCGAATCGAAGGGCGACCGCTTCGAGCTGAAGGGCCGGGTCGTGGCCGTCGATAAGCGCGCCTCGGCCCTGATCATCTCTCACGAAACCATACCCGATTTCATGGAGGGGATGACCATGCCTTTCACGCTCAAGGACCCGTGGCCGCTCGAAGTGGCCCAGCCGGGCGACAAGGTGACGGCGACCCTCGTGGTCGATGACGACCGCTCGTGGCTCGAAGACGTAGTGCTCGTGAGCGAACCGGTCCCGAGCCCCGACGCGCCCGGCTCGGAGAGCGCGGCCGCCGAGCCCGAGCCGAAGCCCGGAGGCACGGTGCCGAATTTCACGCTCGTCAACCAGGACGGCAAGAAGATAAGCCTCGATCAATATCGCGGGCGCTCGCTCGTGCTCACCTTCATCTACACGCGATGCTCTCTGCCCGATTACTGCCCTTTGATGACTTCGAACTTCATGGAGATCGACCGGGAGCTGGAGCAGGATTCCGCCCTCGGCGCCAGGACCCACCTGCTCAGCATCAGCGTCGATCCCGCTTTCGACAGGCCCGGGGTGCTGCGCCGTTACGGGGAGGGCCACGGCCTGAAAGACTTCAAGCGATGGGAGTACGCCACCGGCTCCGAGGGTGAAGTACGAAAGATGGCCGAGTATTTCGGATTGCAGTACAAGAAAGAGGGAGGCCAGATCATCCACTCCCTGCGGACGGCCGTCATAGGCCCCGACGGGAGGCTCGTGAAGGTCTACAGGGCCAACGAGTGGAAGCCGTCAGAAGTGCTGGCCGATTTGCGGAATCAGTGAAGGCGCTCAGAGCCTGAGAAAGCGGCTGATCTCGCGCTTGTCGGCGACTACTCGCACGGACCGGTTCGCGAACGTGCCCCGGATCTCTCTTCGCGCGCCCCCCTCTTCGAGCGCGAGGGCGTCCGTGTGATAGTTGATCGTGTAGCTCGAATCCTTCATCAGATTGCCGGTCAGCACGGCCACCACGTCGGACGAAGGATCGATCCTCCCGCTTGCCACCAGCTTCTTGATCCCGGCGAGGGTCGCGGCGGAGGCGGGCTCGCACCCGATGCCGTCGCGTCCGATGATCGCCTTCGCGTCGGCTATCTCCTGCTCCGATACGCGCTCGACCGTGCCGCCGGTCCAGACGAGCGCGCGCAGGGCCTTCTTCCATGAGACGGGACTGCCGATTCTGATGGCGGTCGCAAGCGTCGAGGGGCTTCTGAACGGCTTGAGCTCCGAGCGGTCGGGTGTGCCGAGAAGATCGAAGAACGGTGACGCGCCTTCGGCCTGAATGACGGCCAGGCGGGGCAGGCGGTCTATCAATCCGACGCCGCGCATCTCGTGAAGGGCCTTGCCGATGGCCGAAGAGTTTCCGAGATTCCCGCCCGGCACGACCACCCAGTCGGGCGCGCGCCATCCGCATTGCTCCATCATCTCGATCGCTATGGCCTTCTGCCCTTCGAGGCGGAAAGGGTTTATCGAATTGAGCAGGTAGAGGTCCTCTTCTTCGGCCAGCTCGCGCACGATGCGCATCGCGTCGTCGAAGTTGCCCTCGATCTCCACGACCGTCGAGCCGTACTCGAGCGACTGCGAGAGCTTGCCGAACGCGACCTGGCCCGCCGGTATGAAGACGAAAGCGCGAAGGCCCGCCCGCGCGGCATACGCGGCCATTGAGGCCGAGGTGTTGCCGGTCGAGGCGCACGCGACCGCCCCCGCCTTGAGCGCGCGCGCCTGGGTCACTCCCGTCGTCATGCCGTTGTCCTTGAAGGACCCCGTCGGGTTCAGGCCCTGGTGCTTGAAGCGAAGAGCGTCCATCCCCGAGTATTCGGCCGAGCGCGGCGCTCCGTAGATGGGAGTGTTTCCTTCCCTCAGAGTGACGACCTCGGAGAAGTCCTCGACGAACGGGAGCAGCTCGCGGAAGCGCCACACGCCGCTCAGATCCAGCTCGGCGTCGCTCGTCCTGCGCGCCCTGAAAGTTTGCTTCAATGCGTCGGCCTCCGCGGGATGGAAATCGTAATCCACGTCGAGCAGCCCTCCGCACTCCGGGCACGTGTAGAGCCGTCTTGTGATGAGATGTTTCGAGAGACAATCCTTCTCTATGCAGTGGAGATATGCGCTCGTTCGAGTTGAGTTCATCGAAGTCAGGTTAAGTTAAGAGGCGGGAGAAAAGCAATCGCGTGTGCAGGACCCTGCCGCGCGCCGAGCCGGGGCGTGATCGAGGCCGCGTGATTGACAAATCGGCCCCTCGCTAATTACATTAAGACCCTGCTATGAAAGGACTCCTCTTAACTCTGATCTGTATGGCCTCGATCGCGACGGCGACCGCCCAGGCTCCGAGGACCGCGCTCAAGGTCGGCGACAAGGCGCCCGACTTTTCGCTGCCGAATGGAGACGGTAAGGAGGTCAAGCTCTCCGACCTCACGTCGCGCAGTCCCGTCCTGCTGATATTTTATCGCGGCTACTGGTGAGGCTCTTGCACGATGCAACTCACCAGGCTGGCTGAGGACTACGAAAAGATCAAGCAGGCGGGCGCGGAGCTGGTGGCCATAAGCGCCGACGAGGTTGCGTATGCCTGGTCGATGGGACAGACTACCGGAGCGAACTATCAGATACTGTCGGACAAAGAGCGGAAAGTCATAAAGGCTTACGGCATCCTGAACACGGGGACTAATATCGAGGGCGGCATCGCCCATCCGTCGGTCTTCATCCTGGACAAGGAAGGGCGCATTCGCTACCTCCACGTCGGCAAAGACCCGGGGGACCGGCCCCCGGACGAGGAGCTGATTGTCGAGATAAAGAAAGTTTCCGGCGCGAAATAATCCCGAACCCCTCGGACCTCGCCCGCGCCGAATTATGCTAAAAATGTTGCGGTCGTTGACACTGCCATTGGCCTGTGTTTCAATTTCATGGTCCCTGAAAAGGCCTCGAAAGCAACGAGAATAATAGAAGACCGAGGCCGATGGCATAAACGAAACATTCGGTTTTCCGGCAGATGAAGCCCAGATGAAGCAAAGCCCCTCACGAATAATTAATCATATTTGCAAATTTCGCAGGATCTAAGAATAAGAATCGCGAATCTCTGCCTCGAAGCGCCTGGCCCGGCCACGCTTATATCATCGCAGGAGATATATTAATGAAGGAGTTTGTTTCCAGGCCCGCCGTGCGGGGCCTGACTCTCTTACTGGCCGTCATCTTCTTCGCCAGATCGACCGAAGCGACCACCGCGGTCATGCTCACGGACGAAGAGCTCATAACGAGCTCGCGCGTCATTCTTACTGGCGAGATCAAGTCCTCCAAAGCGCGATGGGATGCGGATCGCCGGAACATCTATACGTATGTGAAGGTCCGCGTCTCTAAAGTCATCAAGGGGCAGATCCGGAGCGAGCGGATAGTATTCAAACAACTGGGCGGCACGGTGGGCGGCGAGTCGTCGGTGATCTACGGCACGCCCGAGTTTAAAGCCGGGCAGCGAGTGCTGCTGTTTTTGAACACGGCCGACGACGGCTCCCTGCGAGTCGCGCACCTGTTCATGGGGAAATACGACATAATCCAAGACGCGCAGACGAAGCAGACCCGCGTCGAACGAAGGCCGGATGCGAGGTCGATAAACCTGCTCGGAGCAAGCGCGACGCCCGAGATAACCAACGCGGCCACGCTCGCGCGCTTCACGAAGAAGATCAACAGGGTCCTCCGCACGCGGGCCGAAGAGGTCGCGCGCTACGAAGAGAAGAACTCGCTCGTGCCCATTCTTGACGCGCCCGCCGAGTACGTCGAGGACGATGATAATGGTTCGGTCTCGCCTCAATACGCGTTCATCGGCAGCGGGTCGCGGTGGTTCGAGCCCGATACCCAGCAGACGGTGGTCTATCGCGTCAATCCCGTAAGCTCGCCCATCGCGGGCGGCGGCCTGAATGAGATCGACCAGGCGCTCGCCGCGTGGTCGAGCGTCCCTACCAGCTCGTTTCGCATGCAGAACGGAGGCTCGTCGACCCAGGTCGGCTGGCGCAACGACGGAGTTTCGACCATCTCCTACAACGACCCGCTCAACCAGATGGACGATCCCGTCGGTTGCAGCGGCATTCTGGCGCAGGGCGGGCCGGTCCGCATCACCAATCAATCGACCACCATCGGCGGCCGCGTATTCAATCGCATTCTGGAAGGCGACGTGGTCTTCAATAACAACTTCAATTGCTTCCTGAGCATCTCGGCCAATCTCGCCGAAGTCGCATGCCACGAGATCGGCCACTCTATAGGGTTCGATCACAGCACGGATTCGGCCGCGATCATGTGGGCAAGCGCGCACGGCGGCGGGCGAGGCGCGCGGCTCGGCTCGGATGACATCGCGGGCCTTTCGTTCCTCTACCCCGGAAGCGGCCCCGCGCCGACGCCTCCCGCCGTCCCTACCGGTCTGACGGCCACGGCCGCTTCAAGCTCGGATATCCGATTGAGCTGGGCAGACGCCAGCAACAACGAGGACGGGTTCAAGGTCGAAAGAAGGATCGGGACGAACGGCGCGTGGGGAGAGGTTTTCACTCTGGGCGCGAACGCGACGACGTTCTTCGACAGCGGCCTGGCTGCCGCGACGACCTATTATTACCGCATCAGGTCGTACAACTTTTCCGGGGGGGATTCGGGCTACTCCGCCCTGGCGTCGGCCACCACTTCGGCGCCCGCGCTCATAAATGACGCGGTCTTCGTCAGGCAGACTCTGCCGACTCCGATCAACGCGGGCGGCGTTTACGGCGTGCAGGTCACGATGCGAAACGCGGGTACGCTGACCTGGACGCCCGGCTCCTACAAGCTCGGCTCTCAGAATCCGCAGGACAACAACAACTGGGGATTGAACCGGGTCGGCCTCTCCGTGACGGTCGCGCCCGGCTCCGAAGTCACCTTCGTCTTCAACATCACCGCGCCCATATCTGCGGGCACGTACAACTTCCAGTGGCGGATGTTCCAGGACTCGACCGGATTCTTCGGAAGCCCGAGCCTCAATGCCCCCATCTCTATTAACGGGACTGCTCCGGGAAGCCGTAATCCTCAGACCACAGGCGTATTCCGCCCGTCGAACGGGTCGATATATCTCAAGAACGGCAACTCGTCAGGTATCGCCGACGTTCTTCTCACCTACGGCATCGCGGGCGATTACCCCGTCTCGGGAGACTGGAACGGAGACGGCATCGATACCATAGGCGTATATCGCAACGGCAGCTTCTTCCTGAGAAACTCCAACACCAACGGAGTCGCCGATATGGTGATCGCCTTCGGCTCGCCCGGCGACCAGCCCGTAGTGGGAGACTGGAACGGCGACGGCGTGGATACGATCGGCGTCTATCGCGGCGGCACCTTCATGCTCCGCAACAGCAACACGTCAGGCCCCGCCGAGATAGCGGTAACGCTCGGAGTGCCGGGCGATGTCGGAATAGCAGGCGACTGGAACGGCGACGGCATAGACACGATCGGCGTCTTCCGCCCGTCGAGCGGGGCGCTTTATTTGAAGAACGCCAACGCCACGGGCTTTGCGGATGCCGTGCTCACGTACGGGTTGCCGGGAGACAAGCCGATAGTGGGAGATTGGAACGGCGACGGCGTGGATACGATAGGAGTCTATCGCAACGGCACGTTCCACCTCAGGAACTCCAACACGAACGGATTCGCCGACCTGGTATTCTCTCTCGGAGTGAACGGGGACATCCCGATTTCAGGAGACTGGAACGGCCTGCCGTAACCGGTAAAGCGGTCGCAGGGGAGCTTTCGACTGATCGCGGGCTCCCCCGCCTTTTCTCTTCACGCCTGAGCTTCGGCCAGCAGCTGTCTCAGCACGTACGTAAGAATCCCGCCATGCTGGTAGTAATCGATCTCGATGGGCGTATCTATTCGCAGGATGACGGGCACTTCTTCCGTCTCGCCTTTCGCGCGATGGATTACGAGCGTTACGTTCTGGCGAGGTTTGACCTTTGATTCGAGGCCGGTGATGTCATACATCTCGCTGCCGTCGAGGCGCAGAGACTGGGCGCTGACTCCTTCCTTGAACTGCAAGGGCAGTACGCCCATCCCGACCAGATTGCTCCGGTGAATGCGCTCGAAGCTCTGGGCGACGACCGCCCTGACTCCCAGCAACCGCGTCCCTTTCGCGGCCCAGTCGCGAGAGCTTCCCGTCCCGTACTCCTGCCCGGCGAAGACCACGAGCGGGATTCCCGCGGCCTGATACTTGATTGCGGCGTCATAGATGCTCATCTGATCGCCGTGCGGCTGGTGGACGGTCACGCCTCCTTCGACTCCCGGCACCATCAGGTTCCTGATGCGAACGTTGGCGAACGTTCCTCGCACCATCACCTGATGGTTGCCTCTGCGAGAGCCGTAGCTGTTGAAGTCCGGGATCGCCACGCCGCGCTCCTGAAGGTACAGCCCGGCGGGCGAGGTCGGCTTGATCGCCCCGGCCGGGCTTATGTGATCCGTGGTGACCGAATCGCCGAATATCGCGAGCGGGCGAGCGCCATTGATGTTGCAGATCTCTCCGGGCGACATGCCGAACTTCTCGAAGTAAGGCGGCTCCTGGATGTAGGTCGATTGCGTGTCCCAGTTGTAGATGTCGCCAAGGACGGTCGGTATGTCGTTCCAAAGAGGATTCTGCTCGGCGAAGTTGCCGTAGAGCCTGCGGTACGTTTCGGGATCGAAAGCCATCTCCATGTAGCCGCGCAGCTCTTCGGTCGTCGGCCATATATCGCGCAGGAAGACGGGCTCCCCGTCCCTGCCGGTGCCCAGAGACTCTTCCGACATGTTCACACCGACGCGGCCCGCCAGCGCGAAGGCGACTACGAGCGGCGGGCTCATCAGGAAATTCGCCTTTATGCTCTGATGCACGCGCGCCTCGAAGTTACGGTTGCCGCTCAGGACGCTCGCGCCCACCAGGTCGTTGGTCGTGACGACCTCTTCGATGCGCGGGTCTAGCGGGCCTGAGTTGCCGATGCAGGTCGTGCAGCCGTAGCCGACGAGGTTGAAGCCGATCTCGTCGAGGTAGGGCTGAAGCCCCGACCTCTCCAGGTACTCGGTCACCACGCGCGAGCCGGGAGCGAGCGAGGCCTTGACCGCGGGGCGCAGGCTCAGCCCTCTCTCGACGGCCTTCTTCGCGAGCAGCCCGGCCGCCATCATCACGCTCGGGTTCGAGGTGTTCGTGCACGACGTTATCGCGGCGATCAACACGTCCCCGTGGCCGAGGTCGATCCTGGCCTTCGGGAATTCCTCTTCCAGCATGTTCTCGACGCGGTCGGGCGTGGGCCGGTTGTTCATCATCTCGGATTCGGTCAAAAGGCTGGTGTTCATTTCGCTCTGATGGCCCGCGCCTTCCGGGAGCGAATCGGACGCCTGCTCGCCCCCGCCCAGAAGCGGGAGCGAGTCTGCCGACCCCGGGTGCACGCCGATCTTCGTCGGGTAGCGCTTCTCGATCTCTTCGGCGGTCTTGTTGTAGCCGTTCTCGCCGGCGGGCTTTTGCAGGAGGTCGAGGAATCGGCTCTTGACGTCGGTCAGGTTGATCCGGTCCTGCGGGCGCCTCGGGCCGGAGATGCTCGGCTGAACCTCTTCGAGATTCACTTCGATGACCGTCGTGTAATCGACCTCGCCTTTGCGCGGAATGCCGAACATGCCCTGCGCCTCGAAGTAGCTGCGGACCATCTCTATCTGCTCGTCGGACCGGCCCGTGGCCTTGAGGTAAGCGCAGGTCTCTTCGTCTACGGGGAAGAAGCCCATGGTCGCGCCGTACTCGGGAGACATATTGGCGATTGTCGCGCGGTCGGGGACCGCGAGCGTCGCCGCGCCTTCGCCGAAGTATTCGACGAACTTGCCTACCACCTTCGCCTTGCGCAGCACTTCCGTGCAGTGGAGCACGAGGTCGGTCGCGGTGACGCCCTCCTTCAGCCTCCCGCTCATGTGCAGGCCGACCACGTCCGGGGTCAGGAAGTAGACGGGCTGGCCGAGCATCCCGGCTTCCGCCTCGATGCCTCCCACCCCCCACCCGACCACTCCGAGGCCGTTTATCATCGTCGTGTGCGAGTCCGTGCCGACCAGAGTGTCGGGATAGCCGACGCCTTCTTTTTCCAGCACGACCCTGCCCAGGTATTCGAGATTGACCTGGTGGCAGATGCCTATGCCCGGCGGCACGACCTTGAAGCTGTCGAACGCCTGCATGCCCCACTTGAGAAACTGGTAGCGCGCGTTATTGCGCTTCATCTCGATCTCCATGTTGAGCTGGAGCGCGTTCGGAATGCTCGCGTAATCGACCTGCACCGAGTGGTCGATGACCAGATCTACCGGCACGAGCGGCTCGATGGTAGAGGTGTCGCGCCCGAGCCGGGCGACCGCCGAGCGCATGGCCGCGAGATCGACGAGCAGGGGAACGCCCGTGAAGTCCTGCAGCAGGATTCGCGCGACGACAAACGGGATCTCTTCGGTGCGCTCGGCCTCGGGACGCCAGTTCGCGAGCGCCCTTACGTTCGCCTCCGTGATGCGCTTGCCGTCGTAGTTGCGCAGGACCGATTCGAGGACTATGCGAATACTGACGGGCAATCTGGAGATGGGGCCGACGCCCTCTCTTTCCAGTTGAGGCAGGGAGTAAAAATTGATCGCGCGGTCTCCCGCGACGGTGAAGCTCTGGAGTGTATTGAAGAGATTATGTGTCATATTTAGCCACTCGATCGTGTAGGGCGCGATTGGCTCGCGCTTTTAACCAGCGCTTTCGCGCCGCGGTCGTTCTCGTCTTAGCCTGAGAAAAACGGCTTTTGAGACTGAAAATCAGTTTAAGGTCCGGGTCTCTAAACGTCAAGCTGGCGAGCCTCCGACGCTCGCGCCTGCGAGCCCTTTGTCATCCCGGCCCTCTCGTTATAAGCTGTCCTCCGTCGTGAGCCATTATCACCGCCAAATCGCGACGACTTATCGACGATGCAAAGAAGCTGGAGCTTGAGGCCGACAACTTACATCATCGCCTACCGCCGCTGGTTCTCATCCGCGCTCGCCACGCGCGCGCCCATGCGACTGAAGCACAAACTGATCATCGCCTTCTCGATCTTCGCCGTCTCTTATCTGGTCAAAAGCCTTCAGGCGGTCGATCTCGCGCACGTGATGTACACGTATGAGCAGCCCTTCAGCGGGCTCACGGAGACGTACGACCAGCGCGCCGCGTCGATCCTGGCGGGCGAGGGACTGCTCGGGCCTTACAACATCAAGCCGTCACGCACCATCTGGATCGCCCAGGCTCCCGGTTACTCGATCTTCCTTAGCGCCGTCTACGGCATGGTGGGGAACGATTTCTTCAAGGTGCAGCTCGTTCAGAACGCGGTCAACTCGCTCTCGCCCATCCTGATATTTCTGATCGCCGGGCACGTCCTGAGCTGGCGCGCGGGAGCCGTCGCGGGATTTCTGTCGGCGATCTCTCATCACCTGTCACACATCTCGAACTTCATCCTGCCCGATTCGGTCTCGGCCCTCCCCCTGCTCGCCGGGTTCTACCTGATGGTGCTGGGCCGCCGGTCGCCGAAACGCGCTTACTTGCTCTTCGCCTGCGCGGGCGTGATGTTCGGGCTCGGCGCGTGGCTCAGGTCGCAGACCATGCTGATGGCCTTCTTCTTCACGCCTTTGCTCGCTCTGGTCTCGGCCCCGCGCAGGCGCGCGGTCAAGCTCGCGTCGGTTATGGGCGCCGTCTCTCTGCTCGTCATCGCACCGATCACGATCAAGAACTACATAGTGTACGGAGAGTTCGTGCCCATCAATATCGGCATGGGCATAGTGCTCTGGGAAGGCATCGGCGAATCGAGCGACCGGTTCGGAGCCGTGGCCAGGGACGAAGAGGTCGCCGAACAGGACGCCCTGATCTTCGATAACCCGCGCTACGCGAAGACCTGGTCCTCTCCCGACGGCATAATGCGCGACCGCGCCCGCATAAGGAAGAGCCTCGACATCATAGTCCACAATCCGGGCTGGTACGCGGGCGTGATGTTCAAAAGGATAAAGGACATGCTGAAGTACTCGGCGCACGCGACCCTGGTATACCGGCCGTCCGAGGTCAAGCCGCGCACGCCCCAGTTCCCGGTGAGAACGCTGTGGGAGGGAAGGGTCCCGGACGGCTCGGCCCTGGCGTTCGGAGAGAGCCTCTTTTGGCTGCGCCCCGCCGCGAGATTCTTTCAGAGGATCGCGAAAGAGACGGCCATCTTTTTCATAGCGATAGGCGCGGCAATGCTATTTCTCGCGAGCCCGAGGCGCGGCCTGCTGCTGATGATGTGCCCGCTCTACTACTTCACCTTCCAGGCCTTCATGCACACGGAGTTTCGCTACACTCTCCCGATGCAATACTTCATGTTCGTCTTCGCGTCGGTCACCTGGGTCGCGCTCGCGAGCACCCTCCGGGCAGGGATCAGGAGATACCTCACGCCTTCGAGGGCGCGCGGGCATTAGATTGCGACCGCCCCCCTGCCCCTATTTTCGCGCGAGCTCGGCCTCCGAGGCGATGAAGCCGAAGGCGGGCCAGTACTTGCTCGCCAGCACCCTCTCGAAATACTCTTTCGCTTTCGCCCGGTCACCGCCGTAGAGGTGCCAGTTTCCTATTCCGTAACCGACAGTGGCAATCTCCAGGTCGGTCATCTTGTCGTTGACTATCTCTGACTCGTTTTTCAACCCCTTGTAAAACAGGAGCCGGTCGAAATAAGACTTGTTCTCTACCACTTTCATCTCCGGCGTGATCCGTTCGAGCACCTCTCTCGCCTCTGACGATTTGCCCCGGCGGCGGTAGGTCATGTATAGCCAGTCGGAGACCGCGACGAGCGAATCGTCACCCGCCGCGACCGCGCGGCACTTCTCGTAGGCCGAGGAGGCCCTGGCGAACTGGCCCTTGAGATAGTAGGCCAGCCCCAGGTGATACCAGATGTCGAAGTCTTTATCGTTGAGCTTCGCCGCTCGCTCCAGGTCCTTCACGGCCCTGTCGAACTGCCGCGTCGAGATGTAGCGATGGCCGCGATGGCGGTACAGCATCGCATTGCCCGGATACATCTCGATGGCTCGCGTGTAAGTCTCTATCGCGTCGCGGAAGCGCCACACCGCCGCCTGCGCCCGCCCGAGGGCGATCAGCAGATCGACGTTGCGAGGGTCGGCGGCGAGCTTCTTTTCCGCTTCCCCGACCTGATTCTTTTCATCGTTCTGAGCGTAGAACCTGCCGCCAAGAGCGGAGACCACTTCGGGCTCGCCCCGGTCCTGGCCGAAAGCGAGGCCGCACAGAAGCGCGAGGGCGAGCAGGGATGCCGGCAGCCTGTGGATCATAGATACCTCTCGGATGATTTCGTCTTCGGATCGTGATTTGAGCCTCGCTATGTTACTCGCAGCCTTCCGCCGATTCAAGGCGCTCGCAAAGGGCGAATTCGACTAAGAGTGAATTTGACAAAGGCGCGCCGCGATTTATAATGAGCGAGCCTCACGAGGACCGGCGATGACCTTTCACGCGCGCTGCACGGGCGCGCCTTGCACAAGGACTTGCACAAGGAGATGAAAGATTTGAAAAAGCGAAAAAGAGAGACGGGCAGCCGCGAGATCGAGGCTCGCGCAAGGCGAGAGTTCGCGAAGACGCTCGTGGCCCTGGCCGCGACGCCCATTGTGACGTCATCCCTGATTCCGGGCGAGGCCCGCGCGCAGACGCCCCAGCCGGCGGACGCGGTATCTTCGGCGAGCGACGCCATGACGCAGGTGGTGCGCGCGCGCTATGGCAAGTACCTCAAAGAAGATCAGGTCGCCGAGATCAGGCGAAGCGTCGAGCGGGCCATTCGCAACGGCGACCGCCTGAAGCAGGTCAAGCTCGAGAACGGCGACGAGCCCGCCTTCGCTTTCAGCGCCGACTTCGAGTAAGGCCCGAGACTCACGGGCTTGAGCTCGTCGGCCGAAATCCGGAGCTTGAATTCAAACACGCCATCCGGGAAAGAAGACCTATGTATAAAGACATCTCTGAAGACACCCTCTACCTCTCCGTGCGAGAGCTGGGGCGTATGATCCGCGCGCGGGAAATCTCTTCCGTCGCCCTCACGGAGGCCTACGTCGAGCGGCTCGAAAAGGTGGGGCCGCGCCTCGGCGCGGTCGTCACCATAATGCGGGATCCGGCGACGAGAGAGGCTCGCGCGGCCGACCGCGAGATTCGCGCGGGCCGGTATCGTGGACCCCTGCACGGGATACCTTACGGGGCGAAAGATCTCCTCGCCACGAAAGCGGCCCCCACGACCTGGGGCGCGGAGCCCTACAGGAATCAGATGCTCGGCCGCGACGCGACCGTGGTGACGAAGCTCAGGGACGCGGGCGCCGTGCTCATAGCCAAGCTCGCGATGGTCGAGCTCGCGGGCGGCTTCGGCTACAACAACGCGGACGCCTCGTTCACGGGGCCGGGCCGCACGCCCTGGAATTTGGAGTACTGGTCGGGCGGCTCGTCCTCAGGCCCCGGAGCGGCCACGGCGGCCGGTTTGGTGGCATTCGCCATCGGCTCTGAAACCTCCGGCTCCATCATCACGCCCGCGGCCTTCTGCGGCGTGTCGGGCCTGCGCCCGACCTACGGCCGCGTCAGCCGCCACGGCGCGATGGCCCTATCCTGGACCCTCGATAAGCTCGGGCCGATGTGCCGGACCGCCGACGATTGCGGGCTGGTGCTCGCGGCCATAGCGGGGCGAGACCCGCTCGACCCGACCAGCGCCTCGCGGCCGTTCGCCTACCCGGAATCCGGCGCGGCCGTCCAGACGCGAAGAGGGAACGCCAGGAGATTCAAGGTCGGGATCATCAAGGGCTCGTTCGACCGCGTGCAGCCGGAGGTGAAGAAGAACTTCGAAGAGTCGGTCGCGGTCATTCGCCGGTTCGCGCAGGTGGATGAGTCGGTCGAGTTTCCCGATATGCCGTTCGGCCCGGTCGTCGGCACGATCGTCAGCGCGGAAGGCGCGAGCGCCTTTCGCGACCTGGTGGAGAGCGGGCGGGCGGGCGAGCTCCGGGCGGTCTCCGACCGCTGGGGCGGCTACGCGGCCTCGATGGTGCTGGCCGTCGATTACCTTCAGGCGATGCGTATCCGAGGGCCGATGAAGCGGGCGATGGATGCGCTCTATTCGAAGTACGACGCGCTGATCGCGCCCTCGCGCGCGACCGTCTCGTACCCGGTGGGAGTCGATTTCGACAAGGCCTATCCGGGCGTGGGGGGAGGCCCCGCGGTCATCCCCGCCGGGAACGCGGTGGGACAGCCCGCCATCTCCGTCCCGAACGGGTCGGGGGCGAATAATCTCCCGACCGGAATCCAGTTCACCGGCCGAATCTGGAGCGAAGCGCGCTTGCTCGCGGTCGCCTCCGCTTATCAACAGGCGACCGAATGGCACAGGAAGCGCCCGCCCGTGTGACGGCGATGAGGGGCCATACTCAGCTCTCTGAGTCGCCGGGACTCTTTTAAGCGAGCCTCAAATGGTTAAGGGACGGCGCTCCCGGCCTGCCACTTTTTCTTATGGATTACCCTTCCCGATACGAATCGGATATTCTCCTGCGCGACGGCTCGACCCTGCGCCTGCGGCCCATCAGGCCGGACGACGCGGAGCAAGTCATGGCCCTGCACCAGGGGCTCTCTTCGACGAGCATGTACTTTCGCTTCTTCGCCCCGATCCCTGAATTCACCATGGCGCGCGCGGTGGCGCTGGCGACGGTCGATTACGAGGACAGCTTCGCCCTCGTGGCGGAGCTCGCCGGGCGCCTGGTCGGCATCGCCCATTATTACCGAAGCAAAGAGGACCCGGACCGCGCCGAGGTCGCCTTCGTCACGGACGACGCGTTGCAGGGGCGCGGCATCGCCAGCCGCATGCTCAGGATGCTGGCCGAGGTCGCGCGCGCGCATCGAATAACGGTATTCGAAGCCTACGTCATGGGAGACAATCGCAAGATGATGGATGTCTTCATCAGCTCCGGCTTCGAGGTCGCGCGCAGGCTCGACGGGGGCATATTCTACGTGACCTTCCCCATCACGCCCACGGCCCGTTACGAAGAGCAGACGGCCCTGCGCTCGCAGTCTGCCGCCACGGCTTCGATGAAAGTCTTCTTTGCGCCCGCGTCCATCGCGGTCGTAGGCGCGGGCCGCCTCCGGGGAGGCATAGGCGCGGAGATCTTTCATAACATCATACGGGCAGGCTTTCAGGGCGTCGTCTATCCGGTCAACTCCCGCGCGCGAGTGGTCGGCTCCGTCCACGCCTGCCAGCGCGTCACGGAGATCGAGGATCATATAGAGCTGGCCATCATCGTGGTCCCGGCGGCCGAGGTCGAGGCGGTCATAGACGACTGTATCGCCAAAGGCGTTCGCGGCGTGATAGTCATCAGCGCGGGATTCGGAGAGGCCGGGGCCGAGGGCCGCGCCCGCGAAGCGGTCATCCTCGAAAAGGTGAGATCGGCCGGCGTGCGAATGATCGGACCGAACTGCATGGGGGTGATAAATACGGACCCGGGCGTGGCTCTCAACGCCACCTTCTCTCCCGTCTACCCTCCCGCGGGCCGCGTGGCCATGTCCACGCAGAGCGGCGCGCTGGGGCTCGCCATACTCGACTACGCCCGGAGGCTCAATATAGGCATCTCGACCTTCGTCTCCGTCGGCAATAAGGCGGATGTTTCGGGAAACGATCTCATACAATACTGGGCCGACGACCCGCGAACCGACGTCATACTGCTCTACCTGGAGAGCTTCGGAAATCCCAGGAACTTTGCGCGGATCGCCCGGCGGATCTCCCGGACGAAGCCGATAGTCGCGGTAAAATCGGGGCGAAGCGGCGCCGGAGCGCGGGCGGCCTCGTCTCATTCGGGAGCGCTCGCGTCTACCGACGCCGCGGCCAGCGCGCTCTTCAGGCAGGCTGGCGTCATACGTACCGATACGCTCGAAGAGTTGTTCGACGTGGCGAACCTGCTCGCGCACCAGCCGGTGCCCCGCGGCCGTCGCGTCGCCATTCTGACGAACGCGGGCGGCCCGGGCATACTCGCCGCCGACGCCTGCGAGGCGCGCGGGCTGGAGCTGCCGCCGCTCGCGGACCGGACCGTGGCCGAGCTTCGCTCGTTCCTTCCGGCCGTGGCCAGCGTCGCAAATCCCGTCGACATGATGGCGTCGGCGACGCCCGACCACTACACGCGCGCGATGCGGGCGCTGCTCGCGGACGAGCGCGTGGACAGCCTGATCACGATATTCATACCCCCTCTCATAACCGCCCCCGAGGCGGTCGCCGAGGCGATAGTCGAAGGGGCCGGGAGCGCGAACGGCAAGCCCGTGCTCGCAAATTTCATGAGCGCGGAGGGCGCGCCTTCCATACTCTCCAACATACCGAGCTTCTCATTTCCCGAAGCGGCGGCTTCGGCACTCGCGCGAGTCGCGTCCTACGGCGAGTGGCAGGGAAGGCCGGTCGAAGCCCCTCCGACCTTCGACGACGTTCGCGTCTCTGACGCCCGGGCCTGCATCGGGCGGGCGCTTGAGCGGGGAGGCGGATGGCTCGACCCTCGGGAGGCCGAGAAGCTGCTGGAGGCGGCCGGGATCTCCGTGGCGAAGACCGTATGCGCTTCGACGCTCGAAGGGGCGGTGGCCGCCGCGTCGAAGGTCGGTTTCCCCGTGGCCCTGAAGGCCGTCGGCCCGGCCCTCCTGCACAAGACGGAGGCGGGAGGCGTCGCGCTCAACCTGTTGAATGAAGCGATGGTGCGCGAGGCATATGAGAACATGCGCGCGCGCCTGGGGGCGAGCCTCGCGGGCGTGCTGCTACAGGAGATGGTCCCCGGAGGCGTCGAGGTGGTCGTCGGGGCCACGCTCGATCCGACCTTCGGCCCTCTCGTGCTCTACGGCAGCGGCGGCATTCTGGTTGAGCTGCTCAACGACGTCTCTTTTCGCATGAGCCCTCTGACCGATTCGGACGTCACCGAGATGATGCGGGAGGTCAAGGGCACGGCCCTGCTGCGAGGCTATCGCGGAGCGCCCGCCGCGGATGAAGCGGCCCTGCGCGATCTCGTGCTCAGGGTCTCCTGCCTGCTGGAGATTTGCCCGGAGATTCTCGAAATGGACGCCAATCCCGTGCGCGTCCTCGAAAAGGGCGCGATCGTAGTGGATGCGCGAGTGCGCGTAGGGCGTCTGCCCGCAGGCTCGCCCACCCGGCGCATCGCCTATTGAGAGTCCATAGAGAAATGGCGCGAGGCTCCGGCCTTCCGAGCCTCGCGGCCCCGCCGTCCGGGCTCAGCCCATGTGCTCAACCCATGTGGCTGACTTTGACCGGCTCTATTTTGTAGATCACGCGCGTCTCGTTCGCGCTCCTCAAGGGATAGGTTTCCACGCCCATGTATTTCTTGGCCATCTTGTCTATGTGCTCGTCCGCGCCCTCTTCCGTGATGTCCACGACCCGCCCTCTCACTTCGAGGTAGCGGTAGGGATTATCGGGGTCGAGTATCGACAGGGCGACCGCCGGGTTGCTCTCCATGTTCTTGTCTTTCCGCCGCCCGCGCGCGGAGTTGACCAGGACGTGCGTGCCGTCGTAGTCCACCCATACGGGCGTCACCTGCGGGGTGCCGTCCGGCATCACCGTCGCGAGGTTGGCGAACGCCTTCTTGTCGAACAGGTCCTTGTAATTCTCCGGTATGATTTCCGCCATAATCGCCTCTCTTTCTTGTTGTTCGGTACTTGAAGAATGCGGGCTGGACGCCCGCGCTGCCGTGAAGCTGAAAGCCACGGGCTAAGGGTCGGGAGTGAACTCGACCGGCAGTCCCTCGCCCCATCCGTACTTCTTTCGAGCCAGCTCCTGAGCCTCATTCCACTCGGTCGCGTCGCGCGAAGGGTCCAGCACGCGACCGGTCGCTTCGAATCGCCGGTCCCCCAGGCGTATGCGAACGCGCGCATCGCGCTCGACGTTCCTCACCCAGTTCGCTTTGCGAAAGTGCTCGGCCAGGATATAGAGCCTGCCGTCTCTCTCGACGAACCATATCTCTATCTCGCGCGGCAGGCCTGATATTCGCCCCGTCGTGGTCAGGTAGAGCACTTGAAGCTCTGACAGGCTTTCGAGGTGCGGCATAAGGTATAACCCTTCGGACGGGCCGGATCATTTAGAGGCCGGCGCGACCTCCTTGAAGCTGTGGATCACCGCGTCGAGCACGGGCCGGTTCTTATCGAAGCGAGACTTCAAGGTCCAGGCCAGGATCTGGTGAAAGTGCGTGGGCGATTCCAGGGTCGTGTGCAGGTATGCGATGTTGAGATTATCGACCCCTCCGCGAATCTCGTACTGCGTTCCCGGAAGGCCGTCCACGGTCACCTTCTCAGGCTCGGAGAGCTCGGGCGATTCCAGTTTCTCCGTCAGGGCGGAGCGCGTGAACTCCGAGTGCTTCTCTACAGTCATATCTCGGAAGTCTTCCTTGCTCTCGCTCATCACGATGACGTACATCTCGTTGGCGCGGTCGGCCGCCTGCAGGTCGGCCTGCTCGTGCAGCTCCTGCTCCTGCTTCCAGCCCGGCGGAAGGGTTATGCGCGACAGGCCGTCGGAGCTCGTTATGACGGCCGACGCGGCCCCCGCAGAGTTGTTTTCCTCCGCCCCCCCGCCCGCCTTCCTGCCCGGCTGACAGGCCGATATCAAGAGCGTCACCGGCAACAGGAGGAGGGCAATATTCCGTAACGGGTCTGGCTTCATATCGGTCCTCGCCTTCAAGGCATGGATGAATCTTATATAGTCGCGCGGTAGCTTGCAAATACGAGAGGCTCCGCGCTCGGGCCGATCGCAAATCCCGGGATGTTTCCGCCTTGACTGCGCGGCGCGCGCGCTCGTAACCTGAGCGAAGGGAAGAAAGCTATGGCTGACGATTTACACCTGGACGTTCTGGCGATAGGCGCGCATCCGGATGATGCGGAGTTCTCATGCGGCGGCACCCTTTTGAAGCTCGGCTCGCTCGGCTACCGCGTGGGCATAATGGATATGGCCCGCGGAGAGCTCGGCACGCGCGGGACGGGCGAGATACGGGCGAAAGAGGCGGAGGCGGCCGCGCGCGCGCTCAAGCTGGCGGTCCGCGACAACCTCGAATTGCCGGACGGCCACATCTGGCTGTCGGAAGAGTCGCGCGTGCGAATGGCGCGGAAGCTTCGCAAGTACAGGCCGCGCGTCATCCTCACGCATTTCTGGGAAGACCCGCACCCCGACCACGTTCACACGTGCCAGATAGTGCGGGAGGCCGCTCACGTCGCGGGGCTCGCCAAATACGACGCCGATACCGGCCAGGAGAGATTTCGCCCCTCGGCCATCGCCCATTTCATGTTCCCTCGCACCGTCGTCCCGAGCTTCGTCGTCGATATCAGCGAGTTCGCCGACGAGAAGACCTCCGCAATCGCCTGCTACCGCTCCCAGCTTTATGACCCCGAAAGCCGCGAGCCGGAGACGGCGCTCAGCGGCGAAGGCTTCCTGCGGAGGCTCGAATCACGGCAGAGGTTCTTCGGCTCTCTCATCGCCGTCGAGCACGGCGAAGCCTTCGTCGTCCGCGAGGCGCTAAACATTCACGACCCCGTGGAGCTGCTCACGCGGCGCATGAACATGTACAGCTAGATGAATATCGGCATTACCTGCTATCCCTCCTACGGCGGCAGCGGCATCGTGGGCGCGGAGCTCGGCCTCGAGCTCGCAAAGCGCGGCCACTCGATTCACTTCGTCAGCTACGCGCCCCCGATGCGGCTCGGCGAGGGCGGAATCGAGCGCGAGCGCATACATTTTCACGCCGTCGATATGCTGAGCTACCCGCTCTTCGAGTACCCGCCCTACACGCTCGCGCTGGCGTCGAAGCTCTGCGAGGTCGCGCGCTCACACTCGCTCGACCTCGTCCACATGCACTACGCGATACCGCACGCCGTCAGCGCCTATCTCGCGCGCGAGATGCTCAAGGGCGAGCGCCATCTGCCCGTCGTGACGACCCTGCACGGGACCGACATAACCCTCGTCGGGCGCGACCCGTCTTTTCTGCCCATCACCCGGTTCGGCATCGAACAGTCCGACGCGGTTACGGCCATATCCGATTACCTGAAAGAGGCGACCAAAGACGCGTTCTGCACGGGCTGCTCGATTAAGGTGATCTATAACTTCATCGACGCGGATTATTACAGGAGGATACCGAGCGAGTCGGTCCGGCAAAGCCTCGCGCCCGGCGGAGAGAAGATCATCCTTCACATATCGACCTTCAGACCCGTGAAGCGAATCATGGATTGCATAGAGGTGATGGCGCGCATGAAGGGACGCGCCCGCGCGCGGCTCATTATGTGCGGAGACGGGCCGGAGCGGCCGGAGGCCGAGGCGCTCGCCGCGCGGCTCGACGTCTCTGACCTCGTGGAGTTCGTGGGCAAGCAGCCGCAGTCCCGGGTGCGGGACTATCTCTCGGTGGCCGACTTGCTGCTGCTGCCGAGCCAGTCGGAATCGTTCGGCCTCGTCGCCCTCGAAGCCATGGCCTGCCAGGTCCCGGTTGTGGCCACTCGCGTGGGCGGCATCCCCGAAGTTGTCGAAGACGGAGAGACCGGCTACCTCTTCGAAGTCGGCGACGTGGACGGTATGGCCGAAGCAGCCGTGATGCTGCTCACGGATGACTCGCGGCGCGAGCTGATGGGCCGCAACGGGCGCAGGGTGGCGACGCGCTTCGCCACCGAAAAGATCATACCGCAGTACGAAGAGCTATATGACTCGGTCACGAACAGGTGAGCCCGATGCTCCGGCTTCAGGTCGGTGCCGAAAGGTGAAACCCCCGCAGTCATCGGTGGAGCCGGGCCGACCGCTCTAATGAACCGTAAAACGGCCGAGTTTGTATGCGCGGTCGCGACCAGAGACGGGGCTACTAATATTCGCAGCCGGGCCCCACGAAGACGGGCTCGGGCGCGAGCGTCACGTCGAACACTTCGCGCACGCCCGCCTTTATCTCTTCGGCAAGCGCGATTATCTCGCGGGCAGTCCCGCCCCCCCGGTTGATTATGGCGAGCGCGTGTTTGGTGGAGGTGCCGACGTTGCCGCGCGCTACTCCTCTCGGAAATCCCGCGTGCTCGATCAGCCACGCCGCCGAAAGCTTGACGTGGCCGGGCCGAGCGGGAAACGAAGGCATGCTCTCCGCGTCACCGGAGAGTCTCAAAGCCCGCCCCTTTATTCGCTCGAACTCGCCCGTCGTGACGACCGGGTTTACGAAGAACGAGCCCACGCTGCGAGAGTCGGGGTCGGACGGGTCTATGACCATCGCCTTTCGCGCTCTCAGCGCGAGCACGGCCCGGCGCGCCTGGGCGAGCGTCGGCTCTGCCGCGCCCTCCTCGCCGCCCTGCTCGTCGCCATGCTCATCGAGGTATCGCTTCAGCTCGGCGTATCTTATCGCGGGCTTGCCCCCGGCGATCAGGCGGTACGTCACGGCCGTTATGATGAAGCGGTCGCGGTCGCGGTGCTTGAACCGGCTGGAGCGATAGCCGAGCTCGCACTCGCTCGCGCTCATCTCCGCAAGCTCGCCCGTCGCGAGGTCGTAGGCTTCGACCGACACGAGCGTCTCGCGCGTCTCCTGCCCGTAGGCGCCGACGTTCTGCACGGGGGTCGCGCCCACTTTGCCCGGAATGCCCGAAAGGCATTCGAGGCCCGCGCGGCCGCGCTCGACGGAGGAGGCGACCAGCTCGTCCCACTCTTCGCCCGCTCCCGCTTTGACCGTCACCCGGCCGCCTTCCTCGCGCGCGTCGATCCCGCGAATGCCCATGCGAAGGACCAGGCCGGGAAACCCCGAATCGGATACGACTATGTTGCTGCCGCCTCCCAGCACGAAAAGCGGCAGGCCGCGGCTTCGAGCCCAGGCGACGCCCTCTGCCAGGGCGGACGCGCTCGCGACCTCCGAGAAGTAACGCGCGGGGCCGCCGATGCCGAGCGTGGTGAAGGGCGCGAGCCGCACGTCTTCCCTCAAAGACGTCTCGAAAGGCGGCATCTCGAAGGGCTCCCGGTCGTGGAGGTTTTTTTCTGGCAAGAGAATTCGGTCGCTCCGATCTGCGATTGGGCCGCGGTCGCCTGTTTCGGCGTGCGGCCACGCTCTAGCCTACCCTGCGCCTCCGCCGCGAGTCCAGTTTCTCTTATCTATTTTTACACAGGAGTAAATTGATACTCCTTTTTCTTCAGCAAAACCTGCCCGCGCGGCTTGCCGCGACCGCCGCGTCGTAGTAGGATGTACCGCACGGCGGAAGCCGCGACTGGCTGATCGTGGTAAGAGCATCCGCTTACTGGAGAGACCCATGAAGCTTAGGAATATATAACTCCCACGTTCGTACCGGCGATTCGCGATTACCTGCCGCCGGTCCACCTTAACCTTCTGTCGCTCTATCGAGCTTTCGAATCGATCAAGTATCTATATGACTTCTACAAAGACCAGTGCGGAACATTCTGCGCCGTACGGACTCGCGTTGCGGTGCAAGGGATTGATCAAGCGGTACTCGGACGTCACCGCGGTCAGCGGGCTGGACCTCGAAGTCAGGATGGGCGAGTGCTTCGGCCTTCTAGGCCCGAACGGCGCGGGCAAGACGACGACCGTCGAGATCCTCGAAGGGCTCACGCCTCTCGACGGAGGCTCCGTCGAAGTGCTCGGGCAGGCGTGGGGCGCGGGCGACGATCAGAGACTCCGCGAGCGCCTCGGGGTCCAGCTCCAGGAGACGCAGTTCGCCGACAAGCTCACGGTCGAAGAGACGCTCCAGCTCTTCCGCAGCTTCTACGGGAGCGGGCGCGGGATCGGCGAGGTGATAAGCACGGTCGAGCTGGAAGAGAAGCGCAAGGCGCGCGTGGGCAAGCTGTCGGGCGGGCAGAAGCAGCGCCTCGCCGTCGCGTGCGCGCTCGTCGGCAACCCGGACCTGCTATTCCTCGACGAGCCCACCACGGGCCTCGACCCGCAGGCGCGGCTCAAGCTCTGGGAGATAGTCGAGAAGTTCCAGGCGGGCGGAGGAACCGTGCTTTTGACGACTCACTACATGGAGGAGGCCACGCGCCTCTGCGACCGCGTGGCCATCATGGACCACGGGCGAATAATCGCGCTCGGCACGCCTCTGGAGCTGATCGCCTCGCTCGGGGCGGACCAGATAATCGAATTCAACGTCAAGGGCGCGCTCGATGACGCCGCGCTCGCGAAGCTCCCGGGCGTGCGCGGAATGCGCGCGCGCGAGGGCGACTACGCGCTCACGGTCTCGGAGATAGGCGTGGCGCTGCCCGCCCTGCTCGCGGAGTTCGACCGCCGCCGCGTGGAGATCGTCACAATGACAACTCATCAAGCGACTCTCGAAGATGTCTTCGTGAGCCTGACAGGGAGGATGCTGCGCGATGCCTGAAGCACGGAAAGATTCGATCGCACAAGAAGAGCGCGTCGCGACCGGGCCGTCCGGGACGGCTCACGTCGGGGAAGCGCCCCGCGAGGGGGGGCCGCGCGAAGGCCGGGCCTCCATGGACGCTTCGAGCGGAAGGGGAGAACCCGTTCGCGAAGCCGCCTCTGCTCGCGGGGCGAGCGGGACGGGCGCGGAGGGCGGGCGGGCGGAGCGACTTCACCCGCTCGTCGAACTGACGCGAGTTCGGGTGCGCGAGTTCGTCCGCGAGCCCGAAGCCATGTTCTGGGTCTTCGTCTTCCCGGTCCTGATGGCCTGCGCGCTCGGCATAGCATTTAGAAATACCGCGCCCGAGTTGACTCGCATAGCGGTCGAGAGAGTCTCGGACGATGCGGGCGGCTCCGGCGCGAACAGAGACGCGGACCGAATAGTCGCGGCGCTCTCGCCCTCGTCGAACTCTTCCGGGCTTTCGGCCGCGGCCCTCACCCCCGAGCAGGCCGCGCAGGCGCTTCGCACCGGGAGGGTGGCGATCGTCATCCGCCCCGTCGGAGGCGATGCGGGCGCTCCCGAGGTCGAATACCGGTACGACCCGACCCGGCCCGAGAGCCGGATGGCGCGGCTCTCGGTCGATGACGCCCTGCAACGCGAGTTCGGCCGCGCGGACGTGGTCGGGGTGCGCGAAGAGACCAGGACCGAGCCGGGCGCGCGGTACATAGACTTCCTGATTCCCGGGCTGATCGGCTTGAATTTGATGGGCAGCGGGATGTGGGGGCTGGGATTCGCGATAGTGCAGGCGCGCAATCGTAAGCTGCTCAAGCGGCTGGCCGCCACGCCGATGAGGCGGACGCACTTCCTCTTCTCCTTCATGCTGTCGCGCCTGATATTTCTGACCTTCGAGGTGGCGGCGGTGGTCATATTCGCGTGGCTCGTCTTCGGCGTCCGGGTGCAGGGGTCTCTCGCGAGCCTCGCCCTCCTCTCCGTCATCGGCGCGATGTCATTCGCGGGGCTCGGGCTGCTCGTGGCCGCGAGGCCGAAGACCATCGAGGGAGTGTCGGGCCTGATGAACCTGGTGATGCTTCCGATGTGGCTCCTTTCGGGAACCTTCTTTTCGGCATCCCGATTTCCGGAATCCGTTCAGCCATTCATCAAGGCCTTGCCGCTCACGGCGCTCAACGATTCGTATCGCGCCGTGATGAATGAAGGCCTTCCGCTGGCGTCGAGCTGGACGGAGATCTCCGTGATGCTCGCCTGGGGTCTCATAAGCTTCGCGCTGGCTCTCCGCCTCTTCAGGTGGCAGTGAGGCGTAAGCATGAAGGATGCTTTTTCGATCCGCGTCGATCAGGAGCGGTCCGTGACGGGCGTGGCCTACGTGGCGTCGGGGCGGGAGCGTCAAAGGGCGACTCTCCTGCTCGGCCACGGAGCGGGCGCGGGCCAGTCGAGCGAGTTCATGGTGAGCTTTGCCGAAGGCCTCGCGGCCCGCGGCGTCGATGTAGTCACCTACAACTTTCTTTATACGGAGCAGGGAAGGCGCGCGCCCGACCGCGGAGACAAGCTTGAGGCGTGCCTGCGCGCGGCGATAGACGCGGCGCGCGGCCGAAAGCCTCTGGCGGCGAACCGGCTCTTCATCGGCGGCAAATCCCTCGGAGGACGCATCGCTTCGCAGGCGGCGCGCGGCGTGGATGATTTGAGCGGGCTCGTCTTCCTCGGGTACCCGCTCCATCCTCCGGGCAAGCCCGACCGGCTTCGGGCGGACCATCTGCCGGCCGTTCGCAAGCCGATGCTCTTCGTCCAGGGCTCGCGCGATCCGTTCGGCGGGCCTGACGAGCTGCTCCCCATAGCGAGCGCGCTCGAGCCCCCGGCCGACCTTTACGTGGTCGAAGGCGGAGACCATTCCTTCAAGGTTCCGAAGGGCGCTCGCCTCTCGCAGGATGAGGTCTTCGCCCGCGCGCAGGACGCGATCGCCCGATGGCTCAAGGAAGTGCCGGGCGCCGGAAGGCCGTGACGGTTCCGGGAATGCGCTTTGCGGGAATGCCCTTCAAAAGAAGCGTGCGAAAATCTTTCCCGATAACCCCCGGGCCGCTTCATCGAAGCCCTTGACCTCGTTCGGCACTCACCACTTCTTCTCCCTGGCTCTGGCCCCCGGCCCCTGCTACAATGTCGGCGCTTTCCGGATCATAGCTTCAGACTCTAAAATCAATACCGGCAAATCAGGGCCTAAAAGGGTATGGAAAATCCTGAACCACAGACTCTAGTCGAAGTGCTGAAGCTGGCCGCGCGTGCGCGCCCTGAGTTCGAGGCCCTCAGATTCAAGCAGAAGAGAGAGTGGACGGGCATCACGACGAGGAGGGTTCTGGAGCGGGTCAGAAACGTGACGCTCGGCCTCTACGACCTGGGCGTGCGTAAAGGGGATCACGTAGCCATCCTCGCGGAGAGCGGGCCGCTCTGGACCATCAGCGACTACGCCATCCTATCGCTCGGGGCGATCACCGTTCCGATCTACCCGACCCAGGCCGTGCGTCAGGTCGAATACATCCTCGAAGAGGCGAGCCCGAAACTCCTGCTCATCTCCGGCGCGAGACAGATGAAGCGCGTGCGCGAGGCGCTCGATAAATTTCCCGGCCTCCGGATCGTCCCGTTTCAGGAAGACCTTCAAGGCGAGAACATACTCGCTTACGAGGCGCTCGAGCGCGCGGGCGCCCGCCTGTCGGGAGAGAGGCCGGAGCTCTACGACCTGCTCTCATCCGACGTGAAGCCGGGCGACACAGCCTCGATCATCTACACTTCGGGCACGACGGGCGAGCCGAAAGGGGCGGTGCTCTCGCATTCGAACATAACGTTCAACGCGCTGGCGGCGGGCGTGTTTCTCGACATAGAGCCGAACAATCTGATGCTCTCTTTCCTGCCGCTCTCGCACATATTCGAGCGGACGGTCCTTTATCTCTGCATGCATCACGGCGTTCAGATAAATTACGCGGGAGGGATAGAGACGGTCGCCTCCGATATACAGGAGGTGCGCCCCACTCTGATGTCGACCGTGCCCCGTCTGCTGGAAAAGATTCACGCGCGCGTGCAGAAGAGCGCGGGCGACGCGGGCGGAGCGAAGAAGAGGATATTCGAGTGGGCGACGCGCGTGGCCCGGCGCGTGGCCGAGTACGAGACCTCGGGCAGGCAGATGCCTCCCATGCTTCAGCTCCAGAGAGACATAGCCGGCCTCCTGATGTTTCGGAAACTGCGCGCGGCCCTGGGCGACCGGATGAAGCGCATGGTCTCGGGAGGCGCGGCGCTCTCTCCGGACATCGCGCTCTTTTTCATAGGGTCGGGCGTGCCCGTGCTTCAGGGCTACGGCCTGACGGAGACATCTCCGGTCATCGCGGTCAACACTCTGGAGCTGAATCGCATAGGCTCGGTCGGCCGCCCTCTGCCCGGCGTCGAAGTGAGGATT
Organism: Blastocatellia bacterium; assembly: GCA_035537555.1. GTDB lineage: Bacteria > Acidobacteriota > Blastocatellia > UBA7656 > UBA7656 > DATLMR01. Next base: position 28,395 of record DATLMR010000055.1, read on the forward strand.
GCCGAAGACGGGGAGATACTGACGCGCGGGCCGCACGTCTTTCAAGGGTACTTCAAAAAGCCGGAAGAGACGGAGAGCGTCTTCACGGATAACGGCTCGGCGGAGTGGTTCAAGACGGGCGACATAGGCCATTTCGACCGCGACGGATTTCTCTTCGTCACCGACCGGAAGAAGGACCTCATCAAGACCTCGGCCGGCAAGTACGTCGCGCCCCAGCTCATCGAAGGGCTGATAAACCAGAGCGAGTTCGTAGAGCAGGCGGTCATCGTGGGCGACAAGAGAAAGTACGTGAGCGCCCTGATCGTCCCCGATTTCGAGCGGCTGCGCGGCTGGGCCAGGCAGCAGGGGCTCGCGGGCCTGGGCAGGCAGGAACTCATCGCGGAGAGGCGCGTGGTGGAGATGGTCAGGGGAGAAGTCAAGCGCCTGACGGCGGAGCTGGCCGATTACGAAAAGGTCAAACGAGTCGCGCTCCTGCCGGGAGAGTTCACGATAGACGGGGGCGAGCTTACGCCCACTCTCAAGGTCCGCCGCCGGGTGGTCGAGCAGAAGTATCAGGCGGTGATCGAGTCGCTCTATGCGGGCGGGACGGACTGAAAAAGCCGCGCCCGGTCCCCGGTTCGAGCTTCGATTTTATTCTCGATTCTATTCGTCCCGGACGGACATATCGCCGTGTTCAACGCGACCGGCTCCATGGTACCCTTTACGCTATTATGCTGTGCCTCGCTTTCAGAAGATGGGTTCTGATCGTAGTCATCTCTCTTTCGGGTGTGGCGCCGCTCGTCGCCCGGACTCCTCAGATCGCCGAGTCGCGGCGGCAGGAATCTCGAATAAAATGGCTGCTGATTCAGCTGGCCGACAGCGCCCGCCACTCCGACGACCTGGCGTTCTCGGTCCGTGCCCAGACGCACGCGGCGGTCCTGCTCTGGCCGCAGGACAGGGAGTGCGCCCGCGCGGTCTTCCGCCGCGTGTTCGAGTCCCTGGTGCCTTCACAGGCGCTCGAAGCGGGGGGCGCTTCGGATGACGGCGGCGCGCCGGGGCCGCCGGCGACGGTCTCAGACCTGAAGGCCGAGCTGTTGAGCCAGGTCGCGAGCCGTGACCCGGAGCTGGCCGAAGAGTTCGCCCGCAGGATCGCATATGCGCCCCATTCGCGAAGGGGGGCGGCCCGCGTCTCCGGCAAGGCCGAGGAGAGGGCCGTGTCGTTCGTCCCGCTATCGCCGCGAGGAGAAGACGAGCAGCGCGAGCTCTTGATAAGCGTCGCGCTCCAGGTCGCGGAGCGCGACCCGCATCGCGCGATGACGCTCGGGCAGTTGAGCCTCGGGTCGGCCGTAGATCTTTCGAATACCGGGCGCGATTCGCAGGGGCTGCCTTCGTCGATCATCTCTCCGAATTTTTCACGGCTGCTCGCGATTATGCGCGGAGGGGATTCGCGGCTCGCGGACCTTCTCTTTTCGAGCGCGGTCGCGCGCCTGGAAAGGATGGCGGTGGTCGATCTCGACGACGTGCACGCGCTCGGGTCATACGTGGTGCAGGCCGCCGCGCCCTCTACGCGCGAGGCCATGAGCCGGTCGCTCGCGGTTCGCTTTCTCGACCTGGCGTTCAGGCAGATCATGCTCCAGGTCGATTCGCCGCCGTCGGCCTCGCCCGACGAGGCGTCGAAGGCCGACGGGTCGGACTCGATCTACTTCATAGTCAGGCAGCTCTCCGATCTCTTCGCGCGCTACCTCCCGGACAAGCTCGCGCAGCTTAAGTACAAGACGGCCCAGGCTGTCGATTCCAGCGTCGTGATAGACCCGGGGTCGATTCC
>DATLMR010000056.1:0-41239 GCA_035537555.1 Blastocatellia bacterium
GAAGACATCGAGCGCGAAGTGATCTTCCAGACTCTCCAGCGCACAAAGGGAAACAAGCAGGCCGCGGCGACCGCTCTCGGAATTTACAGGCCGCGCCTCTACAGCAAGATTCGAAAGTACAACCTGACCGATTTCATGTGAGCGATAGCGCGGGAGGAAGGACGGCACATGCCCGATATTAACCACAGAGGTCCGAGATGAAGATTTGCGCCGGTTGTGGATTCAAAGTGGGAGCATCCGACCGCGTGTGCTCGCAATGTGGAGCGGCCGTGCAGTACAGAGGGCAAGAGCTTGTCGGCACCATTCTGGCCGACAAGTACGAGATCGAAGAGCACCTGGGATCGGGCGGGATGTGCGATGTCTACAAGGCTCGCCATATATCTATGGGAAAAGAGGTCGCGGTCAAAGTCTTGAGGCCCGAGCTCGCCGCCCAGGCCAAGATTGCCCAGCGTTTCGAGCAGGAAGCAAGGGCCGCGAGCAGGATCTCTCACCCTAACGCAATCAACGTCACCGACTACGGAATCGACTCGAAAAATACACCTTACATCGTGATGGAATTCGTGAACGGCCCGACTCTCGGAGAGGTGATTCGTCGCGCCGGGGCTCTGCCCGCCGCCCGGTGCGCGAACCTCCTCCGCCAGATTTGCGGCGCCCTCGATACCGCCCACTCCGTCGGCATCATTCACCGCGACATCAAGCCCGACAATATCATCATCGCCAAAGTCGACGGCGCGGACTGGGTCGAAGTTCTCGACTTCGGCGTGGCGAAGATTCTGGAAGATGTCAATCGCAACACCGCCCTTACCGGAGCCAATATCATCGTGGGGACTCCGCGTTACATGTCTCCGGAACAGTGCGACGAACTTCCGGTCGATGCGCGCAGCGATGTCTATTCGATGGGCGTGGTCCTATACGAGATGCTATCGGGCGAAGCGCCTTTCGCGGGCAGCTCCTCGACCAGATTGCTTATGGCGCACGCGTCGGAGCCGCCGCCGCCGCTAAGGCAGAAGAGGCCCGATCTCTCCCCCGAGCTGGAAGCGGTCGTGATGAGCGCGCTCGAAAAAGACCCTGCTCGCAGGCCTCAGACCGCGCGCGAGTTTGCACGCCTGTTTGAAGAGGCCCTTGGATCAGACAGAGCCTCGGCCCCGGCCATCGAGCGTGAAGGGGCGTTTTCGCGTATCAGCGTGCCGATCGGCGAAGAGCCGCCGGTGCCTCTTGAGGCCGGGGCCGCCCGGCTCGACGATGAAGCTACCGTCGTTCGCCCCCGGCCGGGGACAGGGGCGATTACGCCAGTGGTCGAGAGGGAAGCCTTTTCTAACTCTCGGCTCAAAGATGATGATCTCTTAATTGGAGAAGACGGCTTACCCGGAAGACCGGCCCGGTATTCGACGCCCGCGAGGGGAACTGCCTACGTTTCAAACCCCGAGCGCAACAGCAATGCCGCGCTCGTGATCGGCTTGATCGCGCTCCTGGTAGCGGCAGGCATCGCCGGATGGGTACTTTTCGGAGACAAGCTGATAGCCGGGTCGTCGGACAGAGAGATCCTGGACGCGCAGCAGGCGATCACCGATTCGGTGGCCAGGATCGAATCATTGCCGAAAGACCATCCGCTCCGGACGTACCTGCCCCAGCTGCTGACGATGCAGGGAGAGTTGCGAGGTTATGCCCAGTCCCAGAACCATAGCGAGCAGGCCCTTCAGACCGCCGAGAAGTACAGGCAACGGGCCGAAGACCTGGCGGGGCAGGCGCGGGCCGCTCTCTCTCAGGTCGAGCGCGAGCAGACGAGTAACATCAATTCCTCGCTTCCTCTGCCTTCTCCGACTCCGCGCGACTCGGTAGAACCCCCGGTTGTCGACCTGGTCAAGCCCGACGAGGATGAAAGAAACGACAACACGAGCCCCGACCCTTCCGAGCAGAAGAACGAGAATACAAACGCGAACAGGAAAGAGCGGCCCGAGCCGCCCGTGAGTGATCCCGTAAAACCCTCGCCCTCGCCAGAACCGAAGCCCTCCAACTCGAACAGGCCCAGGAATGACAGGCCGCCCAATGTCGAGCGAATCGACCCGGACTCCAGCCGCCCCCTCGGTTCCATATAGCGACCGGTAGTGCCGGAGCCGCCGTCTATCGCGGCCCCTCGCCGGGAGACTCCGTCGAAGGCCTGCCGTTTGCCTTTTTATTCCGCGTGGGTTCAAATATGATGAATGGGCGGTTCGAGCAAGGGACGGAAGGAGGCATTTGAACTGGTCACAATGAAAATCTTGATATGTAGCGATGGATCGAGTCAGGCTGAAAGCACGATCCGATTCGGTGGCCTGATCGCCGCAGCCTGTCACGCCGAGACTACACTCCTTGGGATAACCGAAAAGCCATCAGAAGAAGACGCGATCTTCGATTCACTCAAACGCGGCCTCCAGCTCTTGAAAGAAGGGGGCATCGCGGCAGAGCTCGTAATCAAGGCGGGCGATCCCATCGAAGAGATCGTCAAGCGGACGCGCGAGATCAGTTTTGACCTCGTGGTGATCGGCGCGGTCAGGAAAGGCACACGCGGACCCTTCCTGATGTCTGCCAAGGCTTACAAAATCATCAAGGCCGTCGATCCTCCGGTGCTCGTAGTCACGGGAAATCGCGAGGGCCTTAAGAATATGCTCATATGCAGCGGGGGCGAGAAGTACATCGACAAAGCCGTGGAGTTTTCCGGCAACATCGCGCGAGCCGCCGGTGCGCGCGTCACCCTTTTTCACGTGATGAATGAGCCTCCTCCGGTATTTTCGGACCTGACGAAGATGGAAGAGGACGTGAACCTGCTGCTTCATTCCAGCTCCATGCTCGGTCAGAACCTCCGGCGTGAGAGAGAGCTGCTGGAAAGGATGGGCGTCGAAAGCGACGTCAGATTGCGCCACGGGCTCGTCATCAGCGAAGTGCTCAAGGAGATTCGCCGCGTCGAGTACGACCTGGTCGTCACGGGGTCGTCGCCCAGCGGAGGCACGCTCCGCACCTACATCATGGGGAATATGACTCGCGAGATAGTCAACCGGGCCGATTGCCCGGTGCTTGTGGTTCGAAGCGTGGAAGAGCCTATGGGCATCGGCCGGAGCTTGAAGGGGTTTCTATCGGACCTCACCAAGCCCTTCGGCCATTCAAGGGAGATCGAAAAAGCCGAAGAGACCGGCAAGAAACAGGAGTGAGCGCGACCGCGCGGCGTGACCCGCATCAGGCCCGGCGAAAATGACGCGAGGTATGAAAAAAAAGGGCCGGACGGTGTGCGCCGTCCGGCCTCGTATTGACTACCATGATCAGAGAAACCAATGAAAAGAAGAGAAACCAACGAAAGAGAAGAGGCTAGCGCTTGATGCTATCGCCAACGTCCTCGATTGCCTCACCTACCTTGCGACGTGCTGTCCCAAAACCCTCTTGTACGTTCCCTTTGGCCCGATCCGCCTGGCCCTCGGTCTCCATATCTCTATCATCGATCGCGCGGCCTACGTTCTCCTTGACCGCACCCTTAGCTTGATCCCATTTGCCTTCCATCTCGTCCTTGTTCGGTGCACCCATTGTATTACCTCCCCTTTGCTCGTCTTCACTTGTCATCCGCGTTGCCGAATTCAGTGCTCTATGTGACCGATCTCCGGCGCTTTTCGCTATTCCCACTGGGTAATTATTCAAAGATCGTGCCAGAATTTATGACCGCGATATTGATTACAGTGAAGTCTTGCGAAATATCGTTATTCTAAGATTTGCGGCCGTAAAGCATCATCGCGATTTCTACCGTGGCCTTTATTTGCTAAGATTGTAGTGCTTTTTTGGGGACGGTTATAGTACAACACCGTATTAAAAAGAGACCGTCCGGACGCTTGGCAATAGAGTCTATCTTCGAGGAAGGTTCGCGTGTCGTTCCCGCACGCCGGCATGTATCATCCTCACATTTCTATCAATTCATGACTTGAGCTGGTAGGCAAGGAGGTTCTGTTTTGACATCTGACAACAACCCGTCTCAGGCAGTTATCAACCCGTTGACGATCAAAGCCCTGACCGAGCGGGAGGACGCGATACTCGAGGCCTGGATGAATAATCGCGTCAACTCTTCCGACTTCAGAGAGACCTTGATCTCCGGAGAGGAGCTGCGCGCGGACTCTCAATCTTTTCTCCGCGCATTCATCATGGCCATAGCCAACTCGAACGTAGAAGAGATGCGCGGCAAGGAATTCAACGCGATCAGGAGGTTACTGCTCGAGATTTCCGAAGCGCGGGCGGCCCAGGCGTTCAGCCCGTCGGAGACGGCCTTTTACGTCTTCAGCCTCAAAGAGTCTCTGCTCCCCTTCCTGCGCGACGAGTACCGCGACGATCCGGAGACCCTGCTCGAAGAGCTCAACAAGCTGTCGAAGGCGCTCGACAAGCTCGGCTCGTTCATCTTCGTGACGACCATCAAGAACCGTGAGCGGGTCATTCGCCAGCAGCAGCAGGATATGCTGGAGCTATCGACGCCGGTCGTGCAGATATGGGACCGGATCATATGCCTCCCTCTGATCGGCGCGCTCGACAGCCGAAGGACCCAGCTGATGATGGAACGCCTGCTTGAGCGGATAGTCAAGACCCGCGCCGAGGTGGCCATACTCGACATCACGGGTGTTCCGACCGTCGATACGCAGGTGGCCAACTACCTCATCAAGACGGTCACCGCCGTCCGCCTGCTCGGATCGACCTGCATTATCACGGGCGTCGGGCCTTCGATCGCTCAAACCATCGTCCACCTGGGAATCGACCTGAGCGGAATAATCACGCGCAATCAATTGTCGGATGGAATCCGGCAGGCCTTCGAGATGACCCGGCAGCGCGTAGTGCCGATCAACGCCGCCGACGGCGAGCCGTCTGCTGAAAAGGGAGATACTGATGAGCGCGCTCAAAGTTCCTATTCTGAAAGTTGGTGAGGTCCTGCTCGTTTCCATCCAGGCCGACATCGATGATCGCGCCGTGCTGGAGCTACAACAGAGGGTGCTCGAACAGATCGAGCAGACGAACGCGCGCTCGGTCCTGATCGACATCTCTCTGCTCGAGATGGTCGATTCATTCACGGGGCGGATGCTTTCCGACATCGCGTCGATGGCTTCGATCATGGATGCCGCGACGGTCGTGGTCGGCATCCAGCCCGCAGTCGCCATCACTCTGGTCGAGCTGGGGCTTGAGCTCAAGGGCGTATCGACGGCGCTCGACGTAGACGACGGGCTCCGGATTCTCAGAGAGCGGTTGAAGGACAAGCGTCGCAAGCGCGCGGTGGGTGCCGATGAGCATGCCCCAGCCTGAAGCAAGCCGAATCGAGGTTTCGGACAATGAGGACGTCGTGAGGGTCCGCGCGGCAGTCAAAGAGGCGGCTGCCCGCATGGGCTTCAGCAAAGTCGATCAGGTCCGTCTCGTCACGGCCGCAAGCGAGCTCACCCGCAACATAAGGCTATACGCCGGCCGTGGCACGGTCGAAGTGCGGCCCGTCAGGTCGTCAGGGCGCTCGGGCCTGCGAATCAACTTTGAAGACTCGGGGCCGGGGATAGCCGACGTGGATATGGCCATGACCGACGGGTACACTACGAGCCGGGGAATGGGGAAAGGGCTCCCGGGTTCACGCAGGCTCGTCGACGACTTTCGAATCGAATCGGAAGTCGGGAAGGGAACGCTCGTAACGATAATCAAGTGGCTTCATTGAGCCTGTAGAGGTAAAGAGTCTCATGTCGCTTTCAAATAAGCCGCGGCCCGCGCCTGATCTTGCGGGCTGCCTGTGCGGAATGGGGAATCGGGCCGGGGTATGAATACTTGCGAATGGATCGCGCTCAACGAAGAGGGGCATATAGGCCTGGCGCGGCGCATCGCCCGCAGGTTTGGAGGGGAGCTCTCATTTACGGACCATCAGATGGCCGAGGTCGAAATCCTGATCAGCGAGCTCGGCACCAATGCGTTGAAGTTCGGGCGCGGGACGGGCCAGATTTTCCTGGGCCTGCTGGATGAGAGGATCGACACGAAGGGGCTCGAGGTGATCTACACCGATAAGGGGCCCGGAATAGACGATACGTCGCTCGCCGTCCAGGACGGCTTCACGACCTCCGGTTCCATGGGCTCCGGGCTCGGGGCTATAAGCCGCATGGCCGACGAGTTCTATATCTACTCTCTGGTAGAGAGCCAGACGCGCCGCCTGTCTCTCTACGGGCGGACCACGCACGGCACCGTGATCGTCGCCCGCAAGCACGCGACGCCGAAACGGGAGCGCGCCTCCCACGAGCCGTCTACCTGGGGCGCCCTCTCGCGACCGCCGGCGAAGGAGACGCACAACGGAGACGCTTACCTGATCAGGCAGGACGAAGGCCGCCTGCTGGTCGCGGTGATCGACGGCCTGGGACACGGCGAGGGCGCGAGCGATGCCTCGCGAGCCGCCGTCGAAACGATCAACAGGAATGCCGATAAGCCGGTGGAGGCTATCATGCGACACGCGCACGAGGCCCTCCGCTCTACTCGCGGCGCGGTCATCGGGCTCGCTTCGATCGATTGCGCGACTCGAATGATCGAATACGTCGGGATAGGCAATACGGATTTCCGCGTACTCGGGGGAAGCTCGGCTCTGAAATTCATCTCCCTCAACGGCACGGTCGGCTCCCGCCTGGACCGCTTGAAGGTGTTCAGGGGAGAATTGCCGAAGGTTTCCCTGCTCGTCATGTCCACCGACGGCATCTCGGAGCGATGGGATCTCGACCTGTACCCGGGCCTTCAAGGGCTACACCCGCAGCTCGCCTGCGCGGCGATCCTGCGCGACTACAACAGGCCGAACGACGACGCGACGATTCTTTGCGGGAGGTTAAGTTTTTGAGCTCGGATTTCTTTGAGGAAGTGAATGGCGGCGCTGCCCGCCGTGAAAAGATCGGGACTATTCTCATTCGCAACGAGTCAGACATCATTCGCGTGCGCGACCGCGTGCGGCTCGTGGCTCGCGAGCTGGGCTTCGACAACATCACGCAGATCAAGCTTACGACCGCCGTCTCCGAGCTCACTCGCAACATCTACGAATACGCGGAGAGAGGGAGCATCTCCGTTTCGATCCTCGAAAAAGACGGCCGCACGGGCATGGAGATCGTCTGCGAAGACAGCGGGCCGGGAATTGCCGACCTCGCGCCCATCCTGGCCGGGAATTTTCAGTCGAAGACGGGGCTGGGTAAGGGGATAAGCGGGTCGCGAAGATTGATGGATGACTTTTTCATCCAGAGCGCTCCCGGGGTCGGCACCCGCGTCGAGGCCGTCAAGTGGTTCGACCTGGAGCAGGGGCCGCGAAAGACGGTAGACCAGATCAGACAGCTCTTCTTCTCGGCGAGCGAGTCCGGAATGGTCGAAGAGCTTCAGGCTCAGAACAAGGAGCTCGTCCGCGTCCTCGCGGAGTTGACCCTTAGCCGGCGCGAGATCGAGCAGACGAACCACAGGTTGCAGGAGGCCAATGACAAGCTCAAGGTCGTGGACGAATCGAAATCCCGCTTCATCTCGACTATCGCCCATGAAGTGCGTACGCCTCTAAACGCCATCATCGGACTGATTCAGCTCCTCGGCCGCGACAAGACCGAACCTCTGGGCGCCAGGCAGCGCGAAGTGGTCGAGCGGCTGGAGAAGTCCACCTCCATGCTCGTGAATCTCGTGAACGACCTTCTGGACCTGTCGCGGCTCCAGGCCGGAGGGATGCAGATCAAGCTTCAGTCATTCGACGCCGTCGAATTGATAGACCCGCTCTACAACGGCCTGAAGCAGACCGCGAAAGACAAAGGCGTCGAGTTCTCCTACGAGATCGAAGAAGACATGCCGCGCATATTTAGCGATTTGACCAAGATCACGCAGGTGATCACCAACCTCACCTCCAACGCCATCAAATTCACTCCCCCGGGCGGGAGCGTCAAGATTCTCGCCGCCTCGGAGGGAAGAGAGATGTGGCGCGTGGACGTTCTGGACACGGGCATCGGCATGGCCGAAGAACAGGTGCCGCTCATCTTCGAAGAGTTCCGGCAAGTCAACATCGCGAGCCCTCATCATAGCGGAGGCACGGGGCTCGGCCTGCCGATCAGCAAGAGGCTCGTCGACCTGCTCGGAGGAAAGCTCCTGGTCGCGAGCGCCCCGCAGCAGGGCTCGACCTTCTCCGTCATATGGCCGCTCGACGTGCGCGGGTACGTTTCGCAGGCGCTCCTCTCCGAAGCGTGAAAGACGCGGTCATGTAACCGGGATGGGCCGCGCGAGGCGCGGATCTGTAACGATTCATTCCTTGACATGGGAAGCTACCCGTCGTAGAATCCGACCCTGGCCGGTAGCAGGATGATTGGCCGCGCAGTTTTGTTTTACCCCAGATCGAATATTCTTCATCGATAAAGGTTTCCGTTTCCGAAAGGCAACGGGCGCAAATCCTTCCGCCTGACAACCGAGAATCGATGGCCGGAAGGCTGCCGTAGCGAAGGCACTGAATGACTATGCCTGAACCCCGGCGTCATTCCCGGTGCCGCGGCATTCTCATCCGCGCTTCGCTATGCGGGCATTATCTTTCAGGAGTGACAAAATGATGAGTACGACGCGAGCCGCTTTCTTCCGAAGTGGTGGAACTGCCGGGTTGTCCAGCTTATGGAGAGAGCCGTTCTTCTGGATTCCAATCACGCACATGGCAAGCACGGCGGCGGCAGGCCTCACGGTCTACTCACTTTCGAGTCACCTGAGGGTGGTTATTTTTCTCATGCTCGCGCTCGCGCTTCCGGTGCCATTGATCATCTACTATGCTTTCAAGACCTACCATTCCAAAATTGAGGATGAGCGGCGCCACACCGAGCAGATGAACGAGGTGCACAGGTCCACTCTGGAAGCTCTGGCCATGGCCATAGATGCCAAGGACCAGACGACTCACCAGCATATTCGCCGCGTGCAGATTTACGCGAGACGAATGGGCGAGAACATGCGAATGGGCGCGAAGGAGTTGAAAGCGCTCGAAGCCGCGTCGCTGCTCCACGACATCGGAAAGCTTGGCGTGCCCGACTATATTCTCAATAAGCCCGGCAAGCTGACCGAGCACGAGTTCAACAAGATGAAGAGCCATCCGGTGATCGGGGCCGAGATATTGTCGAACGTCAAGTTCGACTTTCCTGTAGCCTCGTATGTGCGCGCGCATCACGAGCGATGGGACGGGCGCGGGTACCCGGACGGGCTTGCGGGAGAAGAGATTCCCCTCGGGGCGAGGATACTGGCTCTGGTGGACCATTTCGACGCTTTGCATTCGGACAGGCCATACCGCAAAGCCATGACTCGCGAAGAAGCGCTCAGGCATATCAAAGAGCAGAGCGGGGCCTTCTTCGACCCCGTTCTGGTAAAGCTGTTTCTGGACATGCTGGAAAGCCTGAACGCGGAAATCGACGGGCTGGGATTTCAGGAGCCCGAGGCCCCTCGGCCCGCTCAGGCGATTCATAACTCTTCGGCCCCGGCGGCGGGCTTCGCCGAGGAGCAATCCCCGTTGACCGAGTCGGCGCTCGGCAAGATCGCCGCGGCGCACAAGGAGGTGATGACCCTTCACGACATAGCGCGGGTCCTGAGCAGCTCTCTCAGCTTGCAGGATACCGTGGCCATAGTCGCGAGCCGCCTGGCCAACGTCGTCCCTTATTCGACCTGCGTCATTTACCTGGCGGACGCGGACAAGACCAGGGTTCGCGCGCAGTACGCGGGGGGGCTGAACCGCGAGAGCTTTCGAAACAGGGTCGTCTCGCTCGGCGAAGGCATCACGGGCTGGGTCGTCGCGAACCACAAGCCGATGTACAACACGTCGCCCCTGCTCGACCTCGCCTTCCTGGGTTCGGAAGCGGCCTCGGCCTACAAGTCCGTGCTGGTCTTCCCGGTGATGAAACAGGGCGAAGCGTTCGGGGCCGTGGCCCTCTATTCGGTCGATCTTCCCAACTACACGAACGAGCACCTGCGCCTGATAGAGATGGTTATGCAGCCCATATCCGACGCTTTGCATAACGCTATGACCTTTGAATCCACGAGGCAGACGGCATTGACCGACCAGATGACCGGGCTGCCGAACATGCGCGCCTTCAGTATGCAGCTCGAACGAGAGCTCCATTCCGCCGAGCGGGCGAAATACCCTCTGTCGGTGCTTGTGATCGACATCAACGATTTCAAGCAGGTAAACGACACGTTCGGGCATCTGGCCGGGGACCGCTTTCTCTTCCAGGTCGGCCAGGTGATTCGGAGGCAGCTGCGCGATCATGACATGGTCGCTCGATTCACGGGTGACGAGTTCGTGGCTTGCCTGACTATGACCGATCACGAACAGACCGGGCACGTCATAAAGAGGATTCAGAAGGCCATAGGCCAGCTCGTCCTCGATATGCCGGGCGGCGAGAGCGTTACCGTGACCGCGAGCATCGGAGCCGCTACGTCCCCGAGGGATGGGTGGAGCTTCGAGGAGCTGATGATGCAGGCCGACAGGCGAATGTATCGCTCGAAAGAGGAATTGAGAACGGGCAACGGGACCGAAGATGCCTTTACGCCTTTTCCGAAGCCAAGGATGCTCGCTTCTTGATCGCAATCCGGGGGCGCGGGCGTCCCGCTTCTCCCTTCGAGCGCGCGGGCCGATCCGGAATGAATCGGCGCACGCCTCAGTTCGGCACAAGCCGCCTCATCTTCAGAAAAGCCACAATTCGGGTCGAAGGGATTGCCATATCTTTTCCGAGATGATCAGGCCGATCGATTGGCGCCCGAAGCTGATCCTGGCGAATCCGGTCATCCCGGGTCTGAGCAACCCATCTGAATTCTCCACCTGTACCTCGACCGGGTAGAAGAGCTGTCCGTATTGATTGGGGGTAGGCTCGGCGTTGATCTTTGAGACCCGGCCGGTGAAGGTCCGGCCCGGGACCGTCTTCAGCTTGAAGCGGACGGGGCTATCGAGCCTGACATCGCTTATGTCGCGCTCGCTCACGTCTATTCTCAACATGAAGTTTTCGAGCTCTCCGATGCGACAGATCTCTTCGCCCCGGCTGTAGCGCCTGCCGACCATCTTTCGCAGGTCTTCCCCGAGGATCACGCCCGCCCCCGGAGACTGGATTATCATCCCCTCGTACTCTTTCTGAAGTATCTCCCTCCGCTGCTTGAGCGATTCCAGTTGCTGGCGGTTGGCGTGCAGCTCGGAGATGAGCGCTTCGAAGCTCGACCTGGCCGCCCTGGCTTCGGTCTCTGCCACCAGTGAATTCGTCTCGGCGCCGCTGGTCAAGCGTCGATGCTCTACGAAGGCGGCTTCGAGCCGGGACCGCGCACGGTCGATCTCTTTCTCGCTCAGCCGCATCGCCGCGACCGCGCGGTCGTATTGCTGGCCGCCGACGAGCCCGTCGTCGAGCAGCTTTCGGTACCGCTCGACTTCTTTCCTATTCTGCTCGAGCTCGGTCTCTCTCAACTCGATCTCCGACTTGAGGACCGCGAAGGATGGCGGCAGGGCCGCTTCCGCCGTCCGGCTCGGCCCTGCCGCCAGGTCTATCTGTTTCATCTCGCTCTTGAACTCCCGGGCAAGGCGTTTGCGCTCCACCTCCTTGAAGCTGGCGGAGAGGAGCACCTCGCTCCGCACGCGCAGCTCGTCTTCTATGCGCGAGTTATTGGCGTTGAGCCTCTCGATCTCCGAGTTGAGCTGGGTGAGCCGGTCTTCGATTTCAGGATTGCCGAGCCGCGCAATCTGGGCTCCCGCGGCCACGGCGTCACCGGGCTTGACCAGAATCTCAAGCATAACCGCGTCGGTATTCGCCCGGGCGACTGCTTCCCGGCCCGGAGGCAAGAGGAGAGTGCAGTCGCTCCCGGTCGATGCCTCCCACGGCGCTATCAGCACGAGAAGGGCCAGCAGTACAAGAGCGGTCTTGATGACCCTGCGGCGAGGAAAGGCCCCTTTCTTGAGCGCCTCTCCCCGTGAGCTTTCTTCAGGTTCCGATTTCACAGCCTGTGCAGACATGATTATCCCCTCGCCATTCTTTCCTGGACCGATTCCAGATTCATTCACAATCAGGCTCGTGCGCCTTCGAGCCATTATCCGGGCTCGCGCGATGAGCGCGCCGAGCCCCTTTCGGCTCGAAGCCATCACCGGCTTCCACCACCTTTCGGTAAGCAGGCCCGCGAGCAGGAGCGTAAGCAGGACTCCAAAAAAGCCGAACCATTCCATCAGGTTGCTTCCGGCCCAGCTCAAAATAAATGAGATAAGAACAACCGAGTAGAGCAGAGAGCAGGCCCAATAAGTCAGGTAGAAGAGAGGCCCCGGCCCCTTCTTTTCTTTGAGACTCGAAGCCGCGCCGCCCGCCCGGCCGTTCGCCGGGCTTGCCGTACCGGCTCCGTCTTCAGGCCCGATCAAGTATGAGATTGCCTTCGCGGCCTGCGCGGAAGCCTGCGCGTGAAGGTTCTGGATTCCCAGGAATTGCGACAGCGCGTAATAACCGTCGAGCTTGATGAGCGGATTACAGTTGACCAGTATATTGAAGGTGCCGCCTAAAAAGACCAGAAAGGTGAGGTCCGCAAGCGCCGTATGCGGAGCGGCGAGCATCCAGACGAGTGCGCCCACGGCGCTTACAAGCAGTTGCCAGTAGATGCCCGCGAAGATCACCCATTGCCGCTCGTGCTTTCTCCCGAGACGATAAATATCGGTCACGTTGCAGTAGAAGGCGGGCAGCACGTAGTAGATCATCAGGACGCCGACCTCTCGCACCTCGCCTCCGAAATGTTTGCACGCGAGCCCGTGGGCGAACTCGTGCAGAACGGTTATGGTGAGCGTCATCAGGAGAATGGCCGCGAGCCCGTATTCCGCGTACGTGTATCGGGCGTAGGCCGAGACCTCTTCCGCCCTCGACAGCAGCCCGAAGGTGACAGCGGCCATGAGCAGGAAGGAAGCCGTGATAACGGGCCTCGTGAGCGCCCACCCGACCTTCTTATCCATCCAGGCGAGCATGCTGTCCGGGTCGAACAGGTGAAACCGGATATAAAGGCCGCGCTCCCGTGGCTTCGGGGCCGCAAGCAGGCCCGCCCCTCCCCTGGCAAGCAGGTCCGTGGAATCCAGGCGAGAGAGAAACTTCGTCAACCCGCCGGGCGACACGCGCGGCCCATTGCCCGACCTGCCTCCCCGCGCGATCTCTTCGGCGGTCTGCGAGCCGTCGAGCTGGCGAAAGACGGAATACTCCGGAGACTTCAAGAGGAAGTAGCGAGACGTTACGCGGTTGCGAACCACATAACGCGTGAGGCCGTCTTCGGCCTGCTCCGTGACATCGACTTCCTCGGCCACCCTGGGCGGGTAATGGCAGAACTGGCCGGGTTGTTGATCGTGAGCGTTCATAACGAGCCGGACACCTCGCGGAGCTTTTGATCGGATTGAACCTGAATTCGGGTATCGGAGATCGAAGTCTATCTCCCTCCGGTGCAATCTCTCCGGATAACCTGCTCACCTCTAGATCGGTTTTATTGAGAATTTCCCGGAAGGGGAATCGATAATATCAAGCGGCGAAAATGGGGTCAACCGGATTGTTGAGCGTCAGGTGACCTTTCCCGGGCTCCGGGCTGAAGCCGGGAGCCGCTGAAGATATTGATCATAGATTCAAGAGTCAGGCTTAAAGGCGGAAGGCTCGACGGAATTGAATCGGATTTCTTGGATGCAGCGAATCTCAATTCAATACCGTCGAGCCTCCTCGACGCGATGTACGGTCTCTTAGTCGGTGAGAAGAATCGCCGGAGCAACCACTTCTTCCATTTCCAAAAGGTCGAGCTCATCGAGTATCACGCCTTCATTTCTTTCATTAGCCATGGTGTTCTCCTTATCTGTTATTTTTATCTTTCCTGATACATCGAACCTGCTCTAGGGAGTTTTTCCGGAAAGGATGATCCCGGGAGCTATCACTTCTTCCATTTCCACGAGCTCGAGCTCGTCGAGCAACACGCCTGTATTTCTTTCGTCAGCCATGGTTGTCTCCTTTTTTTGATCGTAGCAGTCTGTTTGATTTTGTTTAGCTGCCTGAGATCCTTTTGTCTCCAGCAGCTCTTCCGCTCAGTACGTCATATATGTTGGCAATGCGCGTGCCATTGAATTCGCCTCGCGGCAGGCGAAAGCCCCCGTTTGAAATCAACGGTTTATCCTTTATCGCGAAAAGGCCCTCCTTCTCTGAATATGTGTACCTGGTTCACACTAATCCGCGGCGGGCCGCTAACTCTTTTAAAAGCCACTGTTGCAGCATGTGTGTAGCTGCTTCACACGTGTGAAGCAGCTACACACTGGAATTTGCCGGGAATGGAGAGGGGTGATAAGCGGGAAGGGGGAAGGATCAGATCTTGAAATTGAAGCGGTTTATTTTCAGGTAGAGACCCTTACGCGAAAGGCCGAGGTCCTTCGCCGCGCGGGCGATGTTGCCTTCAGACTTGCGCAGGGCTTCCTGGATCATGCGGCGCTCGATCTCTTCTATCGCCTCCGAGAGGGTCCCGCTCGGAAGCATGGTTTGAGCCTGTTCCTGTATGACCAGCGCGGTGCCGGAGATCAGAGGCATTTCCCGGCTGGCACGAACTATTTCGGGAGAGAGCGCCTCCGGGGTCGCGATCGTGCCCGATTCGCTGTAAGCGACCAGGCGACGCACCTCGTTGCACAACTGCCTGACGTTCCCGGGCCAGTCGTAAACCACCATGAGGTCGAGCGCCTCTTCGGCCATCTGGATGTCCATCTTGGCCGCCTCCTGCTGGTACTGGAGCAGGTAATGATTGACCAGGGCGGGTATCTCTTCACGCCTCTCGCGAAGCGGAGGCACTTGAATCCTTATCAC
Organism: Blastocatellia bacterium; assembly: GCA_035537555.1. Lineage (GTDB taxonomy): Bacteria > Acidobacteriota > Blastocatellia > UBA7656 > UBA7656 > DATLMR01. The sequence goes on from DATLMR010000056.1 coordinate 14,811, forward strand.
GTTGAGCCTGTGGAAGAGGTCCTCGCGAAACCTTCCTTCCGCGACCGCGCGCTCGAGCTCCGAATTCGTCGCCGCGACCACCCGCACATCGACTTTCATCGGCTGGCTCTCGCCTATCGGGTGAATCTCGCCTTCCTGTAGAAACCTCAGGAGCTTGGGTTGGAGCTCGATGGGCAGGTCCCCGATCTCATCGAGAAAAAGCGTGCCTCGCTCGGCCGCGCGAATGATGCCCTGGTTGCTCGCTATCGCGCCCGTAAACGAGCCCTTCCGGTATCCGAAGAGCTGGCTCTCGACCATCTCCCGGGGGGCGGCAGAGCAGTTGAAAGGCAGGAACGTATTCGGCCGCCGGGAGCTTCCCGCGTGGACCGCCCGAGCTATCAGTTCTTTGCCCGTGCCCGACTCGCCCGTGATGAGAACGGTAACGTCGGAAGACCTTATCTTGTGAATCTGTTCGAGCACGCGGCTCATCGCACGGCTCGCGCAGATGAATCCGGGCAGCTCGACTTCGGCCAGCAGGCGTGACGGGTTGAATACGCCCGTCCTTCGATTCTTGCTCTTGAGCAGGTTTATCTCCAGGCTCTGCTCGACGAGGTTGATCAGGGGCTCCATCGTGACCGTGCCGGTGACGAAGCGGTCGGAGCTCGGCTCGACGATCTTGAGAATGAATTTACTCTGCTGATTGTCCGTGAGCCTGTAGATGAAATTGGCGCTGTAGGCCTGCGTGGGCAGGCCCATTATCAGCTTCTTGAGGTCGGGGTGCTCCCGCTCTTCGACGCCGACCGACGCGGCCACTTCAAGCCCCGTGATCTGCGTCCAGGTCGTGTCATCACTCTGATTGACTTCGTAAATAACGGCGCCCCGGGCTCCCGACTGCGAGCGAACTATCGAGACGACCTCATACAAGAGAAGCTCCTTTGAGACGGAGGCCTGAACGAGCCTCTGCGCGATGAACCCGTCGAGGATTGAAGCGAGGCTCGTCGCCTTAGGCTGGGCGTGTGCCTGGAGTATGATTTCGCGGCCGACTCCTTCAGCCTTAGACTCCGCCCCTCCTACCGAAAGCCTCCATTTCAGGGACTCGAGGTAGGATTTGGCGTTGCGGTAGGCCACCGCCGCCCCTAGCTTCTCGAAATTGACGATGGCATCCTTCACCTCGGTTATCGCTTCCGGGAGCGCGCCTTGTAACTCGAACATGCTGGCGAGCACGACTCGATTCACCGCGAGGTCGTAGACGTTCCCCGTAATCTGAAAGAGGGAAGTGCTCTGTCCGAGTGCCTGAATCCCGGCGGCAAGGTGGCCTTCCTGGGACGCCAGCTTGGCCTCGAGCCTCATCATCTGGCCCCAGGCGAGCATCTCAGGCGATTCGCGCAAGGACTCGCGCATCGTTTCGACGACCAGCCTGGCACGGCCCACCTGTTTGAGCCGCAAGAGGGTCTCGGTCAGCCAGATCCTCGCGTCGGAGAGGTACTGGCGGTCGCCCGACCTCATGGAGATATCGACCGAACGCTCCAGGTGGGGGATCGCCATCTCCGGCTGGTTCTTCGCCAGGCAGCTCTTACCCATCGTCGTCTGTGTGCTGGCTTCGAGCGGGAGCTCTTTATTCAACGGGTGCTTCTTCTTTATGGTCTCGAACGCATCCATCGACTCCTGCAGAAGCTGGTCGGCCTCGTCGAGCCTGCCTCGAAGCACGTAAAACTGCGCGAGCGTGTCGAGCGCGCCTCCGAGGTTCAGGAATCTGGTCGTGCCGCGCAGCAACTCTATGGCCGTCTTGCTCATCTCTTCGCCCCGGTCCCATTCGCCGAGCAGCAACAACTGGTTCGCGAAGTTGTTATAGATGACGGCCAGCATGTATTTATTGCCGGCTTTTTGAAAGTGGTATATCCCTTTCTCCCAGTAATTTCGATTTTTTGACGCGATGAGATCTATATTCTGGGTGAGAAGGGCGAGATCGCTGTATATCCTTCCGAGGAGGTCGTGCTCTTTCCGGTCTCCTATAATGGCGAGCGCCTGCTTGAGTGAATGGACCGCGTTTCTCGTATCGCCCTCGCGCCCGTCGATGCTCGCGATGAAGGAGTAGCATTCGGCGAGCTCCCTCCACTCTCCGACCTGCCTGAAGTGCTCGAGCGCCGACCTGTAATGGTCGCGCGCGATGCGGATCTCCGACACGAAGCGGTAGGAGCGCCCGAGCCCCGAATAACACGCGCCCATGCCCGCATGATCGTCGAGTTTTCGGGCGATGGTTATTGCCTGATTGAACAGGGCTATGGAACGGGGTATGTCATTATTAACCGAATGCGCCCATCCGAGGCTGATGAGCACGAGCATCTGCGTCCGCTCGCTGAGCCGCACGAAATCGGAGAAGTTATCGTATTTCGAGACTGCTTCTAGCTGCTCACGGTTTAGAGCGCGTTTTTCGAGGGCTGAGCTGAGCTTGCACCGTATCAGGGCCTCTTCTTCGGCCGTATGGGGACCCATACGCAGCGCTGCTCTAAAGCGAACCTCCGCCTCTTCAAACCGGCTGTCATCCAACGCCGATTGTCCGGAAGCGATGACTTCTTCGACACGTTGGCTGCTCATAGGATCTCTAGTAACCATAATCGCCTTTGGATTAGGGCTCCCTACGCAATGACCGGATGCCTAAGGCTGTTGCCAGGTGTAATAACGGTTGCGCTTCCTGAGTGCTGAATAACCAATGACGAATCCCCTGTAAATCACGGCGATTCTAGTTATTGTAAGGCATAAAGTCAAGCGTATCGTTTGGAGTCGTTTCGCTCCACTCCCTGCCGCTTCAATATGATACGGCCATCGCCCTGCGCAGCCGCTTCGTCTTCGTGAGCCTCTATAGAGGCCCGCTTCCGGAATCTACGGCGAACTTCATCGGTGGCATAGAGCTTGCACTATCATTAACACTGAGAATATCGGGAGGTACTTGAACGATGGGAGTCATTCAGTTTTTATTCTTCACCTTCTTCGTGCTGCTATATTTCGGCATAACAGGCTTGATACTCGCCCGCCTTTTCGGTCGCGGCCCCGGTGAACTGGCCAAGGAAGAGAGCTAGAGGGCGCGTATCCTCGACCTGCTCCCAGCGAGAATTCCGGAGGGTAAGATTATGGAGATCAATTTAGAAGAAGTGATGCCGTCGGATCGGATCAGCATAAAGACCGAAAACAGCCTCTACTACTTTTCGGTTTTGGAGCCTGAACAGAGAAAAGGAATCCTGACGGGCGGCACGCTCGGCAATCAGCAGAGGGAGGCCGTGCTCATGTCTTCGCTCGAAGGCAGCGGGCGAGAAGGGACGAATGCCTTCACGGTACTGAAGACCGGAGCTCGGGCTCTCTTTTTTATGACCGCGAAGAACGGTTTTGAAAGGTTGATCACATCGGTCATTACCCAGATCTCTCTTCTGAAAAAAGAGGGGGACGCGAGGCACGCGGCCTGAGTGACGCGAGCCCCGCGCCCACAGATTAATCTCCGTACATCCGAAGAGCCCGGTCCAGGGGCCAAATTAATGAGGCTGATAAAGTCATGAACATAATGAGATCGATCAAGAAGGCTCTAATAAAGAGAGCCATCAAGCGAACTCTCACCAGGCGCGTCCTCCGCCCGCTTCCGATCATCGGGACCGGCGCGGTCGTCGCGCTGGCACTCGGGACGATTCGCCGCAAGGGCGGGCTTAGAGGCACGGCAGACGTTGCGCTTGACCTGATCCCCATTGTCGGAATAACAAAGACCGTGATCGAAGCATTCAGAGGCGATTTCATACCGGATAAAAAGAATACCGCCCGCTTGCGATAAGCGGGCGGCCCGGAGTGGAATCGGATGAGCCCTCTTTTCATCCTTGTGGAGGCAGCCGTGGAATGGGTCGGATGGTTAGCCGCAGCGATTCTCGTTTTCACACTGGTCGCGCAGGTCAGAAAGAACTGGATAGAGAAGAAGCTTCGCGGCGTCAATCCGCTCCTTTACTGGGGCCAGGCGACCGCGTCTTTCTGCTTCGCTCTCTATAGCTACAGCATCGGCTCCTGGGTATTCGTCGTGACGAACACCGTGGGGCTGCTCAGCGCCATGGTGGGAATCTATCTCGTCCACAGATACCGCTGAGCGCGTCCCTCCCCGATTTAATAAGAGCACGCGCGCAAAGTAACCATCGCGCTTGAAACCCCTTTGCCTAGTCACGCGAGCACTTCGAGGTTTCACCTTTCGCAAAGAGCAAAAAGCCCGGTGGCCGACCTCCCTGCCGCCTTTGCCCGAGCCGGGATCTCAAGTTTGAGATTCGTTGCCAAAGAGGTAAAGTGTACGGGGCGCATGTTGAAGGCCCCCGAGGGCCAAAGGGATTCCGGGTGCCGCACTCATGACTATCGACAACCGCTGGTACGACGATCTTGGAGACGGGTGGTGGGACCTGTCGGGGCCGGTCGCGCCCCTGCATGATCTGAATCCCGCGAGGTTCGATTACTTCAAGCGAGTGGCGGGTGATTTAGAGGGCGCAAGGGTGCTCGATGTAGGTTGCGGGGGAGGGATTCTCGCGGACAATTTCGCGCGCGCCGGGGCTTCTGTCACAGGCGTCGACCTGTCGCATGCCTCCCTGACCTCGGCGAACAGGCACGGCCGCGGTTGCTCGCTCGAAATGGATTTCGTCAATGCAAAGGGCGAGTCGATTCCATTCGCCGATTCCTCTTTCGATATGGTGGTCACGTCCGACTTCCTTGAGCACGTGCGTGACCTCGAAGGCGTCGTGAGAGAGTGCGCCCGGGTACTGAGGCCCGGCGGCCTGTTCATGTATGAGACCGTCAACCGGACGTTGAGGGCGCGACTGGTCGCGGTCTGGCTGCTCGAGCGCGTGCTTCGCCTGATCCCGAAGAACACTCACGACCCGAGAATGTTCATCAGGCCTCACGACCTGCACGAAATGATGGCCCGGCACGGAATAGAGAATCGAGAGACGCGGGGGGTCGGTCCCGTGGCGGGACCGGCTCGCGCGCTCATCGGATTCATCCGGCGCGGAAGCGCGGGGGCCTTCAAGATCACGGGTGATACCTCCATCTCCTACATCGGCTTCGGAAAGAAGGTCTGTTAGGAGAGGCTATGCTCACACCGAAACGAATCTACGAAGAAGAATTACTCGATGCCGGAGACGGCACGGACGACGATGTGGCTGAAAATCTCGCGGACCTTCGACGAATCAACAAAGTCCTCGGCGGCACCCGCGTCGTGCTGGACGCCCTCTCGAAGGCCGCGCGGCGAGACCGGCTGGAGGAATTGTCACTGCTCGACGTAGGCACGGGCTCGGCCGATATACCGTCGGCTGTGAGCAGGTGGTGCAGGGGGCGGGGCATCAAGCCTTCTATCGCCGCGGTCGATATAAGCGAGCGTAATCTGCGGGTCGCGAGGTCTCGCCTCGGGATCGACCCGGAGATCGACCTGCTTCAGGCGGACGCGCTGAATCTGCCCTTCGTTTCGCGGAGCTTCGACTACGTTACCGCATCCCTGTTTCTGCACCATTTTCAGGAAGAGGATGTCGCCCGCCTGCTCCACGACTTTGCCAGGATTGCGAGGCGCGCCGTTATCGTGAACGATCTCGTGCGAAATCTGGTGCCTTACTATTTCATTCGAATGACCGGGCCTGTCTTCGCGACGAGCTACCTTACTCGAAATGACGGGCCGGTTTCCGTGCTCAGGGGGTTCACCGCCGATGAGCTTTCGGTCCAGGCAGAGCGCGCCGGGCTCAAGCAGTTCCGGGTCAGGCGCGTCTTTCCTTACAGGCTCTCGCTCGTCGCCGACGTGAGCAACGTCTGACGCGACTCTGCGGGGCTCCCGGCTCGACGGCCGGGATCTCGCGGCAGGCCATCTCTTATGAACGAGCTCGACGCCATAATCATCGGAGGCGGGCCGGCCGGATCGTGCGCGGCCATCCGCCTTGCCGAAAGCGGCCTTCGCGTTCTCCTGCTGGAAGAGAAACACCTGCCGCGCCATAAGCTTTGCGGAGAGTTCATCACGGCCGAATCCTTCCCCACGCTCAGGCGTCTGAAGGTGATGGAGAGAATGCTTGCCGCGGGTGCGCAGAAGATCGAGAGGCTGACCCTGAGCGTTCCGGCGGGGCGGGCCGTCCACATGACCATAGCCGAGATGTCCGACGAGTCCGCCTGGGCGATGAGCTTGAGCCGCGCCCGCTTCGACAAGATCCTCATCGACCGCGCGCGCGAGGCGGGAGCCCATTGCCTTGAGGGCGTCGCCGTCAAGAGCTGCGCGCGCGATGGCTCGGGAGCGCACGCGGTAGAGGCGCTCTCCCTGTCGGACGGGAAGGAGATCACCTTCCGCGCTCCGCTGGTTATCGATGCGTCGGGGCGGAATTCTCGATTCATGGTCGGCCGCACCGAGCGCGTCGGAGGGCGTCGCGGGTCCCGCCTCTACGCTATGAAAGCTCACCTCGAAGGCGTCGAAGGGATAGAGGAACAGGTCGAGCTTTATTTCTTCCCGCAGGGATACGGCGGCCTGTCGCGTGTAGAGGACGGCCTTGTCAATCTCTGCTTCATCGTCAATGAGAGGGATGTCCGGGCGGCGGAAGGTGATGCATCGAAGGTGGTCGAGCGGACGATTAAGAACAATAGCCTTGCCCGCTCGCGCCTCTCGCGGTTCAGAGTGGTTGGAAAATGGCAAACGGCAGGCCCGTTGACCTTCGGCACGCGGCGGCTTTACCGGGACGGGATTATCGCGGTGGGCGATGCCTCGGGCATGATCGATCCTTTCACCGGGACAGGCATGCAGATCGCCCTCCGGACGGGCGAGATGGCCGCCGATTCGATAATCGAAACTCTCGGCGCGTCAGAGCTCGCGGGGGCGATGCCCGCGACAGGCACCAGGGAAAGCCCGTATGAGCCGGGCCCCGGCGTCCACGCCCCGCCCCATCCCTTCGAGAGAGTGCTCGCCCTCTACAGAGCGAGGTACGACAATGAGCTCGGAAGAAGGATGAGGGCGGCGGAAGTATTGAGGAGCGTCGCCTTCTCGCCCGGCACGGCCAACTTCTTTGCGGGAATCCTTGCTAGAGCGCCCTGGCTGGCCCGCCTCGTGCTCCGTTCCACCCGCAGCGGCAAGCCGAAAGATGTTATCGAAGGCTCATTTTAGCCGGGATAACAGGTGAGGTTTTTGGAACTTTTTCGCTTTGCGGGCGTGGTCAAAGCTGGGTCTATCCTAATAATCTTATTACACGGTTCGAAGGAGGCTTGGGATGTCGAGACGGATATATTTGATAGCTATTCTGGTTTGCGCGCTGGGCGCGGGCGTGGCGGCCGCGCAAAACGTGGACGCGCAGAGGGAGAAGGAAGCGAAAGAAGCGCAGGAAGCAAAAGAGAAGGCGAAGGAGAAAGCAAAGGGCGAGGGCCGCGGTTTCGCGATAACCACCGCTCCCGAAGCCTTTTCGTTCGAGATGGCAGGCGGAGAGCGCTCTTACCTCGGCGTCTTTCTCGAAGAGGTCACCCCGGACCGCATGAAGGACCTGAACCTGTCGGAGGAGCGCGGCGCGGTCGTTATGAAGGTGACCGAGAACGGTCCCGCGCAAAAAGCGGGCATGAAGGAGAATGACGTGATCATCTCTTTCAACGGGCGGCGCGTAGATACCGTGCGAGAGCTGCAAAGATTGTTGAGCGAAACTCCTCCCGGCCGGGCCGTTACCTTCGAGGTGCTTCGCGGAGGCGCGCAGCAGACTCTGACCGCGACCGTGACCAGGAGAAGCCCCGAGGTGAGGTACTTCGGCAACGCCCCGATGCTCGACGGCAAATTCTTCAAGCGCAGCGAAGCCGAGATGAAGGCCGCGGAGAAGGCCTTGAAACTCACCGACGAACAGCGCAAGAAGATGGAACAGGAAATGGAGAAAGGGTTCGGGAATTTCGGGAACTTTAACTTCGTCTACGCCAGCCCCGGCGGGCGATTTCGCGGCACCCGGCTCGGCATTACCGCCGAACCGCTTACCGGGCAGCTCGCCGAGTATTTCGGAGTAAAGAACGGGCGCGGCGTGCTGGTGACCGAAGTCCAGAACGACTTGCCTGCCGCCAGGGCCGGCCTGAAGGCGGGCGACGTGATCACCGCCGTGGACGGCAAGCCCATTGAGGACGTAACGGGCCTCGTTACCGTTATCACGGAGAAGGAAGGGGCCGTCGTCCTCACCATTATGCGCGGTCAGGCCGAGCAGAAGGTCACGGTCAATATCGAAAAGCGTGAGGCGCGCCCGGCCGTGAGGCGGCGCGCGAATCTCTAACCGGAGGCCTGATTGAGAGCCAATCAGGTATTGCTATAGTTCCTTCGTGGGGCGATCACTCGCCCCATTTTTATTTCCCCGCATCATCGGTAACATCCGCTTCTTCCCGCCCGCGCCGCCCTCACAGGGAGCAGCCAGCCGAAAACCGCTATATTGATTGAGCCCGATTCCCTGTATAATATCCCGTCTAAACCGGGTTGATTGGCGAGTATGTCTTCAAATAACAGCTTAAGAATCTCAATCGGATTGATCTTCGGATTACTGGCCTTCGGAACTCTGGGCATCAAGCTGATCATGAAGCTGCCGTGGTTCGACTGCTTCTATTTCACTCTCATAACCATCACGACGATCGGGTACGGAGAGTTGCCGGGCATGACCCGGGCGGCGCAGGTATTCACCGTTTTCCTGATCGTCCTCGGCGTCGGGACCATCGGTTACGCGCTGTCGTCCGCCGCAAAGGCAGTCGTGGAGTCGGAGCTTATATCGACGTTTGGACAAAGAAGAATGTTTAAAGATATCAGCAAGCTTGAAGGGCATTACATCGTTTGCGGCGCGGGCCGCATCGGTACGCGAGTGATTCGCGAGATCGCCAGGCGCGGGCATGAATTCGTCGTGGTCGAAGCCGACGAGTCCATCGCCGAAAGGCTGCTCGCGCTGGGATACCTCGTACTTATGGGAGACGCGACGAACGACGACGTACTGCACGGCGCGGGAATAGATCGCGCAAAGGGCCTCGTGACGGCGGTCTCTTCCGATCCCGATAACCTCTACATCACGCTCACCGCGCGCGATCTCAATAAAGATCTGGTAATCGTCGCCCGCGCCAACGACGAATCGGCCGTCAAGCGCCTTCAAAAAGCGGGCGCCAACAGGGTCGTCTCGCCGACCATCACCGGCTCCAACCAGATGGCCCAGGTGCTTCTGCGGCCGGCCGTCGCGGATTTTCTGGAGCTCGCCACCATGACCGAGCAACTCGAGCTGGAGATGGAGCAGACAGAGATCCACGCGGGCTCGCCCTTCATCGGCGTCGCGCTCAGAGACACGAGCATCCGCGCCGAACTCGACATCATAGTCATAGGCATAAAGCGCGCCGACAGCTCTATGATCTTCAATCCTTCGGCCGATACGGTCATCGAAGAGCACGATTCGCTCGTGGCGATCGGGAGCCATCATAACCTCGAAAGGCTTGAGAAGATGGCCAACCCGGGAGGAAAACCGACCGTGACTTCACAGCACAGGCACACGTGAAGAATTCGACGTGATGAATCCTCCGGTCACCATCGTCATACCAACCTGGAACGGCCTGGATTTGCTCCGGCGTTTTCTGCCCTCCGTCATATCCGCCGCGCGAGCCTACGCGGCGGAGGGCGAGACTGCCTCTGAAATATTGATCGTAGATGACGGGAGCGGCGACGACACCGTCCGCTGGCTGGAGGGGCAGGGATTCACGCGGAAGCATTCGTCGGCCCGTTCTGAAGAAACCCGGTCCGGCGCTCCAGGCGACGCCGCGCCTGAGCCGCTCAAGCTGGGGATTATCGCGAGCGAGGTCAACAGGGGGTTCGGATCGACGTGCAATCGCGGATTCGAGGAAGCAGACTATGATCTCGTCTTCCTCTTGAACAATGACGTGGAAGTGAGCCGGGACGCGATTCGGCCCCTCGTCGAAAACTTCCGTGACCCTGCGGTCTTTGCCGCGCACTGTCGCGTCTTCGAGTTCGAGAGCGGGCGAGAGTGCGGGACCGGCAAGATCGGCGGCTTTTCGCGCGGGTTCATCAGGGTCCATAAGAGTTACGCATTTATAAGCGACCTCGCCCGGTCGGGCTTCGAGGCGGCCGCTCCTCTCTACTCCATGTTCGCCGGAGGCGGCTCGGCGATGTTCGATCGGAGAAAGTTTCTCGACATCGGGGGCTTCGAAGAGCTCCTCTCGCCTTTCTACTGGGAGGATGTCGAGCTGAGTTACCGGGCGTGGAAGCGGGGTTTCATCGTGTTGTACGAGCCCCGCTCCCGCACGCGACATCGAATCTCTTCGACGATAAAGAGGCTCGATCGCGCGAGGGTGCGGAGGATCGAGCAGCGCAACCGGCTCATCTTCCACTGGATCAATCTACACGACCGGCGGCTGCTGGCCGCGCACGTCCTGCGGGCGCTCCTGCTCGCCCTGGCCTCTCCGCTCCTGCTCAGGCCCGCCTTCTCTTTCTCCTGCCTGGACGCGGTCAGGTCCATTCGCGAAATCAGGAAAAGGCGGAAGGCGGAACAGATCGCTTCTACGCGCACGGACCGGGAAATCTTCGAGCGCTTCGCTCGGATGAGAGGCCGTCCCGATATTTTCATCTACGATCGCCTTGAAGAACTGGCCGGGTTTGAAGAATCGCGGCGAGTCAGAGAAAGAGAGAAAAGGGAGGGTATCAGGAATGGTTAAGCCGGAAAGAATGAAAGCGGCCGCAACGTGGGTCACGGTGTTGCTCGCTTTGCTTGTCCCGCCCGCCGACTCCAAACAGCGGCCGCGATCGTCGCGGGCCGCCAGAGAGATCCGCTCGGTCCTCGATAAGCAGGTCGCTTCGTGGAACGAGCGGAACCTGGAAGGATTTATGGCGGGCTACCAGCGGTCGCCGGAGCTGAGCTTCTTTTCGGGAGCGACCCGAACCGCCGGCTGGGACGCGACTCTCGCGCGATACCGCAATCGGTACCAGAGCGAAGGGGCCGAGATGGGCAAGCTGGACTTCTCGGAGCTTCAGATCGAGCTGCTCGGCGCGGACCACGCCTTCGTTCGCGGGCACTGGCACTTGAAGATGGCCGCGGGAGACCAGGGCGGGCTATTCACCTTGATATTACGAAAGATCGGAGGAGCCTGGAAGATCGTCCACGATCACTCCTGTTAGCGCGGCTTCGATCTCGTTACTCTTCTAGCATTCGAAATCCACGGTTCCCACGTCTCTGGAGAGCGACCCGAGCTTCTCCTTGACGGGCACGTGCGCCGGGTGATCGGAGTATATTTCCAGGTCTCCCATGCCATCGAAAGATGCGACGAGCGCCATGTCCCAGGAGCGCTTCGACTTTACAACGTCGAAGCCGACGGCCAGGTCGCGAATCACGTCGATCTCTCCGGGCATGGCTTTCACGGCTTCGACGATTTCCCGGCGCTGCTCATCCGTCACCTCCGGCTTGAAGTTGAAAAAGACCACGTGCTTTATCATTAGATTGCCTCGCTTTTATCCATACCGTTTCGATTGCCCCGCGATCTAATTAACAGAAAGGTCCGGCTGAACGCAAACGGCCCGGTTCAGCCTGTCCGCCGTGAACTGATATAATAGACGCTCAGCAATCTGGAAGAAGGGAAGAGCAAATGTCGAAGATCAAAGTCTTGCCGGACTCGCTTGCGAACAAGATCGCCGCGGGCGAGGTGGTGGAGCGGCCTTCTTCGGTCGTGAAGGAGCTGCTGGAGAACTCCCTCGACGCAGGCGCGAGAAAGATCGATGTGGAAGTCGAGGCGGGCGGCAAGCGCCTGATCCGTATCGTCGATGACGGGGAAGGCATGACCCGCGACGATGCCTTGCTCGCATTCGAGCGGCACGCGACCTCGAAACTACGGACCGTCGAGGACCTGGAATCGATTACGACTCTAGGCTTTCGAGGCGAAGCCCTGCCCTCGATAGCGGCGGTTTCCCGCCTGTTTCTGCGAACGAAGGTGGAGCGCGATGTCGAAGGCAGCGAGGTCGAGTTCAACGGCGGCAGGCTAGTGGCCGTGCGCAACGTCGCCTGGCCCGGGGGCACGGAGATCGAAATCAAAGACCTATTCTTCAATATGCCCGCCCGGCGAAAATTCCTCAAGAGCGACGCGACCGAGAGCTTTCATATAACCAATCTAGTGCAGCACTACGCCCTCGCCAACCCGCAGCTCGCCTTCCTGTTGGTCAACAACGGGCGGGAAGCGATTCGCGTCGCGCCCGTCCGCTCTCTTAAGGAGCGCGCCTATCAGGTGCTCGGCGGCCCTCTGCTCAATAAATTGGTCGAGGTGAAGCACGAGCTCGACGGGCTCAAGATATTCGGTTACGTCTCGAACCCGCAGGAGCAGCGCTCTTCGCGCGACGCCCAGTACCTCTTCGTTAATCACAGGTTCGTGCGCGATCAATTGATCGGGCGCGCGCTGTCGGAGGCGTATCGCTCGATGATGCCTTCAGGCACTCACCCGGCGGCGGTACTGTTCGTGGAGGTCCCGCCCGGCGAAGTGGACGTGAACGTCCATCCCGCGAAGACCGAAGTCCGCTTTCTGCGCGAAGGCCAGATAATATCTTTCATCCGGAACGCTGTCGCCGATGCCCTGAAGGCCACGCAGCCGATAACGCAGCTGCCGGGGATAAACGCCAGGGCCGGGACGCCCCGCGAAGACGCGGGCGCGCCCCGGCCCTGGACCGAATCCATTCAAAGGCAGCAGGCTTCGCCCACGCCTCTCAATACTCCGCAACCTCCGCCCGCGAGAGAGCAGCCCCCGCCGTCCATCTTCTCCTCTCCGGACGCATCGCCCGCCGGCTTGCCCGTAGCGCCCCGGAAGCCTCTGGAGGAGCCGGGCTTTTTCCCGCCAATTTTCGAGGCCGGGAATGAGGTGCCGGGCGAAGGGCCTTCTGGCCCGGAAGCACGCGAGGCCTTACCCTCCGAGCGTGAATCGGGCGAGCCTGCCGCGGAGGGGCCGTCCGAGCCGCGCGAACAGATGTTGCTCGAGAGCAGAACGCTCCCGGATATGGGGCATGGGATAAAGCCTCTCGGGCAGATCAGGGACAGCTACATAGTCGCGACCGATGACGAAGGATTGCTGCTGGTCGATCAGCACGTCGCGCACGAGAGAGTCTTGTTCGAGCAGTTCCGCGATTTGAAGCTTTCCGGAGCGTCCCGGATACAGCCTCTGCTCATACCCGCGACCCTGGACTTGAGCCCGGCCGAGGCCGATGCTTTCTCCGTGGTTCAGGGCGAGCTGGAGGGCATGGGAATCGAGGCTTCCCAGCTCTCGGGCCGCACGATTGCGATAAAGACCGCGCCCGCGGGAATCTCTTCCTCCGACGTGATCGCCCTCATTAAAGAGGTCCTCGGAGTAGTAGAGCGCGAGCGCCGTAGCTTTTCGATGGAGAGCATTCGCAACTCCATCGCCGCGTCGCTCGCGTGCAAGGCCGCTATCAAGATCAACATGCCGCTCACGCCGGAGAAGATGCAATGGCTGATCGATGAATTGATGAAGACCGACAATCCGATGACGTGTCCGCACGGGCGGCCCATAATAATGAGGTATGGCCTGAGGGACATCGAGCGGGGATTCAAGCGGCCGGTCTGAAGGCCAGAGGTCGGCGATAATACCCGAGCTAGCTCCTGCTTCTCTGTCGAGTTTTCTGGTTGAACTGGGGGAATTTCGTCCCTGCTCCCAGGTGGGTTATCTCCGCCCTGGCCTCGTTTATCAATCGCTGCCTGACGACCGATCTGAGGCGCTGGCTGCGGTCCACGGTGAAGTGATCGACCAGGAGCATCATGCGATGCCAGCTCGATTCCAGCTCATCGGCGATGCGGGAAATCTGGGTTATATCGTACGGGACGGCCACGGCGTCGCATCCGATTCTCGCGAAGACCGACAGGTATCGCGCCGTCGCAAGGTCGGGGCACAGCAGGCGGCGGTTTCCGATCTTTAGCTCGATCCCGAGCAGAGTGTGAAGAATCTCGACGCCCGCAGGCTTCGACGAGGCGTGCAATTCATAGAGCCTGGTTCGCTGGCTCAGTATCCTGGATTTATAGATGGCTCCGACGGTGTTTTCGCCGAGCTGGCTGCGAATCTCGGAAGCGAGGACTTCGGCCTTGACGGCCCGCGCCGACCGCGAGAGGCGGTCGCTGATCGACTCGATTTTTTTTGCTTCCGCTTTCATTGCTTGATCTTGACGACGCTTATTCGGTCACGGGCCTGTTCTAATTTATCGAGCAAGCGGCCGGGCATGATGCCGAGGTAGAGCGTGCCGAGGACCGCGAGAATCAGACCGGCCGCGAGCGATTTTGAAAGGAGCGGGGCTTTGAATCCGGTCGCGGGCTCGGCGAAGTACATCGCGACTACCACGCGCAGGTAGTAATACCAGGAGATCGCGCTGTTGACGACCCCGACGACTACGAGCGCGTACAGGCTCGGCATGCCGTGCTCGGCCCCGGCGACCCAGGCGGCCTTGAAGACGAGGAGCTTGGCCATGAAGCCCGCGGTCAGAGGGATTCCCGCGAGGCTCAGCATGAAGAGGGACAGCGCCGTCGACAGGCCGGGCGATTGGAACCCGATGCCCGCATAATCGGAAATATCGGTCCTCTTATCGCCTCGCCGGGCGATGACTTCGATGACTGCGAATGCTCCGATGTTGATGACGACGTAGCTCAGGAGGTAGAAGGCGACCGAGCGCCAGTCCATCGCGACGAAACCGACGAGCGCGTATCCCGCGTGAGCGATCGAAGAGTAGGCGAGCATGCGCTTGATATTCGTCTGGACCAGCGCGACGAGATTTCCGATCGTCATCGTGAGGATCGCCATCACGACGAGCACGTTTGTCGATACGGCCTGGAGCGACGAGGCCACTCCGCCGGAAAGGCCCGCGCCGACTGAGGCGGCGGAAAAAGTGAGGATGAAGACGCGCGCGAAGGCGGCGAAGGCCGAGGCCTTGGAGCCGGTGGAGAGGAACGCCGTGACCGGCGTGGGCGCCCCCTGGTAAACGTCGGGCGACCATATGTGAAACGGGGCGGAGGCCACCTTGAAGCCGAAGCCCACAAGCATCATGGCCGCGCCCGCAAAGAGCATCGGCTCTGAGAAGAGGTTCCCCGCCGCGATCCGCTCTTTGATCAGGACCAGATTGGTCGTGGCGACCGGGTCGGCCAGCGGGACGTAAGTCGCCCCGTACACGAGGGCGATCCCGTAAAGCAGGAACGCGGTCGAAAAAGAGCCGAGTATGAAATACTTCACCGCCGATTCGTTCGAGCGGGGGTCGGTCCTGCGGTAGCCGCAGAGCACGTAGGTAGAGATGGACGTGATTTCGAGCCCGAGGAAGATCATCACCAGGTCGTTGGCCGACGCCATAAAGAGCATGCCCGTCGTGGCGAAGAGCAGCATGGCGAAGTATTCACCCTTAGGCAGGCCCTCTTCGTCGACCCAGCGCAGGGAGATGAGCACGATCAGGAAGGTAACGATCAGCGAGATCATGGAGAAGATGAGCCTGAAATCGTCCGTTACGAGCATGCCTCCGAAAGAGGTCTCTCCGTTGCGCCCCCAGAGGCTGAGGACGGCCGCCGCCGCGCCCGCTATACCGAGAAGGGAGACAGATCCGACAATGCGCCGCTCCAGCTTTTTCGAGAAGGCGTCGATGAGCATTATGATCACGGCCACCACAGCCGTAATCATTTCAGGCAGTACCGCGTGATAATTGATTCCTATCTGATTCATTTGTTCCTGGTGTTCTAGTGTGACGTGTCCATCCGAGCGACCGGATTACCCGCGGCGACCGTCGTTTCCGTCGGAGAATGATCGACCCGGGACTTTATGGCTTCCATGGCCGTCCGGCTGCGCGATAGGAAGGGGCCGGGAAAAATACCCATCACGAAGATCAAAGCGATCATCGGCGCGAGCGCGAGTCTCTCCCTTCCGTTCAGGTCTCTCAGGCTCAGGTTCAGGGGATTCTTGAGCTCCCCGAATATCACCCGCTGGTACATCCACAGCATGTAGACCGCGGACAAGATCATGCCCAGGGCCGCGAGCGAGCCGAAGAGCTTCGCGCGCGGCAGCACTCCTGAAGTAAAGGTGCCGATGAGGATGAGGAACTCTCCCACGAACCCGTTCAGCAACGGAAGCGCGATCGACGAGAGCGTCACGATCAGGAAGGTAGTGGAGAAGGCGGGCATGACGGTCGCCAGCCCTCCGAACTCGGCGATCAGACGAGTGTGCCTGCGGTCGTAGATCATGCCGACGATCATGAAGAGCGCGCCGGTCGAGACGCCGTGATTTAGCATCTGGTATAGCGCGCCCTGAAGCCCTTGATCGGTGAAAGAGAAGATGCCGAGGACGACGAAGCCCAGGTGGCTGACGGAAGAGTAAGCGACCAGCTTCTTGATGTCCGGCTGGACCATCGCCACGAGCGCGCCGTAGATGATGCCGACGACGGCGAGCGCGGCGATCAGCGTCGCGTAATGGCGCGAGGCTTCGGGGAACATCGGGAGGTTGAATCGCATGAGCCCGTAGGTCCCCATCTTGAGCAATATGCCCGCCAGTATCACGGAGCCCGCGGTCGGGGCTTCGACGTGCGCGTCCGGCAGCCACGTGTGGAAAGGGAAGAGCGGAACCTTTACGAGGAAGGCTATGGCGAAGGCCCAGAATATCCACCGCTCCTCGCCTTCTGTCATATCGAAAGTGCCGGCTGCGATGTCTCTCGTGATCGCGGCTATATCGAACGTGAAGTTGCCGGTCGCCTGTCCGTGCAGGTAGTAGACGGCGATTATGCCGGCGAGCATGAGCAGGGAAGCGACTACCGTGTAAAGAACGAACTTGACGGCGGCGTAAATGCGCCGCTCGCCTCCCCATACACCTATCAGGAAGTACATCGGAATCAGCATCACTTCCCAGAACAGGTAAAAGACGAACATGTCCATGGCGACGAAGACGCCGATCATCCCCGTCTCGAGCGCGAGCATGACTATCAGGAACTCGCGCACCCGGCGGTGTATCGAGTCCCAGCTCGATATCAGGGCCACGGGGACGAGGAAGGTCGTCAGCAGGACGAGCCAGAGGCTCAGCCCGTCGACCGCGACGTGATAGCGGACGCCCAGGTTGAACGCGTTAATCCAGGGGACGTTCGTCTCAAATTGCAGCCCGCCCGCGGGATTGAACCCGAAAGGGAGCGCGAGCGATATTACGAACGTAGCGAGCGAAAAGAAGAGGGCCGTCCACTTGAGCGGCCTGTCGTTCGTTCCATCGCCACGCCCGGCGATCGCTACCGCGACCGCGCCCGCGAGCGGCAGGAGTATGAGGACCGTCAGGAGATAATTTCCCATCTTGAATAAAGTCTCTCTTTTACCTGATCACGAAGTATCCGATTATCAACAGGGCGCCGAGCACTACCATAGCCACGTAACCGCGAACGAAGCCCGATTGCATGTAGCGCAGCGCGCTTCCGAGCATGCCGGCCGTGTAGGCCGCCGCGTTTACGGCTCCGTCTATGAGGCGCACGTCGATCAACTTCCAGAGGACCTGCGTCGAGCCGACCTTTATCGGCCGGACGAGGGCGGCGTCATAGATCTCGTCCACGTAGTATTTCTCTTCGAGCAGGCGCGGAGGCTGCCACAGGGGCTTGCGCTGGTACCACATCCACCCGAGCCCCACGCCCAGAAGAGCGAGGACGGACGAGACTACCGTGAGCACGATCTCCGTCGTGTGGTCCCCGCCCGCCGCGTGCGCCGAGGCCGGGGCCTCCGCGTGCGAAGGCTCGACGGACGCCGCGTGCGACTCTTCCGCGCCGCGAGCGGCGAGCGGCAGATGCGCTATGGAAGGCTCCAGGAAGCGCTCGATGTAGTTCGGTATGGCTCCCCCGGAAAGGCCTTCGGGCACGCCGAGGTAGCCCGCGAAGGCCGCGCCTATGGCGAGCACGATAAGCGGGATTACCATCGAGCGGGGCGATTCCCTGGGCGGCCCCGAATGATGCTCGTGCTCGTCCGGCCCGACTCCCGGAGGCGTGACGGCCTGATGCGATTCGTCGCGACCGTGCCCCTGACCGCCCCGCCCTTTACCGCCTTCATGTCGCGCGCCGGCGTGCCCGTCCCCGGCGAATCTCTCCTTGCCCCAGAAAGTCAGCACCATCAGGCGAGTCATGTAGACCGCCGTGATCAAGGCCGTGATCGCGCCGATGGCCCAGAGGATTTTGGGCAGAGGGTCCGGCAGGACTCCGGTCGTGTACGACCTGTAAAGAATTTCGTCCTTGCTGAA
This sequence comes from Blastocatellia bacterium, assembly GCA_035537555.1. GTDB lineage: Bacteria > Acidobacteriota > Blastocatellia > UBA7656 > UBA7656 > DATLMR01. The sequence goes on from DATLMR010000056.1 coordinate 33,030, forward strand.
GAAGCCGGAGAGAAAAGGCACGCCCGAGATGGCCAGCCAGCCCACGGCCATCGTGAAGAAGGTCAAGGGCATGTACTTTTTCAACCCGCCCATCTTTCTCATGTCCTGCTCGTGATGCATGCCGACTATAACCGAGCCGGAGCCGAGGAAGAGCAATGCCTTGAAGAAGGCGTGCGTGAAGACGTGAAATATTCCGGCGCCGAAAGCTCCCACGCCGCAGGCGAGGAACATGTAGCCGAGCTGCGATATGGTCGAATAGGCGAGGACTTTCTTGATGTCCCACTGCGCGAGCCCGATGGTGGCCGCGAATATCGCGGTGGCGGCCCCCACGACGGCGACGATCAGCATCGCCGTCGGCGCGTGCACGAAGATCGAGCTTGCGCGCGAAACCATGTAGACGCCCGCCGTCACCATCGTCGCGGCGTGGATGAGCGCGCTGACCGGAGTCGGCCCCGCCATCGCGTCGGGCAGCCAGACGTAAAGCGGAATCTGCGCGCTCTTTCCCGTGGCGCCCACGAAGAAGAGCACGGCGATCGTCGTGAGCCCGCCCGCGAAGATCATCGAGGCCGCGAGCGGCTCCGACGCCTGCGTCATGGCCCAGTCGAAGGCGCCCCGGACGCCCTGAGACGCGTTATCGAAATAGAAAATGGTGCCGCACTTGAGAAACAGAAGCATCAGGCCTATGGCGAACCCGAAATCGCCGATCCGGTTTACGATGAAGGCTTTCTTCGCCGCGTCTCCCGCGTAATCCCGGTTGTAGTAATACCCGATGAGCAGATAAGAGCAGAGTCCCACGCCTTCCCATCCGACGAACATCAACAGGAAATTGTCCGCAAGTATCAACGTGAGCATCGAGAACATGAAGAGATTGAGGTAGGCGAAAAAGCGCCAGTACCCCTTGTCTCCGTGCATGTACCCGGTGGCGAAGACGTGTATCCAGAAAGCGACGAAGGTGATGAAGAGAATATAGATTCCTGAGAGCGGGTCGAGAAGGAAAGCGAAATCGGACCGGAACGAGCCGACGCTGATCCAGGTGAAGAGGTGCTCGTGGACCCTGCGGTCGGCATCGGGAAGCAGGCGGGTAAAGAAGGCTATGAACGAAGTGACCGCGGATATGCCGACGGTCGAGCACGCGATCAACCCGATGGCGCGCTCTCCCATTCTCTTGCCGAACATCCCGAGGATCGCTGCGCCGACGAGCGGCGCGAGGATTATAGTGGCTAACATTGTTTTTTCAGCACCTTAAAATCGAAGACTCAATCTAAAGCTTAAGCGCGTCCAGGTCGTCCACGTTGAGCGATTCGCGATTGCGGAATACCGAGATGATGATCGCGAGCCCCACCGCGGCTTCGGCCGCCGCCACGGTCATCACGATGAAGACGAACAACTGCCCGCTGAGATCGCCGAAGAAGCCGGAGAAGGCGACGAGAGTCAGGTTGGCCGCGTTCAGCATCAGCTCTATGCAAAGAAAGATGCTGATCGCATTGCGCTTTATTGATACGCCGACTGCTCCAATCGTGAACAAGACGGCTGAAAGTCCCAGATACCAGGATAAAGGAATCATAAAATCTCCGAATGTGAATCCCCGATTCGCCTCCCGCCTAATCGTTTTCGCGCTTTGCAAGCACCATCGCTCCGACTATCGCCATCAGGATCAGGACGGAAGTGACCTCGAACGGGAGGAGGTACTGCGTGAACAGGCCGGTCCCGATGCTCCAGGTGCTGCCGACTCCCCGGTCGCCGTCGATCAGCGCGGGCATGCTTATCGGCTTCACGGAGCGGATGACGTAAAACGCCTCCGCGATCAGGGCGCCCGCGAACGGGATCGCCAGGTAGCGCAATCCCTTCTGCTTATCGACGCGCGGCTGGTCCCCCGGAGCGTTCAGCAGCATTATGACGAAGACGAACAGGACCATGATCGCGCCCGCATACACGATGATCTGTATGGCCGCGATGAAGTGCGCGCGAAGGGTGATGTAGAGCGCGGAGAGGGCCGCGAGCGTGCCGATGAACGAGAGCGCGCTGTAGAGAGGGTTGCGCTGAAGCAGGATGTTCAGGGCGCTCGCGACCGCGATTACCGCCAAAACGATGAATAGAGCTTTTTCCATATTCCAGTCTCAGGTCCAGAAGATCATCATAAGCGTAGCCGTCACGATGATATTCAAGAGCGCCAGAGGCAGCAGGAACTTCCACCCGAATACCATCAGCTGATCGTACCGGAAGCGCGGGAGCGAAAAGCGGATCCACATGTAAACGAAAATGGTGATGGCGACTTTGATGAGGAAATATATGATGCTGAGCCAGGGAAACCGCTCGACCCCCGGCCCGTTCCAGCCTCCGAAAAATAGCGTCACCCCGACGGCCGCCGCCGTGATCAGGTTCACGTACTCGGCCATGTAGAACATGGCGAACTTCATCGAAGAGTATTCCGTGTGATAGCCGGCGACCAGTTCGCCTTCGGCTTCGGGAAGATCGAAGGGCACGCGATTCGTCTCCGCGAGCGACGAGATGAAGAAGATTATGAATCCCAGCGGCTGAAGGAAGATGTTCCACCTCGGAATGAAGCCCCACCAGTACCCGCTCTGAGACTGGACTATGCCGACCAGATCGAGGGTCCCGGACATCAACAATGCTCCGATGATCGACATGCCGAGGGCGAGCTCGTAGCTGACCATCTGCGCGCTCGACCTGAGGCCGCCTATAAGCGAGTACTTATTGTTCGAAGACCACCCCGCGAGCACAATGCCGTACACGCCGAGCGAGGTGAGGCCCAGGATATAGAGGAGGCCGATATTTATATTGGTTACGAAGAGGTCGATGGCGCGCCCGGCGACGGTGATAGTGCTTCCGTAAGGGATGACGATCAGGACCATCAGGGCCGGGATGAGCGATATGGCGGGCGCGACTATGTAGAGCCATTTGTTGGCCTGGAGGGGAACTATGTCTTCTTTGAAGATGAACTTGAGCCCGTCGGCCGCGGGTTGCAGCAGCCCCCAGGGGCCGACCCGGTTAGGTCCTACTCGCAGTTGTATCCAGCTCATGACCTTCCTTTCGAATAAGGTCACGTACGCTACTGCTGTAAGGAGGAGGAAAATAATAACGCTAATCTTTATTACCCACTCTAGCAGGAGTTCTGTCATATTACTGATCCATTGGAAGACCGCTCATTTGATGGATTGCTCGGTTATCAATGACTCTGATCTAGCGAGTCCATTCGAGTATTCCCTTCCGCCAGATATAAATCAATCCGACGAACAGGATCACCATGAAGACCATCATCTCCCCGTAGAAGACATATTTTACCGAGCTGTATGCCTGCTCCTTTAGCACGCCGGGAAAGACCACGGCCCAGGGCACGAGGAAGATCGCTTCGATGTCGAACAGCAGGAAGATCATGGCTACGAGGTAGAACTTGACCGACTGGCGCTCGCGAGCGGTCCCGATGGGCTCGACTCCGCACTCGTAAGGCATGAGCTTGGTCCGGTTGGGCCGATTCCGGCCCGCGATGCGCGAGAGGATGATCATGGCCGTGGCGAGCCCGGTGGCGAATACGAAGATGAGAAGAATGGGAATGTAGCTGATTACTTCCTCATTTATTACTTCGGCTTGTTGCATCTCTGTAGGTCTCCAAGCATTTCGGGCAGCCGATCATGGATAAGAAACGCGCTGCCGACCAAGACTTTGCATCTTAGAGCAAGGCCAAATTGAGTGTCAAGGAAGGGAAGCCTCTACAGGCAGCGCCCTGCTCGCGGAAGACTTAAGTCGGCGTCAGGTCTGGATAAATATGCGGTCGGAGAAAAGTATTGCCCTTAAAAACGGGTTGAAGTAAGATCGCCCACGATCTTCCCCCACAGTTTTTCACACGATAGGATTAAACTCAAGCGATGAATCCGACATGTCCTTACTGTCAGGGCTCGCGCGCGAAAGAGGATTCGAGCTGCAGGAACTGCGGCGCGCCGGTAGAGCCGGGCGATCCGGCTCGTGTCGATTACCGTTCCTGTCCCTCGTGCCGCCGCAAGCTCCTTGCGCTCGCAAGTCCAGCCTGCAATCACTGCGGCCGCCGCCTGCCTCCTTCTTATATAGAAGCGCGGGAGGCCGACCTCAAACGAATCATGGATCTCGGGGAGATTGAGAGGCAGGCGGCTCTGAAGCTGGCGAGCGGAATTGACGGAACGTCGCGATTATCTTCTGAGAAGCGCCGGAAGGATTCGGGCTCCCTGCTCGACCTCGTAGATATAACCGACCTGTTCTCTCTCTTATCCCGCTGACTTATCCCGTCAATCCGGCGGTTACAGACGCCATCCCTTGCGTGGGAAGAGATGCTAAGGCCTCTGTTGGTCCGCGTATCGCAGCGGGTCGACCGATTGATCGTTCACCCTGATCTCGTAATGAACGTGTGGGCCGGTAGAGCGCCCGGTGCTCCCGACATGCCCGACCTGCTCGCCGCGCTTGACTCTCTGTCCCGGCTCGACTGTGATCTTGGAGAGGTGCCCGTACCGCGTGGTGATGCCGTTGGAGTGGAAGACTATGACGAGGTTCCCGTAGCCTCCGTGAGGCGCGGCCCAGATCACGAGCCCGTCCGCGGTAGAGGAGACGGGCGTGCCGAAATCGGCGGCGATGTCGAGGCCTTCGTGAACTTCGCGGCTCTCGCCGCTGAACGGATTACTGCGAATGCCGAATCCATCCGTGACGTACCCGTTGATCGGAAGCCCGGCGGGTATGGACGCGAGCCTCAGCAAATCCGATCGCATGCGATCATTGATCTGGCGCACATCTCGCTCCAGTTGATCGGCCGCGCGATCGAGGCCGGCGACGGTCTCCGGGCCGCCCGTGCCTACCTGCTGATCGATCTCCGTCACGCGCTCCATTCGAGCCTGTCGCGCCAGCTCTTTGGACATATCCTCGATGTAGGAGATCTGTCCCTTCAGCTTCGCGTAGGAATTCTCGTAGGCGTCGTTTTCTTTTTTGAGGGTCTCATTTTCAGCCTTGACCGAAAGGAATCTGAGATTCAGGGCCTCGTGTTGCGTCAGGCGAAACGCGCTTACGATAATCACGAAAACGATAACTGTTAAGAGAGCTCCCGCGATGTACAAAAGGCTGTGGTGAATGCTGATTCTTCTTACTTTCGATGTCTCCGTCGTTGCTATCAGGAAGGTATAAAAGCGATTATCGTCCGGCATCCAGATCTCCTCATTATGACAGTATAGAGTAACAGGAAGCTGCCAATGTCCCACGGCAACAACCTAAATGCTTATTACCCGTACACTTACTATGTTCGTGAGGGGAAAAATCAAGCTAAATCAGTGCGGGAGGCTATCATACGGTAGGGGCAATGGCAATAGTTCGGGCGTGGGCGGACGGCAGATTTACGAAAATCGCAACATTCAGCCGCGATGCGAATGCCGGCCGCGAGGCGGAGTCCGAAGAGACTCCGGCCTCGCGGCCGGCTTGCGATAGAGTGACTATATATGTTCGGCCCGGCGGGGGGAGAAGATCCGAAAGGCCAGCCACACCAGTAGGAGAAACCCTCCGACGACCACCGCAAGCCATAGCAGTTTCAACGCAAAGCCGACGAGGGCGAGCAGGATCGCGAGAATCTTTACGGAGATGACGAAAGCGACGATCGACCCGATCGCGCCGATCAAAAATTTCAGGAACGCCATGATGAAACTCCTTTCATTGCCAATCAATTTAACTCGAACAGGCCCGGGGCATCTGCCTGTCACATCGTCCGGAGCCCGCCAGGGCAGGGCCGGCTCGCCGTCTGCGCTTCTCAATCGCCCGGTCTGCCCGCTTGCGCCGGGCGATTATTGCTCGCCTGCAAAGTAATATTCTTATACGAAGTCCTCAGCCTGATCACGGGGCCTTCGTCTCCGAGAATCGCGTAAAGGCTTTCGCGGTCCTTATGGGTCAGCTCGACGAAGCCGACGGACTTGACGAGGCCGCTCCTGCTCGACGCGTCGATTTGAAACTGGCTCGATTGAGGCATCAGGAGCCTGATCTCCCCGTGGTCGTTTTCCACTACTATGTCTCCGGAAGGCTCCTCGGACGACACAAGGACCACGTCGCGATAGCTGGTCTGCACGCGCAAGGAGTCGTGGAAATTCTTGATCTTCACATCTCCGTGCGATGTGAGGATGCTTGCAGGCCCTTCCAGCTCTTCGGCGTCCACTTCCGCGCGCTCGGATTCGACCACGAGCTCGCCTTTTATCCTGCGAAGAGATAGGTCTCCGTGTGATGAAGTGATGTGAAGGTCCCCGTTAACGTCTTCGACGCGGACCTGCGAATGAGGCGCATTCAAGGAGACTCCAACCGCATCGTCAATCGCTATGGAGCCGTGCTCGGTCTTCAATTCGGCGTCGCTCCCGAGCCCGTGGGCGCTTATCTCCGAGAAGGGGGCGTCGACTTTGATCTCGCCCGCGATGTTTCGAAGCTCGACCACTCCGTTGCTGGCGTAGATATCGACGGAGCCGGACACATTACTTACCTTCGCGCCTTTGGCCCCGGTGACCGAGAGGTCGCCGTCTATATTCGCGACTTCCACGTCGGAGTGTGTAAGGCCGAAGCTCGCGTCCCCGACGATTCCGGAGGCCTCGGCCCTCCCGTAGCTTGCCTTCACGTCAAGCCTTCCCGTAGTGCTGCTGGTCGAGACGGTGCCATAGCTATTGGTGATATCGAGCGCCACGGCGGTCGGCACTTCCAGTTGAATATTCGTGGTGAACTGCTGGTTGATTTGCTGGCGATTGGTCGTGATTGCCACTCCTTCGGCAGTAGGGGTGACGACGAGCTGTATCTGCTGGGCTATCTTCTTTGCGTCGCCCTCGTTCCAGGAGCGGACTCCTTTACTTAACGTGGCCCGGAGCCTGGAAGCGCCGCCGACGATCTTCACATTCCCATAGCTGTTGCTGATGACGACCTTTGTCCCGGGCCTGAGCGCCTCGGCGACGAAAGGCTTATCGGTGAAGGTGTAGGTCTCTCCGACCACCGAATCCCTCAAGCCGTCGAGCATGCCCGGGAGCTTGAGAGCCGAAAGCAGCGAGGGGTTGGTCACGGCGACGCGATTGGCGAGGACCCCGGAGATGACGATCAGGAGGATGACGACGAATCTCCATATAGTGAAGATGCGCGGAGGAGCGCCTTCGCCCGGCCGGTGCGAGTAGAAGCGGACGAGCTCGACCGCCGCGAATATGGCGAGCAGCACCGGCCAGTAACGGCCGTAGATCTCCAGGGCGTTCAGATTGGAATGAAAGCGGCTGATGAAGAAGAGCACGCCGATGATTATCAAGAGCATGCCCCCGGTGGGAGACTTGGGCTTGCGCTCGACGGCGAAGCCCATCACGCGCACGACGCCCGCGCAAATCAAAAAGATTGGCCACAGGCGAATCAGCCATTCGGCCACCCCGGCTCGGGCAGGAACAAGCACGAAGATAAGGCCGGCCGCGACCAGGAGCAATCCCAGGCCAAGCATGCCTCTCCTCTTATTTCCAGCCGTCGCCATCTAGCTCACCTCAAATCTTTGTGAGAAACCCGTCCTATGCCGGTCTGGTCCCGATCTCCGAAAGAGCCCTGGACCAGCGAATATGGCGCACGCGGCGCTTGCTCGGACCGGTAGTTGTCGCCGCCCGATCTCTTGAAGTAACGAGTCAGCAGGAAGCCGCCCAGGATCACGAGCGCGACCGGAAGGAGCTTGCCCAGGGAAACACTGAAGAAGAAGGGCTGCACGATCTGGATGAACAGCAGCAGGCCGGATACGATCAGGACCAGCCCGATCACGGGAGCGCGCTTGATTAACGTGTGCTTGAACCGCTCTTCGTCTGCCGCCGCGCTCTCGCCTTCCGCAATCCGCCGCGCCGTCCTGTAAGCATCGAGAATCGAGTAGAAATAAAAGACGACTCCCGCGAGGGCGAAGAACGCCTCAAAGAAATGGATATCCGTGAGCTGGAAGAGGCCGACTATGGAGACAAAATGGACGATCGCCTTGAGATTTTGCCGATTGTATACGGCTCCCATGCCGGGGAGAACGGCACAGAGAGCGGCCAGCCGCGCGGTCTTGCGCGAGCTGCCCGCCTGATAATTGCGCCGCGAGAGGCTTTCGACTCCCATAACGATGCAATCCTGGCAATACGGGTAGCCTTTGATCCTGTGGTCGCAGACCGTGCATAGACTTCGCCCGCAACTGCCGCACTGCGCGTGCGAAACATTCGACGGAT
>DATLMR010000057.1:0-6154 GCA_035537555.1 Blastocatellia bacterium
TGGCGTAAGATATGCGGGTCTGCGCCAGCACGCCCGAGCATCCCGGCCCGGGCGACCATAGCCCGTCACAGTTATTGAAGACCACCGATACTCTTCCCGAAACGTCCCCGCACAGGCCCGTGGCGCCTCCGTTCGTAAGCTGGATGGAGATGCCGGGCGCCGTGGACCATGCGTTCACCGCCGCCGATATATCGCCGGAGACGGGCGAGAAGGGCGCGCCGTCCAGGTTCGTTATAACCGGCACCGTCTGGCCGCTGCCCGCCTCGAACCAGCAGATGGCCGGGGAGGTCGTCGCGAACTGCGGCCTTACCTCCTCGCTCTCCGCCCCATTGAAGCCGGGCGGCCGCATCAGCAAGGGCGTCGCGCCGTAATACCGCTCCTCGAATTGGAGCGCGCGCTCCCAGTTGGCCGCGAGCTGAGCTCGCACCATCTCCGTGTAAGCCCCGAGCTCCAGGCGGTCCGTGACGCTTCCGGCGATCGATCTCCCGATCACGCCCGGCGAGTCCGTGGGGCTGCTTCGAACGACCGTCTCCAGGCCGGTCCCGGGGTCTTTCAGTATGGAGAACTTTCCGAGATACATCTGGTGGACGCGAAGGCTCCCGTCGGGCCAGGAATCGAGGTAAAGGAGCACGCTCTCTCCGGGCTGAAAACGAGGGGAGCCGTAGACGATCGCGCCGCGCCCGCCGAACTCTCCGCCGGGCTGTTTTAGCACCACGCGGCTCGTGACCACCCTGCCCTTGAGGACTTCTTCGACCTGGAGGGTCACGTACGTGTAGACCTCTGCCTTCTCTTCATCCAGGCCGCCGCTCGTGGCCAATACTCTTGCGCGGACTATGGCCCTCGCTCCGATGATCATCTCTTCGTCGCTCGGTATGACTACCGTCATCGCGAGGCCGCTTCCGACGCATACTGTAAGTAAAAAAAAGGAGAGCGCAAGCTTGATCCAGAAAGAATTCACGGGGGGGAGCATAAATTCTCCATCGATAGCCGGGGCCGCAGGTCAGGCGAGCGAGTCGCGCGAGCAGAGCCTCAGGATTTTAAGGATCTATTAGCGTCTAACTGGTAGAGATCTAAATTCGATTTCAGATCTTAAAGAACACGCCGTTTGAAAGACGGACAGAGGAACGGTCACTATATAGCGGAACGTCCTTTCATTCCACACGTGACGCGAAGAATGCCAACCAGAGTTTCTTCCGCGACAGAGCAACTTGTGTTTACTTTTTCATGCTCGAAATGTTAAACAGATGCAAACGGGTGCGCGCGAGCCATCTGTCCTGTACGCCCGCGATCGGATGATGAGGAATAAAGACTGATATGAAATTGATTCTCATATACGGCCCTCCGGCCGCCGGAAAACTGACGGTGGCGACGGCGCTCGCCGCCTCGACCGGCTTCAAGCTGTTTCACAATCACCTGACGGTGGATTGCGTCAGCGCCGTATTCGATTTCGGGACCGCCCCCTTCTTCAAGCTGGTCGATAAAATGCGCATGGACATAATCGAGGAGGCGGCGCGGATGAAGATAGGCGGCCTGATCTTCACGTTCGTTTACGCGAACCCCGAGGACAATCGTTTCATCGACGACGTTACCGCGATCGTCGAGCGGCACGGCGGAGAGGTCTGTCTCGTGCAGCTCTACTGCGACGAAGGCTCCCTTGAAGAGAGGATCGTATCGGAGTCGAGAAAGAAGTTCGGCAAGATCGGGACCGTCGAAAGCCTGAAAGAGCTGGTGCGGCGATACAATCTCTTTTCCCCGGTGCCGGGAAGAGAGAGCCTGAGCATCAACAATACGAGCCTGCCGGTAGAGGAGGCCGTTTCGAGGATCAAAGCCCGCTTTGATATATAACGATTGAAAAGAGGAGCTTCATGGATACCCTGGGACACGGGAGGGAAGAGTCTTCGCGCATTCCGATAATAGACGTTGCCCCGCTAGTCTCAGGCGGGGCGGACCGCCGCGCGGTCGCGGCCGAGATCGGGCGGGCCTGCCGAGATAGCGGCTTCTTCTACATCGTCGGGCACGGCGTGGATGAAGAGTTGCAACGCCGGTTGGAGAATCTCAGCCGGCAGTTTTTCGCCGGAAGCCTCGAAAGCAAGCTGGAGATCCGCATGTCGAAAGGGGGCAAGGCATGGCGGGGGTATTTTCCTGTGGGCGGCGAGCTGACCTCGGGCAGGCCCGACTTGAAGGAGGGTTTATATTTCGGGGCCGAGCTTGAAGATGACCACCCTATGGTGAAAGCCGGAACTCCCATGCACGGGCGCAACCTCTTCCCTCCCGACCTTCCCTCGTTTCGGCGGGCGGTACTCGACTACATCTCCGCGATGACAGGCCTCGGACACGCTCTGATGTCCGGCATCGCTCTGAGCCTCGGCCTTGAAGAGTCTTACTTTGCCGACCGCTACATGTCGGACCCGCTCGTTCTGTTTCGCATATTCAATTACCCGCCCGCTCTCGGAGCTGGCGGGCGCGATGAATCGTGGGGCGTGGGAGAGCATACGGATTACGGGGTCCTGACTATTCTGAGACAGGACGAGTCGGGAGGCCTGGAGGTGAAGTCCCGGTCGCGATGGATCGCCGCGCCTCCGGTCGCGGGCTCGTTCATCTGTAACATAGGAGATATGCTGGACCGCATGACGAGAGGGCTCTACAGGTCGACCCCTCACCGCGCGCAAAACCCGTCGGGCCGTGACAGGCTTTCGTTCCCGTTCTTCTTCGATCCGAATTTCGACGCCGAGGTGAGGCCGATCGAATTGGGCGGCCTCGCGCCCGCGAATGACGACCGGGACCAGCGATGGGACCGCGCGAGCGTTCACGAATTCAGCGGAACGTACGGAGACTACCTGCTCGGCAAGGTATCGAAAGTCTTCCCGGAACTGCGGCGCTCGGTACTTGAATAGAAGCGTCGCGTCGATTTCCGCGCGGGCCTCAGGTCCCGCGGTCTTCGTCTCCGATGCATGCGCGCGTTACGAGGAAGGGATTAGTTCAGGTAATCGATCGGGAAGAGTTTCGGCCTTGCGCGCGCGAAGAGGGTTGGCCCGTCGGCCTCCCCTCTCGCGCGGAGCGGATTGGCGGGACCTACTGCTTGTTGGGCTGAGAGACCATTCGGAGGTATGGCTTCAGAGTCTTCCAGCCGCCCGGGAATTTCTCCTTCGCCTGGTCGTCGGAGAGCGCGGGGACGATGATGCAATCATCTCCGTCCCTCCAGTTGACCGGCGTCGCCACGCTGTATTTGGAGGTCAGCTGGAGAGAGTCGATCACGCGCAGGATCTCTTCGAAGTTACGCCCGGTGCTCGCCGGATAGGTGATCATCAGCTTCACCTTCTTGTCCGGGCCGATGACGAAGACGGAACGGACCGTGAGCGTGTCATTCGCGTTCGGATGGATCATGTCGTACAGGTCCGACACCTTGCGGTCGGCGTCCGCGATGACCGGGAAGTTCAGGGATTGGCCCTGGGTCTCTTTTATGTCTTCGGCCCACTTGTGATGCGAGTCGGACGGATCGACGCTCAGCCCGATGACCTTCACGTTGCGCTTATCGAACTCGGGCTTGAGGCGCGCGACCTCTCCGAGCTCGGTGGTACAGACGGGAGTGAAATCTTTGGGATGCGAGAAGAGAACGGCCCAGCTATCACCGATCCAGTCATGAAAGTTGATAGTGCCTTCGGTCGATTCAGCCGTAAAGTCAGGTGCGGTATCACCAAGTCGAATTGCCATGGTTTGTATCCTTTCTAATTCGAAATCTATCCAGGAGAACTGAGGCTCCAATCCTCTCATTCGCAAGGACCAGGCGGTCTAACGCCTGCTGAAACCATCGGGCGACGCGGCGGTTCGCGATGCGAAAAGCGTCCCGATAAGATCGCTCGTTCAGCCTGCAAACTCTAATCCGCGCCGTCGCAATTGTCAATTCAGGGAATTTTACGACCGGCCCCCGGCCGGCACGGCGGAAGTAATTTTTTCCGGCACTGTTCGCTTTTCGGGCCGCCCGGCCCCTTGTCGGAGCAGGGCGCTCGCCTTCCCTTCTCCGGCTCGGTAATTCTTACGCAACTCTCTCCCGGCATTGAGAATTTTTTTCCCTGGAGCCGGGAAAGCCGGCCGCCAGGGAATCTTTTCGCCTCCGCCCGGTTTCTATTTACCAAGAGGTATGAATATTGCTGTGTACAGGGATATTGGATATTTATCTCGATTAGTAATATCGAAGCAACAGAGGTGACGCATGAATGCAGTTACGAGCGAACACTTAGAAGCCGTAGTCAAAGAATCCGAGGATGCCTTCTTTGAAGCCGCGATGGACCACGTCAGGACCTTGCGCGCGTGGATCGAAATGCTGGATGCGTCAACCGATTTTGATCGCGCGATAGCTTACAAGCGCCAGCGCCTCAGACTGCTCGAAACTCTCTTGCGCCAGCTCGGAGTAAGCGCCGAGCGCTGAGAGGTCCGGGTCGCACGCGAGCGTCTTTCCGAAATATCCTACGGGACGAGTAGCATTCACCTTTCGTCGTTTCGCGTCGGCCTGAGGTTAATGTCAGCGCGCGTATCTCGGAGCATCATTCCACGATACATCCGTAACGGCTCGCCGCGCGATTCGACTCTGAAGGCAGAAACAGGGTGGCAAAGAGAAAAGCGCGGTCATACTATTAAGCGGAGCTTCGCGCTCTCGAGGGTCCGGCGTCGGCCGCCGTCTCCCGAAGATGTATGAGGCCCCGCGGCAGAGGAAGAGATGAAATTTACGTTGCCCGAACAGAGTCAGCAGGAAGATCCGTTTGAAGACGAGGAGCTATCCCGGAATTATCGCGAGACCTTTCGCGCCTTCATCTCCGAGCTGCCGGTACTGTCCCCCCCGGCCATCGCGGACGAGCTGGAACGGCTCGGCTACAAGGGCCAGGACGAGCAGAGGCGCGCGCTCGCCCTGATGGCCTATCGCCACGTCCGCAGGCTCAAGCGAATGCACGTGGACGGCGAGCATCGGAACGAGCTTCCTCCCAAGCAGAACATCCTTATGCTAGGCCCTACCGGGTGCGGCAAGACCTTCCTCGTCGAGCTGTTGTTTCAAAACATATTGAAGCTGCCGACCGTCATCGTCGACATAACCAGCTTTACCGAAAGCGGCTACATCGGCGACGACGTGCGGACCATACTGACCCGGCTCATAATCAACTCCGGCGGCAACCCTTTCATGGCGTCTTGCGGAGTCGTCTGCCTCGACGAGTTCGATAAGATCGCCTCTTCGGGCACGAACGCCCGCTTCGCCGGTCAGGGCACCACCAAAGACGTGTCGGGCTACGGGGTGCAGAGAGAGCTCCTCGCGATGTTGCAGGGCACGGACGTCGTCGTGCCGATGGATTACGGGTTTTCGCAGTACGGCTACCGCATCGAGCTATCGACTCAAGACATCCCCTTCATCGCCTGCGGCGCGTTCTCGGGCCTCGACGACCTGCTCCAGGCCGGGAAGGCCAGCATAGGATTTAGAAACGCGAACGGGAACGAGTCGAGCGAGCTGAGCATCGAAGAGGTGGGGTCTTTTCAGAAGTACGGCTTCCTGCCCGAACTGGTGGGCAGGTTCGCGAGAATCATCAGCTTCCCGGCGCTCCCCGCCGAAACGCTGCGGCGAATCCTGATCGACAACGTCCTGCCCCAGTTTCAAAACGAGTTCAGGGGAGAAGGCCTGAAGCTGAACGTGACGGACGCGGCGCTGGGGTATATCGTTACGCGCAGCCAGAAACGCGGCACGGGCGCGCGCGGCCTGCAGACGGAGATCACGGCGGCGGTAGAGCGCGCGGCCTTCGAGACCTTCATGCGCGCAACCAATGCCGAGGTGTTGATAGACCTTCGGGGTGGACGCCTGGAGAGCGAGGTTCGAGGCTTATGAATCAAGACGAGCTGGCCCTGTTTGCGAAAGAAAAGTATCTAAACCTTGAGACGTTCAGAAAGAACGGGACGCCCGTCGACACTCCCGTGTGGTTCGCCGAAGATCGCGGGACGTTCTACGTCTACTCGCGCGCAGACGCGGGCAAGGTGAAGAGGGTACGAAATAGCCCGCGCGCGCGGATCGCTCCGTGCGACGTGCGCGGCAAGCTCAAAGGCACCTGGGTCGATGCCGAGGCTCGTGTGGCAGGCGAAGCCGAAGCGGCGCGCGGTCAAGAGCTGCTCAATAAAAAAT
>DATLMR010000058.1:0-11223 GCA_035537555.1 Blastocatellia bacterium
ACTACATCACCGGGTTCTCCAGGCAGTCCGAGTATCGCAAGCTGCTCGTCGCCCCCGTAAATATCAGGGAGAAGTTCAACGAGCTGATCCACCGCGAGATCAACAATCACAAGGCGGGCCGCCCGGCGCGAATCATCGTGAAGATCAACAGCCTGACCGACACCAAGCTCGTCCGGGAGCTCTACAGGGCCTCGCAGGCGGGAGTCCCGATCGACCTCATAGTCAGGGGCATATGCACCCTGAGGCCCGGGGTTCCCGGCCTCTCGGATACGATCACCGTCACAAGCATCGTAGGCCGTTTCCTGGAGCACTGCCGCATCTTTTACTTCCTAAATGGAGGAGAGGAGGACGTCTACATCGGGAGCGCCGACTGGATGCAGCGGAACCTCGACCGCCGGGTTGAGCTGGTGACGCCCATCGACGATCCGCACCTGAAGAGGCGCTTGAAAGTGGAGATCCTGGACGTGGAGCTGCGCGACAATATGAAGGCGAGGCGGCTCAAGGTGGACGGCTTTTACGAGCGGGTGCGGCCCGAATCGGGCGAGACCTTGAACAACAGCCAGGAGCATTTTCTGAATCTATATAGCGCAGGGTAGACAGAAGGCCCGCTTCATGAGCAGACCCTCCGGCAAAGATAATATGAGAGATGGAGTGCGCACCTTCATCTGCATCGAGATCCCGGCGAGCATCAAAGAGCGCATCGGCGCGCTCCAGCAGTCGATGAGGCGGATCGACGCGCAGGCGAGCTGGGTCAAGCCCGAAAACATTCACCTCACCTTGAAGTTCCTCGGCGACGTGGAAAGCTCCCGCCTCGACAGGGTGCGCGACGCCGTGGAGCGCGCAAGCGGCTCCACGAGCCGGTTTCAGGTCACGGTGGGCGCCGTGGGATGCTTCCCTTCCACTAAGAGCCCGCGCGTGCTGTGGGTGGGGCTCGCCGGAATGCCCGACGAGCTCTCAACGCTCCATAAACGGATAGAAGACTCGCTCGCCCGCGAAGGCTTCCCCCGAGAGGCGAAGAGGTTCTCTCCGCACCTGACCATTGCGAGGCTGCGCGCCCCGCAAAATGCCGCGCGGCTCGCGGAAGACTTGATCGCGACCGGCTTCGAGCCGGAAGCCTTCGAAGCCCGCGAAGTCATCGTGATGCGAAGCGACCTGAACCCCTCCGGGTCGATCTACACCCCGCAGGCCATCATCCCTCTCAATACGCTCTAGGCCGAGCGGCCGGGGTATTTTACAAACTCCGTTCCGGGCTGAGATACTATCTGCTGTCCGGCTCAAGGCTAGCCGGACAGCAGACAGCCGAGGGCTCGCGGGAGCAAACTATATGGCGAAAGTAGAGATTGTGGCCGTCGTCCTGACCATAAGCGATTCCGCGTCACGGGGCGAGCGGGAAGATAAATCGGGACCGGCCACGGTAGCGGAGCTTGAGAAACTCGGCTGCCGGATAGCGGCGACGGAGATCGTCTCGGACGACCGCGAATTGATAGCCGCGAGGCTTCGAGCGTACGCGGAGCGCGGAGACGTGAACCTCATATGCACGACGGGCGGGACGGGCTTTGCCCCGCGCGACAACACGCCGGAGGCGACGAAGGACGTGATCGAACGCGAGGCCCCGGGGCTCGCCGAGCTGATGAGGCTGAAGAGCCTGGACTCGACCCCGCTTGCGCCGCTCTCGCGGGCGGTCTGCGGCATCCGGGGGCGCACGCTGATAATCAACTTGCCTGGAAGCCAGCGCGGGGCGGTCGAGAACTTCACGGCCATCCGAAGCTGTCTTCCTCACGCGATAGGCCTGATTACGGATCAATCTCGCAAGTGCGCGAGCTGAGCGCGAGTCAGGCGAGCTGGAACCGCAACAAAGGGGAACAGGGTTGGATCAAGACAAGCTCATTCACGCGATTGCAGCAGACGATCAGCTCCGTTGCATGGCAGCGGTGACGACTAACCTCGTGGGCGAAGCCTGCCGCCGCCACCGGACGTCTCCCACGGCGTCGGCCGCCCTCGGGCGCGCTCTGACGGGAGGCCTTCTGATCGGGGCGGGGCACAAGGACCTCGAAAAGATAACCGTTCACTTCGATTGCGACGGGCCTATCGGCACCATAATCGCTCAGGCCGACGCCCACAGCAACGTGCGCGGGTACGTCTCTAATCCGGAGGCCGACGCCACGGAGATGAACCCCCACGGCAAGCTCGACGTGCGGTCCATCGTAGGCGGAGGGACTCTCTACGTCACGAGGGACGCGGGATTCGAGATCGGGCTTCATAAGGAGCCTTATCGCGGCTCGGTCCCCATAATATCGGGGGAGATCGGCGAGGACCTCTCTTACTACCTCGCCAAGTCAGAGCAGATCAACTCTGCCGTGAGCCTGGGGGTGCTGGTCGCTTTAGACCGAAACGGCGATCACTCGGCGGCCGTCCTCGACGCCCGGATTCCCGAGTTCGAGCTCGATCGCCTGCGGGTCGCGGCCGCCGGGGGCTTCATCATTCAGGTGATGCCGAGCGCGGATGAAGAGCTGGTCTCGCACCTCGAGCGGGCCATTCCCCTGGCCCCGCACGCGACGGAGATGGTGCGCGAGGGGATGAGTCCGGCCGAGATGCTCCAGAAAGTTCTGGGCGATCTCGACCTGCGCGTGCTTGAAGAGAAAGAGCCTCGCTTCCATTGTCATTGCTCTCACGAAAGGGCGCTCCAGATAATCGCCGCTCTGGGGCGGGAAGAAGTGCGGGACATGCTTAGCAAGGACAACGGGGCCGAGCTGACCTGCCATTTCTGCAATGAGAGCTACCGGGTCACGGGGAGAGAGCTGGAAGAGATGCTTGCGGCGGAAGCATGAGGGTCGAAGTCCGGTCGATACGGGCCATGAGATACGCGAGGGTGCATGGGCTGCCCGCTTAAGACATCCCTCGAAGAATGCGGCCGATGCGATGTTGCAGGGCTCTGTAGATTGACTCCGGCGGCTCGGTGGCGTCGATGATCTCGAAGCCATACTCTCCGGTCATGGAATCGAAGATCGTGAGCATTCGAGTCTGGTACTCGACGAAGCTGTCGAACATATCCTGGCCCAGATGCATGTCCATGCCCGACTCCCAGTAGTCGAAGCCCGTCGTGCTTCTGAGGACTCTCGGGATTAGATCGGCGACGCCCGCCCGCATGTAGAAGACGGCGTCGGGCTTCAGCGCGAGGCCGTAAACTGATTTGATCCAGTCGGGATTGCTCCCGCGAACGATCGCGCGCGCGATGAGAGAGTAGATGTACCGGTCGGTAAGAACGATGAACCCGGCGCGGAGCGCGGGGACCATCTCGTTTTCAAGCCTGTCGGCGAAGTCGGTCGCGTAGAAGAGCGTTAGAGAGATTGGGCCGAGCGTGAAGCCCCCTTTGGCTTGCTTGACCCCCTTCCCGGCCAGCGCGGAGCGAGTCATCCCCGTGTCCAGGACCGCGTGGCCGTTCGATTCCAGCCACGGCTTGAGCAGAGAGACCTGCGTGGAGCGGCCCACTCCGTCAGGCCCTTCGATGACTATCAGGCGGCCGTGGAGGTCGTTGAGGTCGACGCCCGGCAAGCCTTCCCCGTAGTACTCGAATTTGTGCGGTTCGCTCTCTTCTTTCAAGCTTGATCAGCCCTCTCCGAGCTCGAGATTGTGGGCGGCTTTCTTCGGCACGCCCTTCAGCTCGCGCTCAACTATAAGGCGCATCTCGTTCTGCTGCTGTTCGATCGATCGCGTGGCGTCCATCACGGTAAGCCCGAACTCGTCGACCATCTGCTCGTATCTCTCCCCGATCATCCCCTGGAAGGCCTTGAAGCTCTCTTCGATGTCATCCGACAGGTCGAGATCCATTCCCGCCTCGTAATACTTCAAACCTGCCCGCGCACCCAGAATTCTTTTCATTGCAACCTGGAGAGGCACGCGAAAGTAGAAGGCGAGTGTCGGCTTGACGGCGAACCTGTAGAGCTCGCGGACCCACGAGGGGCTCACGCCCCGCGCGCCGTCGCGGGCGAAGGCCGTATAGATATAGCGGTCAGCCAGAACGATCGCTCCGGCCTTGAGCGGCGGGATTATGTGCCTTTCGATGCGGTCGGCAAGGTCGGTCGCATGAATGAGCGAGAAGGTGGTCGGCGTGAGCATCTGCTTCTTCTTGCCGTTCCTGGTCGTCTCTTTCACGAGCGGAGACGAGTTCCACTCGCTGAAGAAGACCATGTAGCCTTCCCGCTTGAGCCATTGCCTCAGCAGGCTGAGCTGCGTCGATTTACCCGAGCCGTCGATCCCTTCGACGATGAACAGCTTCCCGGAAAAATGATGATCGCCATATGTTTGCATAACCGTCAGTTTACCGCCTAGAGTATAAACATAGAGGAGGAATTATGCTAATACGCCGCGCTCTTTCATCGATCGCTATGACGGCGGGCCTGCTGCTTGCTCCGATGGCAGGCAACAATCCGGCCGCGCGCTCCAGGGCGACTTCGCCGGCCAGCGACCCGGAGCCCGCCCCCATCGTGGAGCGGAAGCTCGACTTCGAGGACTTCACGCTCAAGACCTACGACGGGCGCCCGTTTAACCTGCATGATTACGCGGGAGACAAGAGACTGATCATAGTCAGCTACATCGCCGGATGGTGCGAGAACAGCAACAGGAACGCCCACGTCATAAAGCGTCTCTACGACAAGTACCGGGACAGGGGGCTGGGAGTCGTGGCCGTTTCAGAATACTCCAAGCCTGAGGAGATCGCCATTTACGTCAACCGAATAGGGGCGGATTTCCCGGTCGTCGTGGAGACGGACCGTTTGAAGGCGCGCAAGGAATCGTCGCATTACAGGTACCGCAAGCAGGCGGGGGACGCGAGGAAATGGGGCACCCCCTTCCACGTGATCATAGGCACCCGGGAGATCGAGCGGGCGCGGGGCGGGATACTGGCCCACCATGTCCATACGGTGTCGGGAGAGATAATCGAGGCGGAGGCCGAGACCTTCATCGAACAGCACCTTGGCGGCAAGGACGATTGAGATTTCGCGTGCCGCCTCGTCGAAGGCCTCGCCCGCGACGGGCCGGAGAGGCCGCTTCCTCTGGAAAGTCCGCTGCCCGAAGGCGGACATGTGTTAGTATGTCGAGCATTCTCAGCTCGACCAATATCACTTCCGGAGGAAAACGGTATGTATATGAAGGTTCTTTCGTGTTTGCTGGCACTCTCACTTCTTCACTTCGGCACCACGACTGCGCTGGCAAAGAGCGAGGCCGACCGACAATCCAAACAGGCTGCCAAGGTAAAGCAGGGCATATTCAAACTCGGAGTAGGAAAAGATTCGCGCGTCGCGCTCAAGCTGCGAGACAAGACCCGGCTTGTCGGGTACATCAGCGAGGCGGGAGAGAACTCCTTCGTCGTCACTCATCCGAATACCGGCGCGGCCACCGTCGTCGCCTACCCGGACGTGGCCCAGGTAAAAGGGCAAAATCTGTCGACCGGGGCGAAGATAGCCATCGGAGTGGGAATCGCGGCGGCGATAATACTGATCCTGCTCTTGAGGACCTATTGCAACAATGAAGGCGGATGTTAAGAGGGCGGGAGCGCTTCCCTTCTTTGCGACGGGTGGATGGACGGCCCTTCGCCGGGATCAGCCGACGCGCTTGATCGCCTCTTTGACCAGCGCCGTATAATCCTGCGCGCCGTCGCTATGGGGCGCGTATTCGAACACGGATTTGTGCGCTTCCTGGGAATAGTCGAGCTCCGTGCGTTCGCGAATGAAGGAGCGGAGCAGACGGGTGCGAAAGATCTTCTTCGCCTCCTGCCTGACGGCTTCCGGTCCCGCGCGCCGGGTCGTATAGAAGGTCATAACGATGCCGATCCTATCGTTATCGATTCGGGCCTCTCGCGAGTGCGAGTCCACGAATTGAATCATCTGCTCGATTGACCGGAGGCCGAGCCACGTCGAGATGCAGGGGACGAGGAGATAATCGGATACGCTGAGCGCGGCCTGAGTCATGCGCCCGAATTCCGGGGGGCAATCGAACAGGACGAAATCGGCGTTCTCGAACGCCCACGAACTTATCACGCGCCTGAGCGGGTTCGTAATCGCGCGCAGGTTGTCGGGCGACGAAAGGGCCGAGGCCAGGCGACGCCCTCCGGAGGGCAATAACCACATGCCCTCTCTCATCTCGAGAGGCTCGACCGGTCCGCCTTCGAGGACCGAGGCTAGAGTCGCGGGCGACTGGTCGAAGCCCGCGATCAGGCGGAGGTTGTCCTGCGGGTCTCCGTCGATCAGGAGCACGCGAGCGCCTGCCAGGGCTAGGCCGAATCCGAGATTCCAGGTGGTAGTGGTCTTGCCGGTCCCACCCTTTGAAGCCGCTATGGCTATTTGCTTGCTCATCTTCCTCCTTCTCTCACAGGGCCAACTCAAAGCAAGGAAGTTGACCGGCTCAATTGTCCAATAGACTGGCCGTGGAAGCCGGGGCGGTGAGGAGCGGCTTCTGTTCGGGCTCCGGCGCTTCAGCCGGAGGAGCCGGCTTGATGGATTCGATCCTCTTGTACGCGGTGTAGTGGTTATAGGCGACGATCATCAGGCCGACGAAAGGGATCGCGAGAAAGATACCCGTGAGGCCGCCGACTTCCGCTCCGGCGAGGATCGCCACCACGACCACGACCGGATGCATCTTGATCCCCTGTCCGACGATACGCGGGTATATTATGTAGTCCTGGGCGACTCGGAGGATCACCAGGAACAGCACGACGATTAGAGCCATCTTGCCGGAGCTGGTGAGGGTCAGAGTCGTAGCTATGGTCGCCGCGAGCAAGGGGCCGACGAGCGGAATGAACTCGAGCAAGCCCGCGAGCAGCCCCAGCACCAGCGCGTAAGGCACTCCGATAAGCCCGAATCCGACCGTCACGAGACAACCCACAACTATGCAGGCCGTAATCTGCGCGCGGATGTAGGCGGCCAGCGTATGGCTGACATCGAGCAGGAGCCAGTGGGCGCGCTTCTTCAACCGGTCGTTAGGCATGAGATCGACGACCCACCGCTCGAAGGCCGAGGCGTCCTTCAACATGAAGAAGGAGAGGATCGGGACGAGGATCATCCAGAGCAGGTACGGAAGGTTGGCGAGCATTCCTTTAAGCAGAGCTTCCAGCCACGGGATAAAAGACTCTCCGAGGTGGGTAGCCTGCCCGAGGAGATAACCCCTCCACTGCTCGGGCAACTTAAACTGGCGAAGCAGGCTGTTCGCGTCGTTGAAGGTCTTGCTTACGGAGTCGGCCCCGCTCGTGATATAGAGGGGAAGGTTCCTGCCCAGCTCCGTCCCCTGTTCCCACAGGATCGGGATCAGGAGTTGAAGAGCCGCCGCGAGCAACAGCCCGATCACCAGGTAAATCAGGAGGATCGACACGCTGCGAGGCACCCTGATCTCCCGGCCCGCGACATAGATCGGCTGCTCCAGGAGCCTGACGGACGGAGCGATCATGTAGCAGAAGAAGATGGAGAGGACCAGCAGCAAGAGCACGTTGCTGAGCAGGATGACCATCTTCATCGCGATGTAGAATAGAAGGAGCAGTATGAGGACCCGCAATACCACCTTGGTCCAGAGCCGAACCGTTTGCGTTTGATCGAGCCTGTTATCTTCCAATGAGGCCTCCCGTGCCCTCGGAACTGGCCTGATTATAGCATAGGGGCGGGCCGGTTCTCGCAGGGCGAGACGCGTCGAGAGGGAAAAGAGAATCGCGGCCCGAATCAAGTTCGGGCCGCGATTTGGGAGGCCGGTTTACCGGGCCGCGAGGCTCTGTCGCCTCTAAGCCCTCGATTTCGGCAGCGTCAGTTCCTGCGCATTTCACCGCTGCGGGCGGCCGCCCGAGTGCGGCGAATGTCTTCGGCCATGTTCTTGGCTTTGGGCAGTTCCGTGATCGCGGTCTGCATCTGGAGGTCGCCTTCGAGAAGCACCTGATAAGCGATCTCCTGGCCGTAGGCGGCGGTAACGATCTCGTAGCGAATCTGCCGCTTGATCCAGGCCGCGTCCTTGTCCGCCCGAACCGGATCGGCTTTGAGGTCCTTGTTCTGGCGGATGTACTCCTTGAAAGCCGCCAGCACCTTGTCGGTGACAACATATTCACTCGCGGCCAGGCGATGCGAGTGGTCGGCCGAGCGGTCGATCTTGAACTCGTTCAGGCCCGGGATCTGGCCCGCCGCCAGCGTGCGCGAGAACTGGAATACCGGCTCGGTCCAGACGCGGCGCATTTCGAGTTCCTTCGCCGGAATCTTGACCGGGACATCGGGATCTATCCCGCCGCCGCCGTAGACCGTCCGGCCTGCATCCGTCTGCTTCTCTTCGGTCTTCTGCACGGCCTCCTTGTCGCCGCGCTGGAGGTAATAATCGTAGAGCGACTTGCCCGCGTACTCGCGCTGGATCAAGCGCCCGCTGGGCGTGTAGTACTTGCCGGTCGTAAGGGTCAGGCCGGAGCCGTCCCTCAACTGGAAGACATTTTGAACCAGGCCCTTGCCGAATGAATTTTCGCCGACGATGCGCGCGCGGTCGTGGTCCTGAAGAGCGCCCGCGACTATCTCCGATGCCGAGGCCGAGCCCCGGTCGATGAGCACGACCAGCGGGTAATCATCCGGCGTGTTGTTGAATGCCGCGCGCTCGACGGGCGGGAAGACCCCGGGCCTGCCGCGCATCGAGACTACCTTCTGGCCCTTGTACAGGAAGATGTTCGAGACCTTCCAGGCCTGATCGACAAGGCCGCCCCGGTTCCCGCGAAGGTCGAGGATGAGCGAGGTCATGCCTTGTTCGCGCAGGTCCGCCAGAGCGTTGCGCATCTCTTCGTGGGTGGTCGTGTTGAAGCCGCGCTGGAGGTTGATGTAGCCGACGCCGTTGCCGACCATGAAGTAGTTGGCGATCGAAGGCTGGGGAACGATGCCCCGAACCAGCTTGAGCTCGATATCGACGGGCTCGCTCGCGCCGAGCCGCCGGACCTTGACCGTGACGGGCGTCGCTTCCGGCCCGAGCAGCTTGCTCGAAACCTGTGAGACGTTCCACCCCTCGGTCGATTCGCCGTTGATCTGAATGATGTGATCGCCATAGCGCAGGCCGCCGCGATATGCGGGAGTCCCGTCGAAGGGCGACATGATGTAGACTTTGTCGTTGCGCTGAACGATAGTCGCGCCGATGCCGGAATACCGGCTCCGCTGATCGTTCATGAAGTCTTCCCATTCCTTGCGGTCGAAGTAGGAAGAATGGGGATCAAGGGTTTTCAGCATGCCAAGGATCGAGTTCTTGTTTATTCGGTCGAAATCGACCTGCCCCGCATAATTCTCTTTAGCAACCAGCAGTGCCTGGGCATAGTCCTCGGCTATCTTCTGCCGGCTCGCCGACTCATCATCCTGGCCCAAAACTCTCTGTCCGGGATGCGCTCCCGCGAAAGTTAGAGGCAATATCAAGGCCACCACTAACAACCAGTAACGATTCCTTGGTTTCATGCAGTATCTCTCCTAGGCGAAAACATCAGGAGTAAAGTCAAAGGAGCAACCCGAGTCGCGCAAGCCCTGGACTTTTACGTATGAAATTCTAGCGGAAAGCAAGTGAGAAAACAACCGGAGCCACATCGCCCGATTCGTCTCATCCGTAAATTTTCAGGGGCCCGCGGCCGCCCAGAGTCAAGAACGATCGGGAAAGTTTCGGAATAAATGGGTTGGTGCCTGAATTGTAAGAATCTTTATGCAAGAAGAGGGGCCTCACAGGTTCATCAGACATGCTTATATGAAGTTCGCGCGCCACCACTCGGTCCGGCTTTTTAGAATCTCCGGCCCGGCCGTCGTGGCCAATGCCGGACGCTTCAACATGACTTCTTCCAATCGCTTAAGTGTTTGAAGCTCGCTGGTTGTTCTGGTACCTTAGAAGGCAAGCAGCATTTCCGGCAACCGGCCTTCCAGGGCCTGGAAGATGCCGGGCCGAAGGTCTCAAACTCAATATCTTCGGGATGCGACAGGAATAGCCGGACTCGATTGCGGGAGTCCGACCAGGCGCAAGAGTTCAAAAAAGGGAGAGAGCTGGGAGATTTATGGCAAAAGATATTCTCATTCTAAGCGCCGCGCGAACTCCGATGGGAGAGTACGGCGGCGCGCTTCGCGACCTGAGCGCGATCGAGCTTGGCGCTATAGCGGCTCGCGCGGCTCTGGAGCGCGGCAACGTGGCAGGCGAGCTCATCGATCACACCGTCATCGGCAACGCTTTGCAGACATCGGGAGACGCAATCTACGGCGCGCGGCACGTCGCGCTCAAGGCCGGAGTGCCGGTCGAGAAGCCCGCGCTGACGGTCAATCGCCTGTGCGGTTCGGGAATCCAGTCGATCGTCTCGGGCGCGCAGATGATCCAGCTCGGCGAGGCGGGGACCGTGCTTGCCGGGGGCATGGAATCGATGAGCCAGGCTCCGCACGTGATTCGCGGGGCGCGGTGGGGCTTCAGGCTCGGCGAAGGACAGCTTGAAGACTCTCTTATGGTCGCGCTGCTCGACACCCACTGCGGGTATTACATGGCGCAGACAGCCGAGAATCTGGCCCGCAAGCACGACATATCGCGCGAGGCGCAGGACGAGTACGCGCTCTCAAGCCAGAAGCGGGCGGCGGCCGCGGTCGAAGGGGGCAGACTATCAGATGAGATCGTTCCGGTAGAGATCAAAGGGCGCAAGGGCACGACCCTTTTCGAGCGCGACGATCACCTTAGACCGGAGACGACGTTAGAAGGCCTCGCAAAACTTAAGCCCGCATTCTCTAAGGACGGGTTAGTCACGGCGGGCAACGCGTCGGGCATCGTCGACGGCGCGGCGGCGGTCGTAATCTCGGACGAGGAGAGTGCCCGGAGGCTCGAAGCGCGGCCGCTCGGCAGGATCGTCTCCTGGGGCATAGCGGGCGTCCCTCCCGAGATTATGGGAATAGGACCGGTGCCCGCTTCTCGAAAGGCGCTCGCCGCCGCGAGCCTCAAGATCGAAGATATCGACCTCGTCGAGGTCAACGAGGCTTTCGCCGGACAATACCTCGCCGTCGAAAAAGAGCTCGGGCTCGACCGCGAGCGGACGAACGTGAACGGAGGCGCCATCGCCCTCGGCCACCCTCTGGCCGCCTCGGGCACCAGGCTGGTCCTGACCGTCCTCCTCGAGCTCAGGAGACGAGGCAAGAAGTACGGCCTGGCGACCGCCTGCATCGGCGGAGGCCAGGGCATCGCGATGATCGTCGAAGCCTATTCGTGATAAGCAGGCGGGGC
>DATLMR010000059.1:0-18838 GCA_035537555.1 Blastocatellia bacterium
GAATATGTCGACCCATCCGTCGCCGTCGAAATCGCTGCACAGGACCCCGAGCCCGTAATATCCGTTGGGGTCGGACACGCCCGCTTTTGCCGTTACGTCCGCGAACGTCCCGTCGCCGTTATTGCGATAGAGAATATCGCCCGCGCCCTTCAGCCCCCTCGGGCCGCACTGTACCTCTATCCCTCTGTACAGGCAGGGCCTCTCGTTGGAGGGCAGGTTATTGACGTCGAAATCGACGTAGTTAGAGACGAAGAGGTCGAGGTTGCCGTCATTATCGTAATCGAGGAAGGCCGCCCCGGTGGACCATCGAGGGTCGCCCACGCCGGCCGCTCGGGTGACGTTGGTAAACGTGCCGTCGCCGTTATTCTTGAAGAGATTGTTCGGCCCGAGACACGTGACGTACAGGTCGTCCCAGCCGTCGTTGTTATAATCTCCGACGCAGACTCCCATGCCCCAGCCCGCGTCGCCCACGCCCGCTTTCGCGGTCACATTGGTAAACGTACCGTTGCCGTTGTTGCGGTAGAGCTCGCTCTGAGGCTTCGGCGCGGTCGGAGACTTCAAGAGGTCCATCGTAAGAGCGTTCACGAAGTAGATGTCGAGGTTGCCGTCATTGTCGTAATCGAAGAGCGCGACCCCTCCGCTCATCGACTCGACTATATATCTCTTCTCGGGCGTGGAGGTGTGCTTGAAGGTTATGCCGGCCTGGCCGGTGACGTCCGCGAAGCGGACCACGCCGTTCAAAGCGTGCGCCGGGGGCCTTGCCGCGAGCGCGAGCAGGGCGGCCATCAACGTCGTTAGCAGGAATTTTCTCGAAGGCAAATCTGACTACCTCACTGAGCGTTGGATGAAGCGGCCCGGTTACGCTCTTTGTCCTTGAGCTGCTTGAAGATCTCGAAGCATTTCTGCGCGTCGGCTTCGCGCCCCGCCGCCGTGTAGGCGCGGCCGAGCTGGTAATGGATATGCGGTTTCTGCGGTTCGAGCGCCGCCGCCGCCTCCAGATTTTCGATGGCGCCCTTCACGTCGCCCTGCTGAAGCAAGGCCTTCCCGAGCTCGAACTTCGCGTCCGCGAAATCGGGCCTGAGCCGGATGACCTCCCTCATCACCTCCATCCCGCGCTCCGTCTGCCCGAGCGCGAGCAGCACGAACCCCAGGTGATACCTCGCCTGGTGGTCTTTCGGATTTATGGCGAGCTCGGCTTCAAACTCGCGGGCGGCTTCGGCGAACTTGCCGAGCTTGATTTGAATCATTCCGGAATAGTAATGGGCCATAGGCATGCGTTTATCCATCTCTGAAGCCTTTCTCAACTCTTCGAGAGCCTTCAGGTCCTCGTTCTGCGCGTGGTGCGCCTGCCCGAGCAGGATGTGAATCTGTGCGCTGTCTCCGTTCATCGCCAGCATGCGCTGGATAACGTCGCTCGCCTCGCTCACCTTCCCCTCCTTTATGAGCGACAGGCTGAGCGTGTAGTAGAGCGCGACGTTATTGGGTCTCGCCGGCAGCACTTCGGCGAGCGCCGCCGAAGCCTTTACGTAATCCTCCGCGATGAAATAGCAGAGCCCCAGGAGGTGCCTGGCGGAGACGTTCGCGGGGTCGCTCTTGACCGCCAGCTCGAGCGGAGCGATGGCTTCCTTGTAAAGCTCGATTTTGTAGCAGGCGAGGCCGAGGTTGTAATTGGCCCCCGGCAGGGTCGGGTCCCATTCGAGGGCGGAGCGAAACTGCTCGACGGCCGCCTGAAAATTTTGCCGGTCGGCGTAGAGCAGCCCCGTCTGATTGTGTATCTTCGCGACGACGCCGCTGTAGAGAGCTTCGGATTCCTTGAGCTTTTCCGTGGCCGCGCGGTCGGGGGCGACGGAGCTGCCCGGAGACATCTCCATCTCTCCCTGAATCACCTGCCCGTTCTTGTATTCTTCGGCTCTTAAATAAGCGACGATCTTCTCCCGGTCGTTGGCAAGCGATTTGGCCTTCAGCTCTCTTGATATCTCCAGCTCCTTCTCTCCCTCGTCGGTGCGGCCCACTCTGACCAGGGACTGGCCCAGCAGAAAATGGGCCTCCGGCGCGTGAGGGCTGACCTTATCCATGAGGGGATCGAGCGCCATCGCTTTCTTTATGGCCTCTATGGCCTTCTCGAACTGGCCCAGGCCGTGATAACCGTTGCCGAGGAAGATGAATACGTTCGGGTTTTGCGGCCTGAGACGCGCGCCCTTCTCCAGCAATCCGACTCCTTCCTCGTACTGCCTTTCGACGACGCAGACTAGCCCGAGGTAATAGATGGCAAGAAACTCGTCGGGGTAGGCCGCCAGCTCTGTCCTGAACTCCGCCGCGGCCTCTTTGAGCTTGAGTGTGCCGTCTTTCAGCAGGTATGACAGGCCGAGGTTGTAATGCGCGCGAGGGTATTTGGGATCGAGAGCGATGGCCTTCTTGAACTCTTCGATCGCCTCGTCCAGAAACTTGGTTTCCCGGTAAGCCCGGCCGAAGAGGTTATGGACTTCGGGCCTGTTGCCCAGCTTCGACAAGAGGCGGGCGAAGATCTGACGCGCGGGCGCGGGCTGCTGCTGCTTGAGGCGGGCCAGAGCGAGAGTATAGGAGATATCGAAATCTCCCGGCGCGAATTTCAAAGCGACCTCCAGCTCGCCCGCCGCCTCGTCGAACCGGCGAAGCATGAAGTGAGTCTTGCCGAGGAGGTGATGTGCGGCCGGGCTTCGCCGATTGCTCGCGAGCGCTTTCTTCAACGGCTCGATGGCCTTCTCGTACTGCTGGGAATGAAAGTAGGCGGTCGCCTGATCGATCAAGACCTCCTCGGTCGCCTTCGCGCCGGAGGCGGCGCGGTCGAACGCCTTGACGGCCTTATTGTATTCCCCCCTCGCCAGCAGGATTTTACCGAGGTGGCCGTACGCCTCGCCGAGCGCCGCCCGGTACTCGGCCTCCGCCTCCGAGGACTTTCCGGCGCTATGAAAATCCTGCGCGGCCTTGTAATGCCTCTGAATTGAATCGTTGGCAGCTTGAAAAGCTACCGTCAGAATCAAGAGAGGGAAGAGAGCGAGGCGAGAATACATTTCGAAACCTTTCCTGCTTTTATTGCTCGTTCGGCGCGCGTTCGACATCCGGAGCGCGCGAAGGTGCTGCCCGATAAGCTTCACGCGAATACGATCGCGTTCGTCGCGTACCTACTTGGACGGATGGTTGAGCCTTTCGGCGCTTCTCTTTATGTTGTTGCTGAGCTCGATAATGCCCAGGAGATCGCCGCCCGCCTTCGACGATTGCTCGACATCAACCGTGCCGGGCGCTTTGAGAACAGGGTTGTCGGTAAATCTTACTATCTGGTTGCAAAGCTGTATGAGCGCGCCCTTAATCTCCCCGTCATTGAGCTCGACCGGATTCTTCTTCGCCTTGTCCTTGTCCTCGGGAGTCGGCGGCAGCAGATATATCTTCAGACGGCCGGCCAGCTTATTGATCTCTCCCACCCTGTTCGAGATAACTTTAAAGTCGAGAGGCTTCTCGGCCAGGAGGTTGCGCACCAGCTCGTTGCGAACTATCTGGATCTGCCTGAAATCCTGCCTCACCTGTTCGACGGCCTCGTCGATGCGTTTCTGGTTCCTCTTCTCTCCCGCGGGCCCGAGGTCCATGTTGCGGAGCACCGACTCGCGCAATTCCCTGTTGCGGGTCTCGGCCTTTAAATTCGGACCGCCGGGCGGCGGCCCCATCGGTGTCCCGCTTTGCAGAGCCAGAGACGCGCTCGCCATGGCTATCGACCAGAAGACGGCCGCGGCCAGACTGCGAGCCGAATGTGTTAATCGCGTTCTCTGGTTTCTCATAAGCAACCCCTCTGTTGGCCTCGCTCTGAACCGAGGCCGGTTCGGAAAGCCGGATCACTTTGCGGCCGCTGCCCCGTTCCTGGCAACGCCCTCGCCTTCGACCACTCTCACGTATGTATTAAGAGGCAAATTCGAGAGCTTGTCCACCTTACCGCTCGGCCAGCGGATCTCGACACTTTCAACCTTCGGAGCGGAGCCGAGACCGAGCACCTCGCGCGAATCGTGCGACGCCAGATAGCTGCCCCCGCTGGTTTTCAGGCGCGTCCGCCTCACGCCGCCGGCTTGCCAGGTAATGCTCGCTCCGACGGCCGACGGGTTGCTCCTGGTAGAGACGAGGTGCAGGCCGAGCCAGTTGTTCCGGTTGCCGCCCGAGTTGCGGAGCAGCAGCGGGGCATCGCCGTTGACCGAGACGAGCACGTCCAGGTCGCCGTCGTTATCGAAGTCGCCCACGGCCATTCCCCGCGCGGAGAATTCCCTGGAGAAGACGGCGCCCGATTGCGCGCTCACGTTCCTGAACCCGGCCCCGCCGTTATCGAACAACAGCAGCGGCTCTTTGTGCTTCACCTTCGGAAGCCGCACTTCGATCATATCGTCCGGATGGCCGTTGGCGAGAAAGAGGTCCATGTCCCCGTCGCCGTCATAGTCGAAGAACTTCAGGCCCCAGCCGCTCAACAACTGCGTCGCCGGCGCGATCTCTCCGGGCTCGTCGGCGAAGGTCAAATCCTTCTGATTGCGATAGAGGCTGAAGAATTCCTGATCTATATTCGCGACGAAGAGGTCTTGCCATCCGTCCCCGTCATAATCGCCCGCGTCCACCCCCATGCCCGAGCGCGGCTTCCCGGCCTCGCTGTAGGCCACCCCGGCCCCCAATCCCATCTCTTCGAATTTGCCGCCGCCGTTATTCTTGAAGAGGAAGTTGGGCATCGTATCATTGGCGACGAAC
This sequence comes from Blastocatellia bacterium, assembly GCA_035537555.1. Classification (GTDB taxonomy): domain Bacteria; phylum Acidobacteriota; class Blastocatellia; order UBA7656; family UBA7656; genus DATLMR01. The sequence goes on from DATLMR010000059.1 coordinate 4,753, forward strand.
AGATCCATCAGCCCGTCGTTGTCCACGTCGGTCGCGACCGCGCCGAACGACTTTCCGGGAGAGTCCGCGATCCCCGAGGCTTTACTCACGTCCGCGAATGTCCCGTCGCCGTTGTTGCGAAAGAGGCGGCTCGGGCTCGGCTTGAAGAGGCGCGGAACGCAATAGTAGTGGCGGCTCCTGGTCTCGTCCGTGCACAGAGTTATCTGCGACTTGTCGTATTTGACGAAGCTGGAGACGAAGAGGTCGAGCTTGCCGTCGTTGTCGAAGTCGAACCAGAGGGCGCATGTAGACCAGCCCGGAGCGGCCACGCCCGCCTTTTCAGTCACGTCGCTGAACGTCGCGTTGCCGTTGTTGCGGTAAAGAATATTGCGCCCGTAGCTCGTGACGTAAATATCGACCCAGCCGTCACCGTCGAAATCGGCGGCGGCCACGCCCATGCCGAAGGTGCCGCCCGCGACTCCGGCCTTGTCCGTTACGTCCGTGAATGAGCCGTTCCGATTATTACGGTAGAGCGCGTTCTTGATCGGGACGGCCGGAGTATAGAAATCCGAGGCCCCGCTGTTGACGAGATAGACGTCCATCCACCCGTCGTTATCATAATCGAAGAACGCGCACCCGGCCCCGACCGTCTCCGGCAGGAATCGTTCTTGCGAATGTGCGTTGTTGTGAACCCAGGTGATGCCGCTCGCGCCGGGCGGTACTTCTTCGAAGGTGACCGCCGCTTTCCCCGGCCCTTTCTGCGCCCGGGCGTCGAAGGGTAGATCGGCTGCGAAAATTATCACCAGTAAAAAGATAACAACCCTGCTCTTCACAATGTTCGCCTGCCGGATATGAACTCGTGGTTCCGATGTGAATAAGACCTTCTCGCGAGCCCCTCCGATGAATCATCCGTTGCCTAGCGAGGGCTCGGAGTCGAGGGAGCAGAGGCGTCGCCGTCTTTCTCCTGCCCCTTCCCGCTGCTCTTGAGCCTTTCGACGATTCGCATCTCCGCCTGCGCCCGCTCATTGTCCTTGAGCCGGGCATATAGCATGGCGAGGTTATAGTGCGCCTTGGAATCGTCCGGGCTCAATTTCACGCCGATTTCAAGCTCCTGTTGAGCGCGCGGATAATTCTTGAGCTTCAGATAGGTTGAGCCAAGGGCTATGTGCGCGTTCGCAAATGAAGGAGCGAGTTGGATGGCCTTTTCAAGGAGTTTTACGGCCTGCTCGTCTTCCCTCTGTTCCTGCGCGATCAGGCCCAGGTAGTAGAAAGATTCGGGCGTGCCGGTATCTTTCTGAACGCTCTTCTCCAGCCACCCGCGCGCTTCCGCAAACTTTTTTTGCTTCAGCAGAGTATAGCCGAGGTGCATCTGCGCGGACGGGTTGTTGGGGCTGAGCTTTAGAGAAGCCCGGAAGGCCTGTTCAGCCTCCTGGAGGTCGGGTTTCCTGAGCCACGTTATGCCTAAAAGGAGATGGTAAGACGGCTCGGCGGGCTGAAGCTCGATGGCCCGCTTGAGTGCCGCCATCGCGTCTCCGTTCAGATTCGAATTGAGCGCCGCCATCGCGAATTTATAGAGGAGGTCGGGCGAATCGGTGATTACGCCCCGGGCGCGGCCGAGGTATAAGGCGGCTCCGGCCCCGTCGCCCTTCGCCCGGGAGACGAGGCCGAGGCCTATGAGCGCGTCCGGATTCTCGCCCTGCCGGTCGAGCGCAAGAAGATAACTCTCTTCCGCCTTTGCCGCCACGCCCTTTTTTAAGTACGCATCGCCGAGCATGGCCAGTAAAGAGGCCGGCAGCGGATTCGTCTTTTCCGCCGCTTCGATAAGGGTTATTCCCTCGTCAAGACGGCCTTGTGACAGCAGCAGCCAGGCGAGCTTATGGAGGGCATCGGCGTTGTCAGGGTCAAGGCGAAGCACCTCTTTCAGCTCCAAAGCCGTCTTCTCAGGCGCCCTCTTGAGAAGATAGAGGTAAGCCAGATTCATGTGAGCCCCGACCAGTTGCTTATCGGCGCGGATGGCTCGCGAGAAGAGCGTTTCGGCTTCGTCCAGCCTCCCCTGCTTTGCCCGAACCGTGCCGAGCAGGTTGAGCGCCGCGGCATCGTTCGGCGCGACTTTCAATATGGAGTTTAATTGCAGCTCCGCCTCCGCGATTCGATTGTCCCGAATGAGCGTTGCCGCCTGCTCGATCCGTTTCACGGAAGGGCTCTCCTGCCCTTGCGCGGCCGGAGTAACCAGGGCGGCGAAGAGGGTCGCGAAGACCGCCAATCGGCTTACCGCGGGAGCGGCGGCTTTGAGCTGGCCATAGAGCGCGTTCCCGCTCAGAGAGGCAAACGTGGAGCGATGCGGATAAGGGTACTTTAATAATGCAGTAAACACGGCTTTGATCAGGGAATATAAATATCGATCGGAAAGATATTAAAGCAGTTCTACTGCTTAAACAACTCAGGAGCAAGACGGCTTCGGCAACCTGTGATCGGCCATTTGCCGACCGGCGCGAGATGCTCTCTGAATTCTTGTGTCCGACAGAGCCGGGCCTTAGTGTCGGAGCGATTGAGATCTGAGAGATAAAAGAGGCGGACAGGAGACAGATGCGAGCAGCTAGCCGCCTTGCCTTCTATAAAAGTTCGGACGGAGGGCTGAATGGTTTGACTCAGCCCTCCGTCCAGTTTCGGCCGGCTCCAGTGCATCAGAAGTTGAACTTCAGTCCGAACTGGATCTCCCGGTGATTTTGCGTGGCGTTCAGAGTACCGAACGACGCATTTTGCGGCCTGCCGTAATTCGCCTGGGTCCGGTTGCCCTGGAAATTCAGGGCCGTATCGAACCCGACGAAATTGGGATGGTTCAAGAGATTGAAAAACTCCGTGCGGAACTGGAGGTTATAACGCTCGCCCAGCCTCCAATTCTTGTTGACGGAGAAATCGACGTTCTTGATGGACTTCCCGCGCACGACGCCGCGACCCAGGTTGCCGATCCTGCCCGGAGCAGGCAACGCGAAGGCTGCCGGATTCAGGTGTCTCGTCGGGTCGCCGGTGTCGAGGTAGAGAGGTTGTCCGGCGACCACGTCGGGGCGCTGGCCCGTGCCGGCGGCTATGCCGAGGGTGTTGACTCCGGAAGTCACGTCGAGGGGAGTGGAGCCGAAGTAGGAGAAGATCCCGTTGAGCTGCCAGTCTCCAAGTACGTGATTTGCGAACGAGCCCATGCGGTTGAACGACGGCAGGACGTAAACGAAGTTGCTCACGAACGAGTGCCTGCGGTCAAGGTCCGCGTTCCCGTAGTCTATCCTGTAGTCGAACGGATCGCTCACCGAGTTGGTGAAGGCCGTCAGAGCCACATCCGAGAGAGTATGCGACCAGGTGTAGGACACCGAGTAAGACATCTGCCTTGAGAAGCGGCGGTTGAGCCAGACCTGGAGCGCGTTGTAGTTGGAGTTGCCCGTGGACTCGCTGGTCGCGAGGGGGCCTATTCCCTGTATTATGCGATTGGCGTTTTGCAAAGCGGTCGCGTCCCCGCCGTTCGCGATGATATTGGCAATCTGCTGTCGAGCCGGTCCGGGGGCCACATCGTTCTTGGGCACATTGCGCCTCCAGATGTGGTGTCCCTGGTTGCCGATGTAGGAAGCTTCCAAGACCGTGTTGCTGAGGATCTCGCGAGAGACCGTCAGGTTCCACTGCCAGCTGTCGGGCGGCCTGAAATTCGTATCGACGGCGGCGAAGCCCGCGCTGGGATTCACTCCCGCGACCGCATCCCTCAGACCGGGGTTGATAGTGTCGAGGCTCCGGCAGGTCGGGCAATCGGCCAGCGTCGCCGTCTCTGCGGACCCGCCCCAGCCCGTGTCTACCGATGTGACCCAGGGAGGATTGGACGTCATGCGCAGCACGTCTTCGATGACGTTCGAGCGGCTCATAAAGCGCCCGAAGCCCAGGCGAACCGCTGTCTTGCCGTCCCCGAAGACATCCCAGGCAAGGCCGAGCCGAGGCTGGAAGCCCCTGTTGTAGTTCTTCACGAGAGACCGAGGCAGATCGAACTGATCGGATTGATCCGCCGTGATCAAGCCGCTACGAAAGTCCGTGCCGTTATAGAAGCTCGGGATGAAGTTAGAGATGCGGTCGTCATCGGCGTAGGCCTGCGGGTACCTTGAATAACGCATGCCCAGAGTCAGCGTGACGTTCGGGCGCATCTTCCAGGTATCGTTCACGTAAAATTCAAAGTCATGCCAGCGGCCTTCTGCTATCTCCGTGTGGTCCTGCTCCACGTAATTGACGAGAGGCAGGTCCCTGACCAGCAGGTCGGCTATACAGTTGCCCGTATGCGTGCCACACCCTTGAATCGCGGCCGATACGTTGCCGCCGGCCGCGCCGCCGCCCGGCTCGTCCTTGATGTTGTGGCTGTAGAGCGCGCCGAGCTTGAGGTCGTGCGAGCCCTTCACCTTCGAGAAGTCGTCTTTCCATATGAAGAGGTCTTCGTGATTCGCCCACGGCGCCTGATGCCACAGGTCGTTGTACCCGCCCGGACCCCAGAAAAGGCTGGGCACGACATTATCGTTCTCCGGGAAGACCGTGGGGAACTTCGAGGCGATCTCATCGAAGAGCCCCTGGCTCTGCGGGCTGGTATTGATCGTGATGTCGTTACCGGCTCGCGAGAACTGGAACTCGTTGACGGCCGTCGCGCTCAAGGTGTTCGTGAGCTTGATGGCGAAACTGTTGCTGGGCTGGTCCCAATCCGACGATAAGGTCGGGAAGGGGGTGTCTCCCCAGAAGTTGCCCGAGGCCACGCCGTGGGTCCAGTTTTCATTTATGTATCGGACCATCAGGTTCATGTTGTTGGTGATGCTCACATCACCGCGGATCAGGTCCTGGCGAGTGTTGACCGGCTGCAGAGGCGCAAGCGCCCAGTTGGCGCCCGCCGCCGTGGGATTCGGCGAATTGGGAGCCGGGTAGACGCTCAACAGCGCAAGTCCCGCCGGGCTGAGCTGGGATTGCGGAATGCGGTTGCCCGGGAAGCAGCCCGTCGTATTGGTAGCGGTGCAGGGCAGGCCCGGGATATGCGGAAGCGGCCCCGTCAGGGCCCCGCTGAAATCTCCGGTCCTCTCCGCCAGGGTGGGAACGCGGCCCGTGAGCACTTGCCCGCGCCGCTCGCGCCGCCACTCTTCCGACCAGAAGAAGAAGACCCTGTTCTTGATGATCGGGCCGCTGAAGTTGCCGCCGAAGTTGTTGTAGCGCAACTTGCCTTTTTCCTGGCCCAGCCTGTTGAGGAAGAAGTCGTTGGCGTTCAACGCGTCGTTGCGGATGAATTCGAAGAGGCTGCCGTGAAACTCGTTGCCGCCACCCTTGGTGATCAGGTTGATGACGGCGCCCTGCGCCTGCCCGAACTCCGCCGAGAAGCTGTTGCGCTCGACGCGAAACTCCTGGATGGAGTCGACGGACGGGAAGACCAGGAGCGTTCGGTTAGAGCCGACGTCCATGTTGTTGACGCCGTCAACGGTCCACATGTTGTTGTTCGAGCCGTTGCCGTTGACGGACATATCGACGCCCGAATCGAGTCCGGTGCCGCCGGTCCTGAACGCGCCGCCCGCTCCCGATTGAGTCACGGGCGAAACGCCCGGCACCAGAAGCGCCAGCTGCGCGTAGTTGCGCCCGTTCAGGGGCAACTCCGTCACCTGCTTCTCCGAAATGAGGCTGCTGACATTCCCGCTGCGCGTCTCTACCGTGCTGGCTTCGGCCGTCACGTTGACGGTCTCGCTCACCTGCCCGACTTCAAGGGTTAAATTGACGGTGAGATTCTCGCTGATGTGCAGCTCGACGCTGGCAACCGTCGTCTTGAAGCCCTGAGGAGACGTGCTCACGGTATAGCGGCCGACAGGCAGACTGGGAGCCGAGTAAATCCCGTCGCTCCCGGTGTTGACGGTCCGCATGAATCCCGTGTTCTCTTCTTTTATCGTTACTTCCGCGTTTGGGACGATGGCACCGCTCGCATCTCGTACGGTGCCGCTGATAGTTCCTACAGTCGTAGACTGAGCATACGCTCCCATCAGGAAGCCCGTGCCCAACAATAGCAGCGCCGCCTGGAAAATGACCCTTCCCAGGCCGAGCGGATTCCGTTTGCTTAGCATATATAGCGTCTCCTTAAGTCCTTTCCGTCTCTCGGACGTACAATGCTTGATTTCAACTCATGTGTCCTTAGATTTCTTACAAGCAACCAAGCAAAACATTCAACCCGAACTCTACCATTGTCAGCGCTTGCTTCCGGGCGTAAAATAAGGCCTCCGGCAGCGCCTTGTCGTTTAGCTCAGTCTTAGCAGTAAAGATTCCGTGCTTGGTGGCTAAATTAAACCTATTCAGAGATATAATCAAGCGACTTACGGTAAACTAACGCGTTAATGTAACATTCAAACGCCCTTTTTATAGGGTATAAGAGCAAGTGGGCCGGATGATATGCGATGAGTGCCAGGCTCCGCACATCGAAGGGCGGGCGGAATGGCCCGAGCGCGGAGCGCGGAACGGATTCATCGCATGAGGAGAGAAGCGGGCATTTCAGGTTCGGCGGGAACTCCTTGCATCGTCACGGAGCGTCTTTCCTGATCAGGCCGAGTGTCTGTTTTCGCTTCTAAAGCCGGGAGCTGATTAATGAAGACCGACATGGTAAAAGAGCCGCCGTCGGCCCCTGACGCGGAAGACGTGCGCCAGGCGCTGGACCGGATTTTGTGCAGCAAGTATTTCGTCAACGCCCATAAGAAAAAGAAATTCCTCCAGAGGATATGCGATTTCTATCTCGAAGGGCGGGCGCACGAGCTCAACGAGTACATACTGGGGTATGACGTCTTCGGCCGCGACAAGAGTTATAACCCTTCGCACGACCCCATAGTGCGGGTCTTCGCGCACGAGATACGCAAGAAACTTGAGATCTACTATATAAATGAGGGGGCGGCCGACCCCATCCGCCTGGAGATCCCCGCGGGCAATTACCAGCCCGTCTTTTCGCGCCAGATCGTCGAGCCCGAGGCCGCGGCCATTGCCGAATCGCCTTTGCCCGCTCTGCCCGAAGCCGAAGCCGAGACGAGCCGCCGCAGCGTGACCATCGGCATGATCGCCATGGGCATCGCCATCTTCTGCCTCGCGGTCGCCCTGCTGCTCCAGGTGCTGTCCAACCGGCAGATGCGGCAGAAAGTCTCCGAGGCCGAAACCGCCAAGGATCCCGCCACCTACGGCCAGATGTGGGCGACCTTCCTTAAAGATGATAACCCGCCGCTTGTTATATTGAGCAACCCGCCGGTCCTGCGATTCACCAATCCGAGCGACCCGGAGGCGGTGATAAAGGATTCGATCCCGCTCGCGCCCGGGGCGGCAAAATCGCTAGAAGACAAGTTCGTCACCAACCCGGAAGTATCGATCAAGGAATCGGGAGGGGTGGGAAACGACATGGCGGCATCCCGTAACGGGGAGGCCGCCATAGTGGAGCGGAATCACGCTCCGCGTCTGATCCTCAGCACGAACGCCTACACGGGCATGGGCGAGGCCATCGGGCTCTTCTACCTGACCGATTTTTTCAGCAAAGCGGGCAGGAACGTCCTGCTCAAGCAGAGCCGCACCCTCAGCGCCGAAGACCTGAAGAAACATAACGTGATCCTGCTCGGAGGCGTCTGGGTCAACGAATGGTCCAGCAAGCTGACGAAGGGCGAAGACTTCGCCTTCACAAGCAAGGGCACTATAGAGAACCGCAACCTTCAGACGGGTGAGGAGCCGGAATACATCCCCCAGTTCGACAGGCGGACCGGAAGCCTGCTCGTCGACTATGCCCTCATCACCGTAAAGCCGGGCATTTCGGACTCCAACGAGATAATGTCTCTCGCCGGCGTCTACAGCCAGGGAACCGAAGCGGCGGCCGAATATATCACGAACAGGAGCTACCTGGAGCAGCTCAACCAGCGCCTGGAGCAGGTACTCGATTCGGGCGAGCCGCCGCGATACTTTCAAGCCTTGATCAAGGTCGGGGTCGAGAACGGAATCCCGACGACCATATCCATCCTCGCCATGCACGAGCTGCGCGTTCCCTGAGCGGGTCAGAGGCGGCGCGGTGTAACGTCTGACCCGGCCCCTCGTGCGGCTAATCCCCGGTCGCTTTTGCCGCCACATCCTTCCATCCCACTCGCGAAAGGTTCCGCGATATGAGCGTCGCGGCTACGATGCCTATCGGGATATAGATCACGGCGGCCAGCCAGTGCTTGAATATGAGCGCGCCTATGCCGAACAGAGAGGCATAGATCAGGATACACCCGAGTATCCAGTTCGCGAACTGTACGGCGAGCCCCCCCATCGAGTCGTCCTTTACCAGGCCTGCCGCCGCCACCACGGGCTTCCAGCCCGGCCCGTCCGGGCGCACCTGCCGGTAGAAGGCTATCAATTTCTCCATCGGCTCGGCAGGAGTAATCAACGTGACCGTGAGCCAGACGGCAGAGGTAATACCCACCGTCGCAAGCATGAGGTAAGCGAACTGGGTAGGATCACCGCTGTCCCACTTCGGGTAGATCAGTTGCAGGAAGACCGAGGTCACGGTCGCCGTAGCCATGGCGGAGACCTCGGACCACCCGTTCATTCGCCACCAGAACCAGCGCAGCAACAGCACGGGACCCGTGCCCGCTCCGATCGCCAGCAGGAACTTCCACGCGCCTCCGATAGTCTCCAGGTTCAGCGTGACGATCAGAGAGACGACCATCAGCAACATAGTCACGAGCTGGGAGGCGATGACGTAGTGGCGCTCGGCCTTATCGCGCACGGCGAAGCGGCGATAAAAATCGTTGATGACGTAAGAAGCGCCCCAGTTCAATTGCGTGCCTATAGTAGACATGTAGGCGGCGGCGAATGCGGCGAGCATGAAGCCGCGCAGGTAGGTCGGGAAGACGTTGGGGTCCATCAGCGTTTGGATGTAGCCGGCCTCCTTGTCTACAAGGTTCGGGTAGAGGACGAGAGAGGCCAGAGCCGTGAGGATCCAGGGCCACGGCCTGAGCGCGTAGTGAGCGATGTTGAACCAGAGCGTTGCAAGCACTCCGTGCCTCTCGTCTTTAGCGGAAAAGATCCGCTGCGCGACGTAGCCGCCGCCGCCCGGCTCGGCCCCGGGGTACCAGCTCGCCCACCAGTTGACGGCCAGGTATACGAAGAGGGTCAGGGCCGGCATCCACGCGGAATTCATGTCGGGAAAGAAAGCGAGGCGGGAGCCGGACTGCCCGCTCGCCGCGTCGAGTGCGTCTATCTTCATTTTGAGAGCGTCGATCCCGCCGACCGCGCGAACCGACAGGATGGCAAGCACCACGACCATTCCCATCTTGAGCACGAACTGAAAAAGATCGGTGACGAGCACTCCCCACAATCCCGATATGGTCGTATAAAAAGCCGTGAAGAGCAACATTCCGATCACTACGATAATGGCCCCGCGCTTATCGAGCCCGAGCGAGACCTGAAGGATCTTGACCATCGCAAGGTTGACCCATCCCATAATGATGCAGTTTATGGGGAGGCCCAGGTAGAGCGCGCGAAATCCTCGCAGGAAGGTGGCGGGCTTGCCGGAATATCTCAACTCGGCAAACTCCACATCCGTCATGACTCCGGCCCTTCTCCATAGCCTGGCATAAAGGAACACGGTCAGCATTCCGCTCATAACGAAATTCCACCATAGCCAGTTGCCGGCTATGCCACTCGCGGCGACCAGGCCCGTAACCACAAGCGGAGTGTCGGCCGCGAAAGTCGTGGCGACCATCGAAGTGCCCGCGAGCCACCACGGCACGTCTCGCCCCGACAGAAAGAACTCCGACGTGCTGCCGCGCGCCCTGCGCGCATAGTAGAGCCCGATGCTCAGGTTGAAGAGAAAGTAGAGTGCGATGATTATCCAATCCAACAGGTTGAGTTCCATGTTCCGCCCCATGCCCTGAACGCCTGTTTCCCAGACCCCCGGGCGCTCAGAGTTAAAATGTGAAAGCTTTTTACCGTCCCGTCCGCGCGATGCTGATGCGGTGAGCCCGTCGCAGGACCCCGGGCTAGATCAGACCTTGACGAATATCCTTCTCTTATAAAGCACGTAGGCGAAGACCCACCAGAAAAGCACGTAGGTGAGCGCCCACAACAGAGACGCGTTTATCGGAGACGCCCAGGTCGCGAAGAAATGATTGAAGAGGTACTCCTTCACGCCTTCGGCCGAGCCGTCCGCGTTCTTCAGCAGGGGGAGGTCCAGGGCAACCTCCATTAACGACGACAGCACGTACACGATGATGGCGTTGACGCCGAAGACGACGAAAGGCATGGCCCATCGCTTGTAGCCTTTGATGTCCGCGAGCCAGTAACAGAGGGCGAGGAACTGCAAGGCCATTCCGGCGGTGAAGACCGTGTACGAGCTCGTCCACAGAGCCTTATTGATGGGGAAGAGGGCTCCCCAGGCCCAGCCGACGAAGATGGCGAAGGTGCCCGCGACAAACAGCCCCGCCGCTTTCTCCATGGGCTCGCGCCGCGACATTATCCAGCGGCCCGCGAGGACTCCGAATAGAGTGGTCGCAATCGCGGGCATCGTGCTCAGCAGGCCTTCGGGATCGTAGACGGGAGTCCACAGGTGCCCCGGCATAAGCGTGCGGTCGACGTAGGCGGCCAGGTTCCCTTCCTTGCTGAGGTCTCCGGCCGCATAGCCCGGCGCCGGGACCGTCATCATTATCAGCCAGTAAAGCAGCAGAAGAGCCGTGGCGATTGCGGCCTGTCCCTTCCATCCGGTCTTCAGGAATATGATCGAGGCGATCAGAAAGCAGACCGCGATTCTTTGCAGCACGCCGGGGATGCGCTGCGTCGAAAGGTTATAGTAAGGAAAGCCGTAAATGATCAGCCCGAGGCCGAAGATCACAAGAGACCGCCTGACTATCTTAAATATCAGGTCGCGCCGTTTGCCGCCCTTCTCTATCTGCCGCGAAAGCGAGAGCGTGATCGAGACTCCGACTATGAAGAGAAAGAACGGGAAGACGAGGTCTGTCGGGGTCCATCCATTCCACTCGGCGTGCTGTAGAGGGGGATAAACGGCCCCCCACGTGCCAGGGTTGTTGACCAGAGTCATTCCCGCGATGGTGATGCCGCGAAAGACGTCCAGAGAGAGCAGCCGCCCGGTCTGCGCGCCCGCGTCCTTGTCCACGCGGGCGGCTTCTTCGATTTCAAGCTGGTTCGATGTTACCTTCGATGTCACGCTCATATGGCCGGCTCCAGGTCAAAGACTCCGTTTTCGGCTTCCGTTATGGATTTCAGATTAGCGATTCGAGGGCCGCTTCGGCCCCGGCGACCGGAGCCATTCCCCTCTCCAGATTAGTCAACAAGCTTTCGGTGCGCTCGCGCCCCGCTTCGCGGTAAGCGAGCAGCAGAGCGCCGATGGCGGGATCGAAACGCACGGGAATTATTCGCGCGGAAGGGTGCTGCTCGCCGAGCGCCCGGGCGAACTCTTCGCGCACGAGATCACTTCGAAAGACTCCTCCGACGCAGGCCACCCGCGTCTCCCGCTCGGAAAGATCGAGTCTCCGGGCAACCGCGGACGAAAGGGCGGCCAGGTATCCGGCGCCTTCCCTGATGACCTCGCGCGCCGCGCGGTCTCCGCCAGCCGCGGCTGTGTGTACTTTTTCGGCAAAGGAAGCGAAAAGGTCCCGGCTGATACGATCGCCGTAAACGCCCATCGCGAGCGACATGAGGTCGGGGCTGTTGAAATGCTCGAGGGCGAGCGGGCCGAGGGCCGTCGGCTCGGCCAGGCCGTCTTCGGCCAGCATCGCCCGGCGCACGCCCTGCAACGCGGTCCAGAAGCCGCCGCCTTCGTCCCCGAAGATATAGCCCCACCCGCCTATCCGCAGCGACTCGCCGTTCTGCTTCTCTCCGTGGGCTACCGAGCCCGTGCCCGCGATGACGACGACTCCGGCCTCGCCCCCCGTCGCGCCCGCGAGCGCCGCCGGAGCGTCGTGGCCTACGCGCAGATGGAGAGCTCGCAGTAAGGCACGGAAGGGCTCTTCCTTGAAATCCCCGTCGCCGGTCATCGCGCAGTGCGCGAAGGCGAACTCCGTCTCTTTAATCGAGCCCAGTCCCGCCGAGCGCAACGCCCCCTCTACGCTCTCTGTAACGGCGCGGCGGACGCGCTCCAGGCCGCCCGGCTGTTCGGCGTGACCGGAAGGGCCTCCGCGCCCGCGGCCCAGCAGGTTGCCTTCGCCGTCAGAGATGACGGCCTCCGTGTGGCTCTGCCCCCCATCGATCCCCAGGTACAGTTCTTCAGGCATAATCAAGTCTGCGAGAATCCAATTAACCTGCCCTCGCCCGACGTATTGCGCGAATGCCGAGCGCGCCCGTCCGCGCCTGCTGCCCGCGCTTTCGGAGTCACACATCTGCTGCTGCTAAGCTTGGAGCGAGAAAGAAATCGCCGTTTATGCATCGTAAGGTAAAGGTAATTGGCGGGAGTGTCAATGGACTTACGGTAAACTAACACGTTAACTTAACCTGAGTTCGAGTCGATTCTACAGCTAAAACGGTCCGGCGCTCCTTAAAGGCCTGACGGCCGGCCTCTTCACGTCAGAACGAGAGCGCCCCCATTTCTTACAGCCTGAATACGCGGCGGGCATTCTCTCCCAGAAACGCGGCCCTGGCCTCATCCGGCAGGTCGAGCGCGACGGCCTGCTCCACGCATTTTTCGAGAGATAATTGAGGAAAGTTCGTTCCGAATAAGACTTTCTCCCGGCCGTAGGTTTTCATGTAGTGCAGCAGTTGAGGAGGGTAATAGCGCGGCAGGTAAGCGGACGTGTCGATATAGACGTTCTCGTGTTTCCAGGCGACGCCTATCATCTCGTCCGTCCACGGATGGCCGATATGCCCGGCGACGATCTTCAGCTCGGGAAAGGTGAGCGCCACTTCATCCAGGTAGGGGACGGGCCGCCCCGTCTCCGACGGCATGAGCGGGCCCGTGTGGCCGACCTGCGTGCAGAAGGGGATGTCGAGCTCGATGCATTTGACGTAGAGCGGGAAATAGAATTTATCGTTGGGCGGGCGGTTCCACAGCCAGGGGACGACGCGCAGGGCTTTGAAGCCCAGCTGCGAAACGGCGCGCTCGAGCTCGCGCACGGCCTCCACCGGCTTCTCGAGGTTGACGGCCGCGACGCCGACGAAACGACCGGGAAACCGCCCGGCCATTTCCGCCACCTGATCGTTGTGGATGACCCACTGCCCGGGCCGATGCCAGGCAGAGAGCATGAGCGTCCTTATTCCGCACCTGTCCATCGACTCGATCACCTGCTCCGGAGTGATCCCGCCTTCAAGCACCTGGGAAGAGCCGGACTGCTTGAATAGCCGCGCGACCTCCGGCATCTTCGCGTATGCCGCCTTGAAGGCGGGCTGCGCCCACGCATCGATTATCAAAGCCCTGGTGTCGGAGGCCATAGTGATTCGCCTTTCGTCGAGAAACGCGGGAACGGCCGCGCGGCATGAAGGCTCCGGCTTCGCCCCATGCGTTTCGGTACCCTGTTTCGTTAGGCTTGTCATATGCGGAAACGCCCCCGGTGTCAGGGGGCGCATCGCGCGACTCAGATTAGCACAGTTCCTCTCGGAGGCAAACTTCGCCCGTGAAGGATCTTCGATAGAAGACCCTGTGTCCCCGTTCCGAACCCCGATCTCGAAGGTTTTCCACAGTTTCAGGCGTTTTCAACACCTTTTTCCACAGCCCCGGCAGCTTAAATGCTAAACAAGAGCATGAAGAAGCCGCGATGTACTCTACCATCGGAGAGCCGCTCTCTTCTGGCCTCCGGCGAATGGCCGTGTTCGGTTGTGCTCGTAAATCGCCTCTCGCCCGGGAGCTGAGCCTGGAAACCTATGGCAGGGCGGCGCGCATCGAACCTGAGGCCGCCGGAATCGACGGATGAATTATGTTATTGACAACGCGCCCGAGCCTGGCGTAAGTTAGTAACCCGCCGCACATAACGTCCGGCGCCGGAGTTGATAGATGATCGTGAACTTCAACAGCCCGAATAGCTATTATTATTATTACGGCTCGCTCTCCACGCGGAGGGACGGGGCGGCGAAGGGCTGTCGGCGTGTGAAGATCATCTAGCACACGAGACAAGATTCTTTC
>DATLMR010000060.1:0-15896 GCA_035537555.1 Blastocatellia bacterium
GGACCGGCCTCGGCCTCGCCGTGAGTCACAGCATAATCGAGCGCCACGGCGGGCGCATCGAAGCTCAAAGCGAGCCGGGCCGGGGCTCCACTTTCCTTATCACTCTCCCGGTCACGAGAGACATATCAAAGAAAGAGCTGCTCGACTCGACGGCCCAGGTAGGGTCGAAACGCATTCTCGTGATCGATGACGACGCCGGGGTGCGCGGGGCCCTGGTCGGCATGCTTCGCTCGGCCGGACACGATGCGGAACAGGCATCGGGCGGGCGGGCGGCGCTCGAAAAGATGGAGAGCGAACTGTTCGACCTCGTCTTCACCGACCTCTCCATGCCGGAGATGGACGGATGGGCGCTCGCCGGAGAGTTGCGCGGCCGCTGGCCGAGGGTGAAGATCGTGCTGACGACGGGTTATGCCCTGTCTCCCAATATAGTGAGGAGCAACAGCCACCTGATAGACGGGGTCGTCTTCAAACCGGTCCGCTTCGAAGACCTCAGCGCGGTGCTCGGGCACGTGCTCTCGGGAGGCGAGCCTATCAATCTGCTGACCGCGTGATCTCGGGTTAAAGATAATTTGCGAACGTCGGGCCATGATCCCGCCCCGCCCCGATCTGGCGGGGGCGGACCACCCGCTTATAATGTTGACTTCAAACCTCCTCTCGCAAGCCGGATCGGCCCCGGCCCGCCTCCCTACCTGCTTGTCGGTCCGATGACCTGCTTGGTAAGATCAAGAACGTGAAACCTCGTATTCTCAGCGGCGTTTGAGATCGTAAGGGACCGGTCTGTTAAGAACGCATTCCTGATTTGGGATAGGGCAATCTGTTTAGAGAGGGTAAATTATGAAGAAGTTCTCGGTTTTTTCACTCACAGCGCTCGTGCTCGCGTTCGTCCTGGCCTCGGCTGATATTGCGAAGGCTCAGGGCGGCGACCTTCGCCGTCGGACCGTTGCGATAACTTACTTCAGAGATCCGGTCAAGGTCTATTTCTCCGGCACAACGCTCAGGCCTAACGCGAAAGGCGAGGCCACGGTCGAGCGATGGCGAAAGCGAAACACCAGCGAGATAGACATCACGATTGAAAACATGATTCCCGCGTTCAACTTCGGGGCCGATTACAACACCTACGTGCTCTGGGCCATCACGCCCGCGGGCCAGGTGGATAATCTGGGCGAGTTCAGGCTCTCGGGCAGCTCCGCCCGCCTGAAGGCCTCGACGGCGAACCAGACCTTTGCGATGATCATCACGGCCGAGCCGCACTACCTCGTGCGACTCCCTTCGCGCATGGTGATCCTTGAAAACCTGACCCCCGTCTCCAGCAAAGTGCAGGTACAGGCGACCGAAGTATTCTTCACGGGAGATTCGGGCAGGTTCTACACCGACTCTTCCGTCCCCGAGCTCGCCGAGCGCAATTACAACAAGACGCCGATGGAGTTATTGCAGGCCCGCCGCGCAATCCAGATCGCCAAGCTGGCCGACGGAGAGAAGTACGATCCGAACGACTACCAGACGGCGGCGCGCTCGCTGGAGCAGGCCGAAGAGGCGTACCGTCAGGGCGCGAGCGTCCACGAAGTCGGACGCCTCGCGCGCGAAGCCATAACCGTCGCCGTGCGCGCGCGCGACATCTCGGAAGAGCGGGCCCTGGCCGCCGAGCGCAGGTCCGAGATCCAGAGGCGCGATGAAGAGGTGCGCCGCGCCACCAATAACGCTTCCGACCTGGAATCGAAATTGACCGACACTGACACGAGGTTGCGCGCCTCGGAGATCGCCCGCGCCAACGCCGAAGAGCAGCTGGCGCGCGCGCTGCGGGAAGCGGCCGATGCGCGAGCTGAAAACAGGCAGCTGCTCGCCGAAAATAGCCGCCTGCGAAGAGAGGTCGAGCAGTCGAGCACGGAGCTGACCGGCGCCCGCCAGCGCATAACTTCGCTCGAGTCCCAGTTCACGAGCGCGAGCTCGCGCATCGAAGAGATCGAAAAAAGGGACCGCGAAAAGGCCGAGGCCGAGACTCGCCGTCGTAATTTCTCGGAGCTTCAGACGGCCCTCGCGAAGGTCGGCACCGTCAAGCCGACCGCCGACGGCTTCGTTCTCGTGCTCTCGGATTCCTACTTCGTCGCGCCAAATCAGACCTCACTCGGCAAGCCCGTCAAGGCGAAAATGGACGCGCTCGGGTCGACTCTCACGGCTTATCCCGACATCGTATTCACGATCGAGGGCCATTCCGACGCGAGGGCCAACGCCGAGGCCTTCGCCCTCGGGCGGGCGCAGTCGGTCGCCGACTATATCGCCGCCTACAACGTCCCGAGGAATAACTTTAGAGTCGAATCGCGCGGGTCCAGCGTCCCGGCGTCTTCGGGCAAGACCCTGCGCGCTCGCGCGCTCAACCGCCGCGTCGAGATCGTCTTCATAAGCCCGGACAGGCTCGACCGCAACTGAATCCCCGGGGGCCGGTTCACGCGACCCGGCCCCCTTCCCGATCCTCCCTCGCCTGAATTTTCCTGCCCTCACACGGAACCTTCCGCGCGCTCATTGAAATATAGACACCAAACAGATTATGCTCTCCGATCAAGAGTTCGATGTACAAACGAAGGTCGGAGGGTGAGTCTATGTATTGCCCGAATTGCGCGGCCGCGAATAATGAAGGCACCAAGTTTTGCAGGTCCTGCGGCTCGAACCTGAGCCTTGTCCCGCAGGCGCTCACGGGCCGCCTGCCCGATGAGCGTGCCCGCCGAAAGGGGCGGAGACATAGGAGTCAAGGCCCTCCCAGCCTGTCGGAGGGAATCGTCAAGGCATTCACCGGCCTCGGATTCCTGATGGTTTCACTGGCGCTCTCTTTCTCGCCCATCGGCAGGTTCTGGTGGTTCTGGATGCTGATTCCCGCCTTCGCGATGATGGGGAAAGGCATTGCGGAGATCGTAAGCTCCAGGAATCAGCAGACGTTGAGCGGCGGGCTGCCGGCGCCTCATCTTCACCCCCCGCAGACTCAGATTCACTATCCCCAGGATCAATACTCCCCGGCTCCCGGCGCGGATCAACTGCCGCCGCGCAACACGGGCCCGATCTTTCCGCCTCCGAGCGTGACCGAGAACACGACGAGGCATCTGGATTCGGCGAGAGAGAGGGCGAAAGAGAAGAATTGATTCGATCGCCCGGCACCGCATTGCCGTCATTGCTTACGGAAGGAACGAGAGGATGCCGATCAGAATATTTCTCCGCCTGGCACTCGCGCTCACACTCGCCCTGCCGCCGGCCGCCTCGCTCGGCTCGCAAAGGCCCGAGCCTCCCAGGAAAACAGTAACGATCCTTCAGCTCAACGACGTATATCAGATTTCACCCGTGGATAGAGGGAAGCGGGGCGGCATGGCGCGAGTCGGCGCGTTGCAGAGCCAGATTCGCGCGAAATCGCCGAACACGCTCTTCCTGCTCGCGGGAGATTTCATCTCGCCTTCGGTCGCGTCGCGATTCTTCAAGGGCGAGCAGATGGTGGCCGCTCTGAACGCCTCAGGCCTCGATATCGCCACGTTCGGCAATCACGAATTCGACTTCGGAGCGGACGTGCTGCGCGAGCGGATGAAAGAGTCCCGCTTCGCCTATACCATCGCGAACGTCTTCGATAAGAAGACCGGGAAGCCGTTCGGCGGCGCGCGGCCATACATCATCCGCGATATGGGAGGGGTTCGGGTCGGCATCTTCGGGCTGCTTTTACCGGAGACGGAGACTATGTCTAATCCCGGCCCCCTGGTCCGATTTGAAGACCCCGTGGCGGCGGGCAAGCGAGTGTCGAGCCTGCTCCGCAGGCAGGGCGTGGAGGTCGTGATAGCCCTGACCCATCTGCCGATGCGGGACGATAAAAGGCTCGCCGCGGCGGCCGATATAGATCTGATCGTGGGCGGCCACGAGCACGAGCTGTTGGAATCGATGGCGGGCGGCACTCCGATTTTGAAGATGGGCTCGGATGCCAGAAATCTCGGGCGCATCGATTTCAACCTCGTTGCGCGCCGACGCGCCGGCGCGAAAGGCAAGAGCCGGGCCCCGCGCTACGCAGTCGAGTCGAACGACTGGGAGGCGATCCCGGTCACGGACGGGATCAAAGACGACCCCGATGTCGCCGCCGTCGTCGCCCGGTATGAAAAGCAGTTGAACCAGAGCCTGGGCGAGGTCATCGGCAATACGACGGTAGTTCTCGACGCCCGCGCGGGTGTCGTGCGGCGCGGGGAGACCAACCTCGGCAACTTTCTCGGAGATGTTTATCGCGAGGCGCTCGACTCGGACCTCGCGCTCGTCAACAGCGGCAGTATCCGCTCGGACGCGACGTACGGCCCCGGAGAGATCACCAAGAAGGATGTCCTTACCATACTTCCGTTCGAGAACACTCTGGTCAAAGTGCGGATCACGGGCGCTCACCTGAAGCGCCTCCTTGAAAACGGGGTGAGCGTCGCGGGCCAGGAAGACGGGCGCTTCCCTCAGGTGTCGGGCATGAGGTTCGAGTATGACGCAGGCAAGCCGGTCGGCTCTCGCGTGACCAGAGTAGAGATCGACGGGAAAGAGGCCGACCCTTCCAGGACTTACACGATGGCCTTGAGCGCCTATGTGCTGGGCGGCGGCGACGGCTACGACTTCAAAGGCGCCGAGGTGCTCGTGGGCCCGGAGGACGGTCCCGTGGAGCCCGACGTGGTGATGGAAGCGATCAGGAAACGGGGCACCATATCTCCCCGGGCCGAAGGGCGGGTCAAAGAAGCGCGCTCATCAAACCAGACTTCCCTCCACTTTTCTGCGCGGGCGCCGGGCGGCGCGGCAAAGGGGCTATAGAGGATGTACCGGGAGCTGATCTCGCAGGTGGTCGAGGGCTGTAAGAGCGCGCGCGACCGGGGGGCCGGGCCGGACGAGATTCGCGACCGCGTGCTTCCGGAAAATCTCGAAGCTCTGAAGAACGAATCGGGACTTCGAGATTTTCTGGAATGGGTAAAGGAAGACCGGGAATACTCTTCTTACTATTTTGACGTGCGGCAAAGCGGAGCGTGCGCGAAGCCTGCCGAAATCGCCGCGCTTATTTTAGAAGAGATCGTCTTCGATTCGATCTGATCCCTTTTATCACTCCACTAACCTCTGCATGCTCGCCCGGGCGGCTTTTATGGTGTTATCGATGACCTCGTTTGTGTGCGCGAGGCTGACGAAGGCACACTCGTACTGTGAAGGGGCCAGGTATATTCCCTCTTCAAGCATTGCTCGAAAGAAGCGGCCGTAAAGTTCCGTGTCCGACCTCCTGGCGGAGTCCCAGCCGGTCACGGGGCCTTCGGTGAAGAAGGCGGTCAGCATCGAGCCCACGCGATTGACGGTCGCGTGGATGCCAAGCTCTCCGGCCGCGTCGCGCAGTCCCTGTTCGAGCCGCGCGCCGCGCGCTTCAAGCTCTTCGTAGGGATTGAATTCTCTCAACAGCTTCAAAGTGGCGAGGCCGGCGGCGACGGCCAGGGGATTCCCGGACAGGGTGCCCGCTTGATAGACAGGGCCGACGGGAGCTACGCGGTCCATCACGTCGGCGCGCCCTCCGAAAGCGGCCGCCGGCAGACCGCCTCCGATGATCTTTCCGAGGCAGGTCAGGTCGGGCGTTATATTGTATAGCTCCTGCGCGCCCCCGTAAGCGACGCGAAAGCCTGTCATCACTTCATCGAAGATCAACAGAGCGCCGTGGCGCGCGGATATGTCGCGCACGGCGTCGAGATAGCCCGTCTGCGGAGGCACGCATCCCATGTTCCCGGCTACCGGCTCGATGATGACGGCCGCTATCCGGCCCGCCTTCTCTTCGAACAGCCTTTCGAGTGCGGCCGCGTCATTGAAGGGCGCGACGATGGTGTTGCGCGCGAAGTCCGCGGGGATTCCCGCGCTGTCGGGAGTGCCGAAGGTCGCAAGGCCCGAGCCCGCTTTCACGAGCAGGCTGTCCGTGTGCCCGTGGTAGCACCCTTCAAACTTGACTATAACGTCGCGGCCCGTAAACCCGCGGGCAAGTCTGATGGCGCTCATCGTAGCCTCGGTGCCGGAGCTGACTAGCCGGACCTTTTCGATCGACGGAACGGCGGCGATGATCTCCCGGGCAAGCTCTATCTCGACCTCCGTGGGCGCGCCGTAACTCGTCCCGCGCGATGCCGCGTCGCGGACCGCTTCGATTACCGCCGGGTGCGCGTGGCCGAGTATCATAGGCCCCCAGGAGCCGACGTAATCCGTGTAGGTATTCCCGTCCACGTCCGCGATGTTCGATCCGGCTGCCGATTGAATGAACAGGGGGGCGCGCCCGACGGCGCGAAACGCGCGCACGGGGCTGTTGACGCCTCCGGGGATGACTTCCTGCGCCTTCTCGAATAACTCGTCGGACCTGTTCGTTTCGAGCTTTGCCATATGAATCTCTCGCCTTTTGTCGGTAAAATCCTCGATTGAAGTTTACTGCCGCGCGACCGATCAAGTTCGCCCCGACCCATTCGCACAACTCGGAGTATAACAACCGGGCAGCTTTTGGTTAAGGAGGCCCTGACGCCGGGAAGGGGCGAGAGGTCCGCCATCTATTCCCGGAAATCGGAGACAGAGGGCCTGCCTATAATAATTTGTCTTTCGGCCCGGCAATCGCCTATAATCGCGCTTCATCGTGACATCCCGAATAGACAGACGCGACCTTTTTTGGGTCGTCCTCATCGCTGTCTCCTTCATCTTCGGCCTGGCCGTCTCCTGGGAGCGATGGGGCAATCCGCTCGTGGACTGCGGACGCGAGATGAACCAGCCGCTCAGGCTCGCGCGCGGCGAGATGCTCTATTCCGACGTTCGTCACATCTACGGGCCGCTCTCGCCCTACTTGAATTCCCTTCTGTACGAGATATTCGGCCCGTCGCTCGGAGTCCTTTACGCGGGCGGGATAGTTACGGCCGTCCTGATCGTCGCCCTGGTTTACTGGCTCGCCCGCCAGTTGATGGCTCCCCCCGCGGCGAGCGCCGCCGCGCTGAGCCTCATCTGGATGTGCGCTTTCAAACAGGCGGGCAATTACATACTCCCCTATTCGTATGCGGCCCTGCACGGGTGCGCGCTCGGACTGATCTCTCTTGCGCTACTCGTGGGCTACATTCGCAACTCTAGGGACGGGGAGCGGGAGGCAGGCGGGAACCCCCTCGCCGCGACCGCGTGGCTCCTGGGGGCAGGCCTCGCGGCAGGGGCTACCATCCTCGCGAAGACCGAGATGGGCTTTGCCGCCGTCATCGCGGGCATCGTGGCCGTCGGCCTGACTACCTATCCAAGCCCGCGCCGGTCTATGGCAGTCGCGGGGACCTACCTGCTTCCGGCCGTCGCCCTGGTCCTTGCGGTTTATGGAGCGATCGCGGCGCGCGTAGGATGGCACACGCTATCAAGCGAGAGTTTCCTCTTCCTTCAGAACCTTCCCCGGGAGTTGATCTTCTACAACAAGTGGATCTCGGGGTTCGATCATCCCGGCGAGTCGGTCGTTCGCATGATCAGCGCCGCCGCGAGGATGGCCGCGCTTGGAATCGTAATAGGGACCGTAAGCCTTATCTTCGCCCGCAGGAGCGAGCCGTACAGGGCCTCGATGATCGAGCCTTCGAAAGCGGCGGCCGACTCGGGCAAGATAAGCTACCTGCAACTCTGGGTCTTGCTCGGGGCGTCACTGCTGCTCTTCGTTCTGATACCCCTGTTCGGGAGACTCCAGTACGACCAGGGCCCGTACCTGGGGATGCCCGTGCTGCTGGCCGGTCTATTGATCGCCGCCCTGATTCGATACCAGAAGCAGGTCTCGCTCTCGGGCAAAGCTACGGGCGAGATAATCACTCTGATAACATTCGCGGCCTTCGCGCTCGCGGGGCTGGCGCGCGTGATCCTACGGGTCCGCAGCGGCGGAGCCTATAGCTCTTACCTTTTGCCCGGCTCGGTCATCCTGTTCACCTACATGCTTAATCCGAGCGCATGGGCGCATTTGCTGGGCGACCCGTTTCGCAATGAGAAGGCGAGGCGAACGGCTAGCAACATAACTCTCTGCATGCTCTTCGTCTGGGTCGTCGTCACGTCGGGAGTCATCGCTTACCGCTACAGGTCAGGCTACACGTATCCGCTCGTGACTGCCCGGGGGACTATGATAACCGTCCCGGACCTCGGCGCCGCGATGAGCGAGGCCATAGATTTCATAGAACGGGAGACGGCTCCCGGAGAGCCCGTCGCCATCATGCCGGAAGGGACCTCTCTCAACTTTTTCACGGGCCGCCCCCATCCCTTGCGTGAAGAGATCACCACGCCCGGCTTCCTCGATAAGAAAGGCGAGCAGCGCGTCATCAGACGGCTGATCGAATCGAACACGCGGTTGATACTCATCACCAACCGGCCGACCATAGAGTTCGCCGCCAATGTCTTCGGCGTCGATTATTACCAGGACTTGATGCGGTGGATCGGAGAGAATTTCGAGCAGCGCGCCGTCCTCGGCCTGGATCACAATCCCAACCTCGAGATCGGGGACCGCACCTTCTTCATCCGCGCCTACGTCAGGCGCGACAAATAGAGGTTGACCTCACGCGCATTTTCTTTTTGAATAAGGGTGGCGGTCCCGGATCCTTATCCAGAGAAGAGAAGACATGAGCAGTGATAATATTCAACGCAAGATGGATTTCATAGTCGAACAGCAGGCGAAATTCAGCGTCGATATCGAGCTGATGAAAGAAGCTCAGAAGAACCTGGCGGCCGAGGTTCTCGCTCTGACATCTGATGTCCGCAAGCTCACGGAAACCGTAGGCACAACGCAATCAGAGATGCTCAAGGGGTTCAACGAGATGCGCGAAGGGTTCAACGAGATGCGTGAGGGGTTTAACGAGACGCGCGAAGCCATCAACAATCTCGTCGTTGCTAACGAGGTCACGCGAAAGCTTTCCGAAGAGGTTGCCGGCCTTGCGCTTCAGACGAGCAGGCGCGTCACCAGACTGGAAGAGAAAGTATAGGCGCGCCGCTCTTCCGGATTTAATCGCTTGCTCCCGGTATCTTGATCCCCTTCGCGCGCGCGGTCTCTTCCGCGTCCTCGTAACCGGCATCGACGTGCCGCGCGACTCCGATTCCCGGGTCGTTTGTCAGGACGCGGTTCAATCGCCGGGCCCCGTCCTCGGTCCCGTCGGCGACCGTCACCTGCCCCGCGTGCAGCGAATAGCCGATGCCGACGCCGCCTCCGTTATGAATCGAGACCCAGGAAGCGCCCGAAGCGGTGTTGAGCAAGGCATTCAGGAGAGGCCAGTCGGCTATGGCATCCGAGCCGTCACGCATCCCTTCGGTCTCGCGGTAAGGGGAGGCGACGGAGCCCGTGTCCAGGTGATCCCGCCCGATGACCACGGGGGCGTCGAGCTTGCCCGTGCGGACCATGTCATTCATCGCTTCGCCGAACTCGGCCCGCTCGCCGTACCCGAGCCAGCATATGCGCGCGGGCAGGCCCTGGAACTTCACGCGGTCGCGCGCGAGGTCGAGCCAGCGCCTGAGCACCCGGTCATCCGGGAAGAGCTCAAGCGCCAGGTTGTCCGTCTTGCGAATGTCTTCGGCATTTCCGGAAAGAGCGACCCACCGGAAAGGGCCGCGCCCCTGACAAAATAAAGGCCTGATGTACTCGGGGACGAAGCCCGGTATATCGAAGGCGTCTTCAACCCCGGAGAGCTTCGCGTGCGCCCTGATGTTGTTGCCGTAGTCGAAGGTCACCGAGCCCATGCGTTTCAGGTCGAGCATCGCGCGCACGTGTCTCCCCATCGCCTCCAGCGACCGGCGCGTGTACTCCCGCGGATCTTTCTCGCGGAGCGCCACGGCCTCTTCGAGGGTCAGGCCGTTCGGTACGTACCCGTTCAGAGGGTCGTGGGCGCTCGTCTGATCCGTGAGCACGTCGGGCACGATGTCGCGACTGACCAGCTCCGGCAAAACGTCCGCGCAATTTCCGACCAGGCCGACCGAAACGGCTTCGCCGCGCCCGCGCGCTTCGTCGATCAGGCGGAGCGCCTCGTCGAGGCTCGTCGCGAGGTGATCGCAGTAGCCCGTCCTGATGCGTTTCTCGATTCGCTCCGGATCGACATCGATGCCGAGAAAAGAAGCCCCGTTCATCGTGGCCGCGAGCGGCTGCGCGCCGCCCATCCCGCCCATCCCGCCCGATACCACGAGCTTCCCATCGAGCGAGCCGCCGAAGTGTTTAACCGCCGCGGCGGCGAAAGTCTCGAACGTGCCCTGCACGATCCCCTGGCTGCCTATGTAGATCCACGAGCCGGCCGTCATCTGGCCGTACATCGTGAGCCCGAGTCTCTCCAGCCTGTGAAACTCGTCCCAGTTCGACCATTGCCCGACCAGGTTCGAGTTCGCGATCAGGACCCGGGGGGCGTATTCGTGCGTGCGAAAGACGCCGACCGGCTTGCCCGATTGCACGAGCAGCGTCTCGTCGTTTTCGAGCTCGCGCAGGGACCGCACGATCGCCTCGAACGAGCGCCAGTCGCGCGCCGCTTTCCCGGTGCCGCCGTAGACGATCAGCTCGTCCGGCTTCTCGGCCACATCGGGATCGAGATTGTTCATCAACATTCTGAGAGCGGCCTCCTGGTGCCATCCCTTGCAGCTCAACTCGCGCCCGCGCGGCGCGCTCACTCTTCTCGATTGGCTCATAAGTTCCTTACTCCGATGGTCCTGTAACGGGTCGCGCAGTAAACGGAATTCCGGGCGATTATTTTAGCACGCGGAGAGATGCGCGTCGAAACGCGACAGGTGTATGGAGTCGGGAGCCATTTAATTCGAAAAATACCCCGAGCAGGTAATTGATCTGGCGAATTTTTAAGAGTATCTTTGGCACTGTCATTGCGTTTAAGTAGCCGGGCGCGAGAAATGAGGGAGCTCCATTCCCTCCCCCGAGCCGGATAACTGAGCAGAAGAGGTCTTTATGGTTAGAACCGATGAGTTAATGCAACATCTCCAGAATCCCAGGCTGTTCATGTACGTGCTGGCTGCAATCGCAATGTCCGGGTATGATGCGGTCGCCACGATGCAGCACATCGGGCGTGGCGTCGCCGCCGAAGGCAACCCGCTTATGGAATCGCTCATAGAGCAAAATGCGGTCGTCTTTTTCATGGTGAAGATGTCCATCACGGCCTTCTGCCTCCTGGTCTGTTACGCCTATTCTCACCTGCGGACCGCGCGGGTAGGCATACAGCTGGCGGTGGCCGTTTATGCAATGGTCAGCGTTTACCACGCGGTCATCGTTCTTTTCCATTGATCATCGTTTGATCGTCGTTGCCTCGAAGTTTGCTTCCTATTGGAAAGCGGCTCGTCGTTCACTCTCCTATCAACGGGCCGCTTTCAATTTTCCCGCCCTTATCGAAGACCCGATTCGACACTCCTGCTTCACTCATCGCCGAGCTCCCGCACGAGCGGGACGAGCGATTCGATATAGCCCGAGAGAGGCGCGTCTCTGTCGAGCGCGGGCACGAGCTCGCGAACGCGAGAGTATACCTTTTCGAGGCGCGGTCCCGGGCGTAAAGGCTTGAGGAACTCAAGCCCCTGCGCCGCGCACATCAGCTCGATGGCGAGGATGATCTCGACGTTCTTTACTATCTGGGTGAATTTCAGGGCCGAAGTCATGCCCATGCTGACGTGATCTTCCTTGTTGGCGGAGGTCGGAAGGTTGGTCACGGACGCCGGGTGCGCCAGCACATTGTTCTCGGCGATCAAAGAGACGGCCGCCACCTGCGCGATCATCATCCCGGAATTCATGCCGGGATTTTGAGAGAGGAAAGCCGGCAAGCCCGACAGGTCGGGATTCACCAGCCGCTCCACGCGCCGCTCGGAGATGGTGCCGAGATCGGCAATAGCGACCGCCGCGTAATCGAGGGCGAGCGCCAGGGGCTCGCCGTGGAAGTTCCCGCCCGAGATCACTTCCCTGGCCTCGGCGAAGATGAGCGGATTGTCGGTGGCGCTGTTTATCTCGACCTCGAAGATCCGGCGCGCGTGCGCGAGCGCGTCTCGGACGGCCCCGTGAACCTGCGGCATGCATCGTAGAGAGTAGGCGTCCTGCACCCGCGGGTCCATGTCATGATCGCGGTGCGACTCGCGAATCTCGCTCTCTTCGATCAACTCTCTGAGCCTTCGGGCGCTATGCATCTGCCCGGGATGCGGGCGCACCGCGTGAATCCGGGAGTCGAAAGCGGCGGGCGTCCCCTTCAAAGCCTCAAGCGACATGGCTCCAGTGAAATCGGCCGCGTTCGCAAGCCTATCGGCCGCGAGAAGGGCGAGCCCTCCGACCGCGGTCATCGCCTGTGTGCCGTTTAGGAGCGCGAGCCCCTCTTTCGCTTCGAGCGTCAGGGGAGTGAGGCCCGCGCGCGCGAGCGCCTCGCCCCCCGCCATCGGCTCGCCTCGAAGCAGGGCCCGGCCCTCTCCGATCGCCACGAGCGCGAGGTGCGCGAGTGGGGCGAGATCGCCCGACGCGCCGACCGAACCGCGAGAGGGGATGACGGGATGGACGCCCGCGTTCAGCATGCCAAGGAGGGACTCTATGACCAGGGGGCGGCAGCCTGAGAATCCCTTTGCCAGCACGTTGGCGCGCTGGAGGATCATCGCGCGAACGGCCCGCTCCGGCAGGGGATCGCCTATCCCGCACGCGTGGGATCGGACCAGATTCACCTGAAGCTCGCGCAGCCTGTCGGGCGGGATCGTCACATCCGAGAGCGCGCCGAAGCCAGTGTTGATTCCGTAGACCACCTCGCCTTTCTCGATGATCTCTTCGACGAACCTGCGAGCGGCCGCGACTCGCTGAGTCGCCGGGGGCGCGAGCGAGACTTCGGCGCCGTCGGCCACCGCGGCGCTCTGCTCAAGAGTGAGAGACCCGCCGTCTATTTCTACCATTCCGCTCCTCTCTTAAATCCGCCTTCAAAGTGATTTGTTCTGAAAAACGAGCTGCCAGTTGAGCGTCCTCTTCAAGACGGCCAGCTCCGCCCCGGCCTCGCTCCCGAACAGGCTTTCGAGCTGTTCGAGCACGGCGAGCAATAGCTGCGGAGCGAACTGTTTCGCGTGCGTGAGCACCTGGGAATAGTAACGCAGGGCGAGCCTCCCATTCGCGCCCGTGTGAAAGGCCCGCACCTTTCGGTCGTCCATCAAAGAGACCTCGGAATTGACCTGCAAGACCGCGCGCGGGACTCCCTGCCTGAGCGTCTCATCCGCGTCCACCCAGCCGACCAGGAGTATCCCGATCAGGATCCCCTGCTCGTTGACGAGGTCGGGGCTGAAGACGGCGTTCATCTCCATCGAGCTCGAGAGGCGCGGGCCGAGTCGGCCATATTCGGGATTGATGATCTGAGAGTTGTAGATCACCCCGATCATGTTCGAGGTATCGTCCGTGATGGAGACGAACTGTCCGAACCTGTAGTCGAGGGGCGAGGGAGGTTCGAGCGAATCCAGGCGGTCGAGCACCCTTCCGATGTAATCGATGTGCGAGTTCGATTTGACGATCTTTGCTATTCTCATATGCCTGCCATCCAACCCTCTTATCTCATCTCCTGTGCGCTTTGCTGATCGCCTTTCGGGCTACGTGCAGGTCAAGGTCGGCGCGGCCCGCGAACTCCTGAAAGAGCGAGTAAAACATATCGCGGTCGCGCGAGGTAATCACGGCCGCCGCATCGGCCGCCTCTATCGCGTACGGGTAGCCGTTTCCGATCACAACCTCTCCGCGCACCGTATCGATAACGTAATCGAGGAGGCCCCGCTCATACACCCACAGGGGCAGATCGAGGCGCGAGGGGGGCGCGTCGCCCGAGGTCTTGAGATAGACGAAGCCGATCCCCCTACGCCAGGCGTCGGAGTATTCGTCCAGTATTCCCTGCCGCGCGCAGACGAAGAGCGGGGTCCGGTCGCCCCAGAGCATGCCGGGCGAGACCAGCATCGCGTCGTTGAGCCTGGGCGCGTCCTCCAGGTCGAAAGCCGTCTGAAGCATGTTGACCAGATCGCGCGAGAAGCTGGTGTCGATGTAGCCGACCACGGGTATGCCTGCCTTCTCTGAGGCGTCGAGTAGAGTGACGATCTCGTTGACGTAGAACTCCCTCTGGGCGGGGGGCAATATCTCGGCGAAGGAGATGACCAGGAGGCTGTCGAAAAAGACGACGGGCGGCCGCTCCGGGTCGATCCCGCGCGCGGCCGCTCCGAGCAGGTAGCTCCTTATGGTAGAGACTTCGCGCTCGTACCGGCGGCGATGCACGACTTGCTCGGAGACTTCGGTCGCGCCCCCGGTGCGGACCATTATCTCATCGGGCGTGAGTATCTCGAACGAAGTATCCTTGATGTACGCGCCCGAGGGCGTGTGCGGGTTCTCGAACCATCCGACCTGCACGGCGGCTATGGGGACCGAGTAGTCCTTTGTCGGCAGGATCTGGCTGCCGTCGGCGGCGAACGTAGTGCGGCCGAGCAAGGTCTCGAAGGCCCAGGCGCGGGCCTCGTCATGATTTTTCCATTCGCAGCCGAAAGGCGACACGGCCGAGCCGCCGGAGAACTCCTCGAGAGGCAGAGCCCCGGCGGAATCGAAGGCCGCGAGCCTGGCCGTAAGCCCCGCGACCGAGAGAGCCGCGCCGTCGAGCAGAGCGGCCCGGTAGGTCGCGTACTGCTTGCGAAGCTCGTCTTCGAAGATGGCGAAGTCGTCTCGACGACTCTCAAGCGCTGCCAGAATTTTATCGCGATAAATCATCGGGAGTAGCGGCCGGTCGGAGGCCGCGAAGGGAAGCCTATTAGACCGTGCCTTAGAAGTCAAATAGCCTTCCCTCGCGAGCGCGGGCGCCTGTTTCGGAGCGGCGGAACAACCCGTGCCGCCCCTGATAAAATGCGGGCGAGGGCGCGCGGCCGGGCCATTTTTATGAATTCGCGGTTGCCTTCTTTAACTTTGTTTATTACATTTGGCCTAACCGGGTCTATGTCCCTCTTCAGGAGCCAGCTATGACGAACTCCCTCACGGAAGACCTGAGCCATTACGTAAGAAGAATAATGAAAATGAAGGGGCTCACATTGCGAGATGTCGAGATCAGATCGAAAGGCAGAATAACCGACGGATACGTCAGCGGTATCATCAGCGGCGCGGCGAAGAACCCTTCGGTCGAGAAGGTGATGGCGCTGGCCGCCGGTCTGGAAGTCCGCCCCGACGAACTGTTTTACGTCGCCTGCGGCCTATCGGGAAGACCCTCGGGCATCCTCAATCCTCCCGATACGTCATATGCCCAGCACGCCCTTGAATTGATGCGAAAGGTCCTCATCCACCCTGAGCTCATGAAGATCGTACAGGAGGCGGCGGCTCTCTCGCCGGTTGAGCGAGAGATCGCTCTGCGCGCCATAAAGAGATTGTCCGATCCGAAGGCGAGGGCCAGGCGCAACCGGGGAAATGACTAGGCCGCCCGCCGCGCCCGGCAAGGTTCTCGATTGAGCGGGCCGCCTCCGCTTTTGATGCCGCCTTTATAGACTGGCGGAAGGCGATTCACTTCTTTTGCGAAATAGATTGGTGCGTGACATCGAATCTTGGCGTATAATACCGGGGAATCGTCGGTCATAATCTGAAGTTCTTAGAGAAGCACCCCACGCCGGCTCCCGCAGAAGAGCCGGCGTGTCCGCGAAACCGGCTATGTGGCAGAGGCGGAGAAAAGAGAATACCGAGTCGGTCCTGGCACCCTCCGAGACCGTCGTGCAGTTGATGGGCTACGGAGACCTCAACGAGTGCTGGCGGCTCGACCAGCGGTGCTTTTCCGACGGCGAGGCGTACGACCGCGAGACGATTCGGTATCTCCTCTCGCACAGCCAGTCCGTATGCTACAAGCTGATAACCCCGTCGGGCGAGATGGCCGCCTTCGTCGTCGGCATGCTCGAACCTGACGGCACGGGCCACGTGGTCGCCCTCGGCGTCG
>DATLMR010000061.1:0-2301 GCA_035537555.1 Blastocatellia bacterium
TCGAGCCCGAAGCGTCGGAAGCAGCCAGAAAAGAGACTCTGCAGATCACGAAGAAGACGAGCCACAGCGATTACGGCACGAGCTATTTCATAGACTACGTGCAGAGGTTTGTCGAAGAGCGATACGGAGATAAGGGCGCTATAAATCAACAGAGCGTCTATACGAGCATGGACCCCCGCCTTCAGAAGGCGGCCTTTGAGGCCGTAACGTCGCAGACCGAGAAGCTGGACAAGATTGCCCGAGCGGGCAAGAAAGCGGGCGCGGAGGCAAAGCCGTTGCAGGCCGCCCTGGTCGCTCTCGACGCGCATACGGGCGAGGTCCTCGCGATGATCGGAGGCAGGAGCTATGACGAGAGCCAGTTGAATCGCGCCACCGATGCGCGGAGACAGCCGGGATCGACCTTCAAGCCGTTCATCTACGCTAACGCTCTTAACATGCGCTCTTACACGCCGGCAACTCTGCTCTCGGACCGGCCGCAGGAGTTCAGCTATGACGGCGGCCGGAGTAAGTACAAGCCGACGAATTATGGGGGAGGTTATTCAAATCGGGATGTCACCCTGAGAGAGGCCCTGACGCGGTCCTTGAATGTGCCGACAGTCGAGTTGGCCCTCCGGGTCGGCCTCGGCAACATAGCCGAGCTGGTTGAAGACTGCGGCCTCCAACGGCCTCCAGCCTATCCCTCGATGGCGCTCGGGACGGGGGAGGTAACACCTCTGGAGCTTGCCGGCGCTTACACGGCTTTCGCGAATGAAGGCCTGGCGTTGAGGCCCGTACCTGTAAAGAACGTGCGAGGCGCGGCGAGGACGAGCGACGGAAGGGTGGCGGCGAAGGCGGTTCGGGTCTTCTCGCCTCAGATAGCCTACGTGATGACCAATCTTTTGGAATCGGTAGTCGATTCGGGCACGGCTTCAAGGGTCCGCGCGATGGGCCTCAAGGGCGCGCTCGCCGGAAAGACCGGCACGTCGAATGACGGCTGGTTCGTAGGCTATACGCCCAACATGGTATGCGCGGTCTGGGTCGGCTTCGATGACAACCACGACTTGAAGCTTAAGGCGGCCGAAAGCGCGTTGCCCATCTGGGCGACTTTCATGAAGGAAGCTCTGGAGATTCGCCCCGGGCTTGGAGGCGCAAGTTTCTCCAGACCGGGCGGCGTCGTTTCGGCCGATATAGATCCGACCACCGGGTTCCTCGCGTCTCCGGCCTGCCCCGAGCACCGCGAAGAGATTTTCGTCGCGGGGACGCAGCCCATAGCCACCTGCGCGCATGATATATCGGGCGACGAGTACCTGGCGTCGGACCTCTTCGACCCTTCGCTCACCGCACCCGATGCGGAAGGGGAGGCTGTAGATTACAGTCAGGTCGAGCTCGACATCTGCGCGGACTCGGGACTGCTCGCCTCGTCAGGCTGCCCCCGCGTTTCGAGGAGGAGATTCAAGCTCGGGAGCGAGCCGCTAGAGGTATGTCGGGGAGAGGGGCATGGGACGGCTCGACCCGAGCCTCCCGTGGATTTCGGCCCCATTCCGTCGCTTGAGGCCGGGCAACGCAAGAAGAGGCCGCTGCCGGTCGAGCCTCCGGTTCCGGCCGTGCCTCAATCTTTGAGGCCGCCCAGGGATTAGCAGGGAAAACGGGTTTCGGACGGGCCACGGAATTCAGGGCCTGCAACGTTATGCACGGGCCGCGAATCAAACTACAATATCATTGGCAGCAAACAGACAGCCTGCTCTTTACAAGGAGCGAATGAATCGGAGGTTTGAGATGAAAAGACTTAGAAGATCGACGGGGCCCGCTAGCATCGCGCTTATGATCTCGATGCTGGTTATGCCCGTCCTGGCACAGACCCGCGTTTCCGCTCCGAAGAATTCCATCGACATCCGGAAGGACGTGGAGCTCGGGCGGCAGGCAGCTAACGAAGCAGAGCGTCAAATGCCCCTGTTGAGGGACTCCGACATTGACCAGTATGTGGATCGAGTCGGCCGGCGGCTCGCGGAATCTATCCCGCCCGAGTTTCAGCACCGGGAGTTCCAGTATTCATTCAAGGTGGTAAACGCGAGGGACATAAACGCCTTCGCCCTGCCGGGCGGATTTACCTACGTCAACCGCGGCCTGATCGAGGCGGCTCGAAACGAAGGAGAGCTCGCCGGGGTGATAGCACACGAGATCAGCCACGTCGCCTTGCGTCACGGCACCGCGCAATACGCGAAGGCGCAGAAGGCCGGTTGGGGCCAGGCGGCGGGCCAGATACTCGGGGCGGTAATCGGAGGGGGCGTCGGGAGCGTGATCGCGGCGGGCAGCCAGCTCGGC
>DATLMR010000062.1:0-2187 GCA_035537555.1 Blastocatellia bacterium
ACCCGGCCCGTGATGCCCGAGATCTTCATCCCCTACAATCAGAGCAGGTCCGCCGCGATGATACGGAATATGAGCCTGATCGTGCGAGCCGGCTCCGATCCGGCGACGATGGCATCCGCGATTCGCCAGGAGGTTATGGCGGTCGATCCCAACCAGCCGGTCTACAACGTGCAGACCATGGAAAAGGTGATCTCCGAATCATTCTCCGACCGTCGCCTGAACATGATGCTGCTCAGCATATTCGCGGGAGTCGCCCTTATCCTCGCGATGGTCGGTATCTACAGCGTCATGTCCTACACGGTCGCGCAGGCCACCCGCGAAATCGGCATCCGCATGGCTCTGGGAGCGCGGGCGGTCGATGTTTTGAAGCTGATAGTCGGGCGCGGGCTGGGCCTGGCTTTAGTCGGAGTTATTCTCGGAGTGGCGGGGGCATTTGCCCTGACGCGATTCCTGTCGTCGCTTCTCTTCGGCGTGACCTCTACCGATCCTCTGACTTTCATCGTCGTGTCCGGGCTGCTCCTTTTAGTCGCCATAGTCTCGTCATACCTTCCGGCGCGGCGCGCCACAAGGGTAGACCCGATGCGGGCGCTCAGGTATGAGTAGGCTGCAACTCGCGGGGCGACAGTCAAATCACGGTCAGCGGGGGAACTCGATCTTCGGTCTCTCGGGATGGCGGCGATAGAGGACGACCGTGCGGCCGATCACCTGGACCGCGTGCGCGCCCTCGATGCGCCCGGCCAGAATATCGGCGGTTTCGCGGGCCTCTTCGGGGGCCGGCTCCAGTACCTTCAGCTTCAGGAGCTCTCGCGTGTTGAAAGCCCTTTCGATCGTATCCACCACGAGGTCGGTCACTCCTTCCTTGCCGATGTGCAAGATCGGCTTCAGGGGGTGCGCGAGTGCCCTGAGGTGCGCGCGCTGCCTCGCGTTGAGCTTTTCCATAGACGCCTCCCGGTCGACTGACCCCTCGTTTTTAACGGATCTATAATAGTGGACGGCCCGCGACTGTGGCCAGCAGGCGGGCGGGTCCCGCCCTTCGCTACGTCGATATGTTAGGCTCGCGCCTGAAAACAGGGGGCGCCGGAGCTATCGATCAGCGCTCGACAGCAGCACGGCCGCGATGATTCGGCTCTTTCGCATGGCGGCTTTGTTGCCGGGCCGCTCGCGAGGGTTGCCCGGGCCGCTCAAGTTCCGGGCAGGCGCCTTAGCTTCTCGCTGAGATGGCTCACATCCGCAAGGGCCCTCAGCAGAGGCCCCTGGGCTCTGAATTCCACGATGCTTACGGAGCCGACGGGGCAGGCGAGGCGATAGCGGAATCGCCCCGCGTCGATGCCGAGCAGGCCGCACAATATTATGCGGATCGTCGCTTTGTGTGAGACTACCAGCACATTGCCCGCGCTGTAACGGCTCTTGATCTCCTCTGCCACGCGGAGCCCCCTGCGCGAGATCATAGTGGCCGTCTCTCCGCCCGTGGGCGAATTCCAGGCCGGGTCCGAGGACCACCTGATGTAGTCGTCGTGGTAATCGCGGTCCACCTCATCCACGGACAATCCCTCCCACTTGCCGTACCCGATCTCTCTCACGTCGTCGCAGATGTTCGGAGATAGGTCGAGCGCGGAACAGAGGGGGAAGGCCGTGGCCGCGGCCCGCTTCAAAGGGCTCGTATAGATCGCTCTCCACGGCGTATCTCGATAGGCGGCCGCGAAGGCCTCGGCCATCTCTGCTCCGTCTTCCGTCAGGTCCGGGTCAAGGCCGGAGCCGCAAAAGCGATTCTCCCGGCTGTACGGGGTCTGTCCGTGGCGAAGAAAATAGATCGTAAGGGCCACGCGTCTTCCTCCTCCTGCTATTATTTCTGCCCTTCAATCGCTCTATACGCGCCCGCGCGCTTTTCACGAAGAAACGATCTCTTATTTATGTCCGGTCCCTTCGGGCGCGACGTAAGAATAACACTCTCATAGGAAAACGGGACACTGTTTTTCCGGCAGCGGTCTGGAGAAAACGGGGGGATTTAGCTATGATCCAGATCCGGCCAAAGGTCGGCCCCGGCGTATCACGGGGCGGGAGGAGAAAAGGATGACTGAGAAGATCACCGTATACCAGAAGCCGACGTGCAGCAAATGCAAGGCGACCCTCGGCATACTCCTGGAGCGCGGCGTCGAGTTCGAGTCGGTAGACTACTACGAGCAGCCC
>DATLMR010000063.1:0-17245 GCA_035537555.1 Blastocatellia bacterium
TGCGCGCTCTTTCCCGTCGCGCCGACGAAGAGCCCGAGCGCGAGCCAGGACATCAGTCCGAATTGCCACAGATCCTCGACCGGGTAAGGCGCGACGAGGCGCGCGACCTCGCTGAACTGGAGCGTGCCGAAAGTGGCGAAGACCCCCATGATGGCGAGGGCGAAGCCGAAGTCTCCGATGCGGTTGACGATGAAGGCCTTCTTGGCGGCGTCGCCCGCCTCGCCCCGGTCGAAGTAGTAGCCGATCAGCAGGTAAGAGCAGAGGCCGACGCCTTCCCACCCGACGAACATGATAAGGAAGTTGGAGCCCATCACGAGCAGCAGCATCATGAACATGAACAGGTTCAGGTAGGAGAAGAACCTGTAGAAGCCCTTGTCGCCGTGCATGTAGCCCGTGGCGAAGACGTGAATCAGGAAGCCGACGAAGGTGACGACGAACATCATCAGGAGCGACAGTTGATCTATATGATAGCTCCACT
This sequence comes from Blastocatellia bacterium, assembly GCA_035537555.1. GTDB lineage: Bacteria > Acidobacteriota > Blastocatellia > UBA7656 > UBA7656 > DATLMR01. The sequence continues at coordinate 479 of DATLMR010000063.1, forward strand.
CGATGGAGAAATTCGCGAGGCTGCCCGCGTCCTGCCCGAGCGACCTGTGCGCGCGGCCTCCCGGAAGCCACGTGAACGAGTGCGGGAAGCCTCCGTCCTGGCTCGTGACGTAGGGCTGGTGGTCGTGCGCGGGGGCGTAGTTGGCTGCGTAGTCGTAGAAGGCTCCGAGCGTGAGAATGAGCGAGGCCAGTATGACTCCGCACGCGATGAAGGAGACGGCCCGCTCGCTGAGGCGCAGCCTCCGGCCCAGCAGGAAGTTGATAAGGAAGCCGAGCAGAGGGAAGATCGGAATAAGCCAGACAAGTTTTAGCATAGAATTATCACCGGGCTCTCAGCTTCGTTCCGTCAGCTCAAGGACGAGTCGCACGTCGCCGCGTGCGGACGAGAGCCGTCTGCTGATCTTTGCTTCGATCACCACTTCAGTAAATCGATCTCGTCGATCGCGACCGTTTCGCGGTTGCGGAACAGAGAGATGACGATGCCCAATCCGACGGCCGCTTCTGCGGCCGCCACTACTATGACGAAAATCGTGAAGACGTGGCCCGACAGGGGATTGACCGCCAGCCCCTTTGCCGCGAGCGCCGCCTGATTGAGCTGAAGATAGCGCGAAAAGGCGATCAGGTTCAGGTTGACCGCGTTCAGTATCAGCTCTATCGACATGAATATTATTATTATGTTCCTGCGCGAAAGGACTCCCGCCACTCCAATGACGAAGAGCAGAAAGCTGAGCATGATGAAGTTGATGAGCGTGGGCTCGAATCGTTTGATGAACGGTTCGTTCGGGGCCTGCAAGAGCAGCGAGGTCGCACCGGCGAGCGCGCCCATGGCAAAACTGATCACAGCGTCCTCCTAAGCAGATGGACTACGTAAGGATGAAAAGCTCGTGGCGGAGGCGAGGCCGTCTTCTTCAGCGTTTGCCTTCACCGCGAGCTTCGAGTCCGGCTCAATCGTATAACTTCTCCTGCTTGGTCCCGCGCGCGAGCAGCACCGCGCCGACTATCGCCACGAGCAGGAGAATGGAAGCGATCTCAAACGGCAGCGCGGCCTGTTTGTAGAGCGCCTCGCCTACATTCTGAGTGTCGCTCGAAATGAAGCCCGCGCCCGCGCCCGCGAGCCTGCCGCTTTCGGCCGCCGCCTGCGCGTCCACTACCGAGTCGGGCGGGCGAAACGCCCCCTGCGCCGGCTGTATCGCGCAAAAGACCGACAGGGCCAGCATGATGGCGATCAGCACGCCCCAGAACATCTGCCCGGTGTAGAGCTGCACCCGCGACTCTTCTTCCGCGCGCGTCTGCACGAGCATGATGACGAAGAGAAAGAGCACCATCACGCCGCCTACGTAAACGAGTATCTGGACGCCCGCCACGAACTCGGAGCGCAGCAGTATGAAGAGCAGGGCGACGTTGACGAGCGCCGAGATCAGGAACAGCGCGGAGTGTACCGCGACCCGCGCCGTGACCACGAGCACGCCCATGACGAGCGTCATCACGGCCAGCACGTAGAAGATCAATGCTTCCCATCCCTGTAGCTTCATCGCGGCATTCTCCCCTGGCCCCTCGCGCGGGGCCGCTCTTAGAATCCCCGGCTCCTACTTCGTGTAGCGAACGTAGTTGATCCCTTTTTCGAGCATCTCGCGATCCCAGCGGAAGCCCGAGCGATGATAGACCGCGAGCTCGAAGCTCTGCGTCAGCTCCAGGCAGTCGGTCGGGCAGGCTTCCGAGCAGAGGTTGCAGAACATGCAGCGCGAGGTGTCGAACGTGAAAGTGGTGAGCACCTTCTTCTTGTTCACCTTTTCGCCGTCTCGCACTTCGCGGCGTATCGAGCCGACCTCGATGCAATCGACGGGGCATGCGAGCGCGCACAGGTCGCACGCGATGCAGAGCGTTCCGCTCGTATCAGGGTCGAGGTTCAGGCGCGGCGCGCCCCGGAACCGCTCCGAGACCCGCGCGGGCTCGAGCGGGTATTGCTCGGTGTAGATCGCCTGGTTGGGATCGCCGCCGTCGCGCGGCTCGTAGAGGGCGCGCACGTTGTACTTGAAGGTCAGCGCCAGCCCCTTGAAGAGGTCGAGCAGGAGCAGGCGCCTGATGACTTCTCCGAGCTTCCGCTTTCTGACTGTCGTATTTACTGCTTGCATAAATCACCTGTAAATATCGAGGCGGCTGTCACTGCACGCTTCCCGCCGCCTGAGGCTCCGCGCTCTTTTGCAATCGTTCGCGGCGGAGGTTGATCTGGAGCTGGCGTTGCTCGTGCAGGTTGAAATCGCGCGACCGGCGGTTGATCGTCGCGAGCAACAGCCAGATGAGCGGGATAGTGACCGCGATCCCCGTGGCGATGAAATAGAGCTTGCCCCACGCGGTGGGCACGAGCCTGCCGCCCGCCTGCATGGGGCGCACCAGGCCTAACCATCCGCCCTGCGCCTTCGGCATGGCCAGCACGTAAAAGATGCCGGTCAGCACGATGTTGGCGAGGCCCGCCGGGATCATCCATTTCCATCCGATGTCCATCAACTGGTCGTAACGATAGCGCGGCCACGTCCAGCGAATCCACATATAAGCATATATCAGCACGGCCAGCTTGGCGGCGAAGATGACGACGCTCAACAGGACATAAACGGTCTGGTTCTTGACCAGGTCGAGCCCGGGGAAATGCCAGCCTCCCAGGAAGAGCGTGACGGCCACGGCCGAAGTGATGATCATAGCCGTGTATTCGGCCATAAAGAAGAGCGCCCACCTGAATCCCGAATACTCCGTGTGATAGCCGGCCACAAGCTCGGACTCAGCTTCCGGAAGATCGAACGGCGCGCGGTTCGTCTCTCCGAGCGCGCTTATGACATAGACGAGGAACCCCACAGGCTGGAAGAAGGCGTACCAGATGCCGTCGGTCCTCTGCGCCTCGATTATTCCCGACATGGAGAGAGTCTTGGCAAACATCAGCGCGCCGATGATCGAAAGCCCCATGCCGACCTCATAGCTTATCATCTGCGCGGACGACCGCAGAGCGCCGAGCAAAGAGTACTTGGAATTGGACGACCAGCCGGCAAGCACGAGCCCCAGCACGCTCACGGAGGAGACGGCGAGGATGAAGAGCAGCCCTATATTGACGTTGGCTATCGTCGCCCACGCCGCGCCCCACGGAATAACCGACAGCACCACCAGCGCCGCCACGACCGAGATTATAGGAGCTATCATGAAGACCGCGCGGTCGGCTTTCAGGGGGATGATGTCTTCCTTGAGCAGGAGCTTCAGGCCGTCGGCCGCCGGCTGCAACAGTCCCCACGGGCCGACGCGCATCGGGCCGAGCCGCGCCTGCATGAAGGCAGAGACCTTCCGCTCCACGTAGACGAGGTAGGCGACTATGGTCAGCACGAGGAACAGGACTATTACTATCTGGATGAGTGGCCAGACTATATATTCGGCCCAGAAAACGTTCGGCTGCCGTTCTCCGGTGAGGCGCAAGATCGCTTCGGGCGCAACCAGCAGTATCGCGAGTATGCTTAGCATAACACCAATCCGGGTCGGGAATTTTGAGGCTCGAATTAGATGAAGATGAGAGCGATAAAGCGAGCAGCTAATTCATAACTCAAAATTCTTATTACCTGTCCACTTCGCCAAGCACGATATCTATCGTGCCTATGATTGCCACCACGTCGGCGACAAGATGCCCTATGCTCATGCGCTTGAGCGACTGCAAGTTTATGTATGACGGAGGCCGTATGCGCATGCGGTAGGGCTTGCCCGTGCCGTCGCTGACGAGATAGACGCCGATCTCGCCTTTAGGCGACTCGATCGCGTGATAAACCTCTCCGACGGGCGGCTTGATGACCTTCGGCACCTTGGCCATGACCGGCCCTTCGGGCAATCCGTCCAGGGCCTGCTCGATGATGAAGACGGACTGCCGCATCTCCGCCATGCGGACCAGGTAACGGTCGTACGTGTCTCCGTTTTCGCCCACCGGGATTTCGAAATCGAACTCGGGATACGCGGAATAGGGCTGCGCTTTACGCAGGTCGTACTTGACTCCCGACCCTCGCAGCGCGGGGCCCGTGAGGCTGAGATTTATCGCCTCGTCGGCGGGGAGAACGCCTATGCCGACCGTGCGGCTGAGCCAGATCCTGTTGGTATTCAGGAGCGTTTCGTACTCGTCGATGCGGCCCGGGATCATCTTCAGGAACTGGCGCACGCGCTCGACGAACTCCGGATAAGCGTCCCACCACAGGCCTCCGATGCGGAAGGCGTGGGCCGTGAGGCGCGCGCCTATGAAATCCTCGAATATCTTGAGGATCTCCTCGCGCTCGCGGAAGGCGTAGAGGAGCACTGTGACCGCGCCGATGTCGATCGCGTGCGTGCCGAGCCATAGCAGGTGCGACGCGATCCGCTGGAGCTCGGTCAGTATCACCCGCAGGTATTCCGCGCGGCGGGGCACTTCGACCTGAAGCAGTTTTTCGACCCCCTCGACGTAGCAGAGGTCGTTCGATACGGCGGCGACATAATCGAGCCTGTCCCAGTAAGGCGTGATCATCGCGTAGGTGTCGTGTTCGGCGATCTTCTCGACGCCTCTGTGCAGGTACCCGATATCACAATCGAGGTCGGTAACGGTCTCGCCGTCGAGCTTCAGCAGCACGCGCAGCACGCCGTGCGTGGAAGGGTGCTGCGGCCCCATGTTCAGCACCATCTCTTCGGTATCGAAGAGAGTCTCCTGGTCCTTGCTCACATCTCGCTCTTGCATATCAATTCAATGGGTGCCGGACGCAAATTCAGGAAGAAGGCTTGCCCCGGCCTTGATAAGTCTCCGGCCTCGTGAATCCGTTTTTGATACGTTTTGCCGCCTGGCTTCTATTATCGGCGCTCCGCGTACTTCACGTCGATCAAGCTCGTATCGTAATCGATCTCGCGGTATTCGATGTGCTTATCGGTCCATTCGTTATCGCGATACTCGATAGGGTACTCTTTTCTGAGCGGATGGCCCGGCCAGTCGGACGGAAGAAGTATGCGTCTCAGGTCGGGATGGCCGTCAAACCTGATGCCGAACATATCATAGACTTCGCGCTCCATCCAGTCGGCCCCCGTCCATATGTGCGCGACGCTCGGGCACGTCTCCGCGTCTGCGACGGCGGTCTTGACGCGCAGCCTGCGGTTCTTCGATACCGAATATAGAAGGACAACGACATCGAACTCTTCGCCCGCCCGCTCCGGCCAGTGAATCGCCGTCAGGTCCGTGCACATGTCGAACGAGGCCTCCTCGTCGTCGTGCAGGAAGCGGCAGAGCTCTACGTAAGACGCTTTCTGCACGCGTATGATCTGCTGGCCGAGCGTCGCCACCGTTTCCGTGACGGCCCCGCCGAAACGTTGCTTGATCTTGTCGATGAAAGGATCGCCCGTAATGTCGGCTGTGATCGAGGGACCCTTCTTCGCGGGCGGAGGCGGCTTGTGACCGGCCGCGGGAGCCGCTTTCGGGGGAGCCGCCTTTTCTGTCGCGGGCGCTCGCGGCGGCGCGGGCCTGGGGGGAGGCGTCGCCGCGGGCGGCTCGGCTCCGGCGTCGCTTGCCCCTTCGACCGAAGGCGTCTTCGACGGCTTCTCCACGCCCGGCAGCGCGTTTTCCACCTTGGCTTCGGTCTTTACCTCATCGCCCGGCGCAAGCTCCGGCTTCGCCCTGGCTTCGGCTTCGGCAGCCGGATCGACCGTCCCGGCTTCGGGCGGGAGCGGCTGCGCCTTTTCCGGCACGTCGGCCCCTACCTCCCCGGTCTTGAGCGGCTCGGCGGCGGAGGGGTCCGTGGACGGGCGGACGCCTTCTCGACTTGTCTGTTCCGGCTTGTCTTCGGGGCCTTCGGGAGTATCTTTAATTTCGTCTGCCATTAATTAATCCAAACTGGCTGATCAACCGCGCAGAAAGATAGCTGTGAAGCTCGCTGAAACTGGTACGGCTCGGTCTTGACTGCTCTTATCTTGAGAAAAGAATGCTGCCGATTGAAACCCGATGCAACGTGTCGCAAATGCTTTTAGCATAGGGCTCAAACTATTGTCAATCCAAGGCCTCAAAGATAGCTTTTGTTTCGTCGCGCCCCGGAGCAGGTATTATCCCTGGAATTATCAGGCGTGATGGAGAATCGGGCGGAGTCCGCCGACTTCAGCGGATAAGTATCGATTACGCTCTCGTATTTTTGCGGGACCGGGAAGTCGAAAACCACTCGAAAGGACGCAGAAAACGGATGGAAGCGGAATAAGCCTCTATAAAGAAGTTGTTGACTAAACAGGGGGGGATGAGTATTATAGTGCGGTGCGCCAGGTCGTCTAATTGACAAGCCCCCTTGAACATCCAGTAGCCCCCTTGCTGAATGTTCCAAACCCCGACGCACCGCTGAAACAGTACCGCTTTATGGCAGGAACATAAAGCGGTGTTGTTTACGGGAACTGTTTGTACCATACCTTTCAATACCATGCAAGAAAAAAGTTAAAGTAAAGCGTTAACTTCTCGCGGAAATTTCTCCAATTATCTCTAAACCACTGATTCTTCAATAGTTCTTTATTGAAAATTTTTTTCAAAAAGAGAGTATTTACATGAAGTATCGACCTTCAAATGCAGTAAATATTAAGCTAAGTCGATCACGACGGAGCGAGGCAGGGGATGAGGGCGGGTTTAGTGAGGCGTAAAGAGAGAAGAGGTAGGCCGGGCGGGGCGAGGATCGGCGAGAGGTTGAAGGGCTCGAGGCGTATCAGGGTTCCGGCTAATTGATCCATCTAAGGGTGCCGGGAACCATTTCGAGTTCCCAGGCTCCGAGCTTCTCGTTAAACCATTTACGGTAGATGGCGATATAGCGGCGACTTTCTGCTATGCCTGTAATGGTCATATATTCCATAACATGCTCCAGCACCAGGTATCAGGAAGCGAGTGCTTCGACCTGTTCGGGTCGGAAAATGTATAGAGCCGAAGGCTCTTTGCTCAGGCTCACATAGATTATAGAATCGATATAGCTGACGGCAGAGACGACACCCTCTCCGAAGTCGGTTCGCACGGTCTGGCCCGCGCGAAAAGAGTGGATGTCCGAGATCAGGGCTGACATGCGATTCGCCTCCTCGAAATTGAGATTACCCCACGATCATAGCCAGAGGCGGTTACGGCCGCGTTAAGAGAACGAGAATACCTTCTGAAGATGCGTTGTAGATGAAGCAAGCCACAAAAGTCGGTGTGGCCCCCGTCACCCCGACCTTTGTGGCTTTCCAAAGTACTTCTGTCGCTTCTCTCAGTTTCAACAGAGACCGACATCGCCCCCGTGATCTCGGTCTCTGCTATAGCCTTTTGAGCTATGCCTATCACCTGGCAACGCTTGTGCCAGGCCCCGGAACCTGTTTGGGTGACCGTAAGTCTTTATAATCAGGGCTCCAGGCTTCAGGCTCCCTGAACGGGGTAACAATTTCCGGAACGCGCGAATGACAATTGTCGTCACTTTGACCGGATTCCCAGGCGCTTGCGGGCAGCCGGCGGTTGAGAGGGCTTGGCTTAGAGGGTACGGGCCATCTTCAGCTCGACGAGCCGGTCGACGAAGGCGCGAAGATGCTGCCGCGCGGAAGGCTCGTCTATATCGAATCGCTCGCATAGGGCACGGGCAAGCTCGTCGAGCGAAACATGCTTCTCGCTTTCGATCTGCTGCCAGATGGCCGCGCCCGTGCGATTCAGGCTGTAATAGACGAGCGTGTCCAGATTCAACAGCACGCCCGTTTTGTCTTCGAGGAGATTGAACACAGTGGATGGGGATTTCTCTATCTGCATCAGACTAAAAATAAGCTTTCGGCCCTTTTCGCGCAAGAGCACGGGGCAATGAGTCGGGGTCGATTCATTCTCAGAAAAGGCAGGCGTTCCTCTGTAGAATGGGCTCTGCCAGTATCAGAGCCCGCTATCGAGCATGCGGGAAGCCAGCTCCGCGCGGCCGCGCACTCCGGCCTTCTGATAGACCTTGTCGAGATGCTTGTTGACGGTCTCGACGCTTATTCGCAATTGCTCTGCGATCTCCAGGTTCTTCTTTCCCCTCAGGCACTCGACGGCGACCTGGGCTTCGCGCTCGGTCAGGCCCCACGCCTGGCGCAGGTGTTCCTGATAGCTGGACCATCGAGAGGCCGAGCGTTTCACTATGCACAAAATATAGCTGTCGGGACCCAGCATGCCTTTAGGCATCAAGGTGCAGTGGAGCTCGTGCGCGATTCGGCCCACCGTCACGTCCCGTATGATCGAGTCCGTGGAGTGTTGGGACGCGCCTTCGGCCCCGTAAAGATCGCTGTAATAATCGGAGGCGAATTCTATCACCGCCGCCACCAGCAGGTGCCCCTCGCGATTCTCGACCAGCAGCCTGTCAAATGCGCGGTTATGCCAGATCAATTGCCCTTCGGGGTTAAGGAAGATTACACCCTCGTTTATTTCGTCGAGCGCCGTGGCCAGACAATAAAGGTTATCTGTTCCCTGAGATATTGGGGGGTCGACGGGTGAGGACACATAAGACCCTTGAGCGAACATAGAAGAATTCCTCTTTTTGTGTTTGCCTGTAAAAGGCCGAGACGGATAATTCCTCTCAGGCAAATCAATCTCACAATTCGGCAACGCGATCCATCTATTAGGGGCAATGAGGTCTGGGAGTAGATGAGAGCGGGGCTTTGGTCCGGCCCGGCATTCCTTGATCCACCTCGGCTCGGCACCTGAGGGTCTATTCAAGAGGCCAAAGTCCAAACAGGGCGTAATGTAGCTTCGGGCTCGTTTATAAGTTAAGGCTCCATTGTTGTCAACACTTTTAATCTGGCCTCGCCACGCGTTCGCCGCCTTTTCTCGCCCCGGTAATCTTTCTTATAACCCGGCCAGGTAGTGAGGTTAGAAGATTAGCTCCTGGAATGGCCGCGCAATTGTTACTTTCATAAAGTCGGAATCGTTTTCCGCGCTCCCTGAGCTATAAGCTGTTGCATGAGTAACGGGAAGTTACTCCGAAGTGATTTCAGGATCGATTTTTTTCAGGCCCGGATGTCAGCCGGAGCAAAGCGAGTGACCATGGATTCGCTAAGACCACGAAACATCGCAGACTATTTTCGAGCGGTGCGCCGCCGCAAGCTGGCCCTCATCGCGCCGGCGCTCATCGTGATGGTCGCTTCCGCCATAGCCATTAAGCAGTTGCCGAACCTCTACGTCTCTTCGACCTTCATCATAGTCGAATCGCAGCAGGGCGAAGGCTTCTCCGAGCGCGACCTGTCGCGCCGCCTGACCACGATCCAGCAGCAGGTCTCGAGCCGGACCAGGCTCGAAGGGATCATCGGCAAACATAACCTCTACCGGGAACAGCTCGCAAAGAATACGCCCGTCGAGCAGGTCATCGACGGCATGCGGCAGTCTATCGAGGTGACCGTCAATTCAAGCGAGGAGCATACCACCGACGCCTTCTCCATCTCCTATCGCGCGGAGGACCCGGAGACGGCCCGGCTCGTGACCTCGGAGCTTGCCAACGGGCTCATCGAAGAGAACGTCAAGGCTATGGAGTCGCAGGCATCCGGCGAGGCCGACGTATTGCGCCAGAGGGCCGCCGAGCTCTCCTCTCAGCTTCACGACCTGGAACAGAAGGGGCCGTGGCTGATGACTCTCAAAGAAGACACGCCCGTCGCGCCCGCGGGCTCGGGCGCGCGCGGCGGCGGCGTCTCCCTCGAAGCCGTGCGCGCGCAGCAGATGAACATAGAGAATCTCAAGGACCAGCAGTATAAGATTCAGCAGCAGATGGGAGACCTCGACCGCCGCATCGCCGAGCAGAGACAGGTCGTCGAGCAGCAGAAAAAGACGGCCCCCATCCGCGATAACCCGACCCTCGGAGCGCTCATCGCCAAACGCGCGGAGCTCCAGGGAATAAGGGACAATCTGATCAATCAGCAAGAGCTGACCGACAAGCACCCGCGGGTCATTGCCGTAAACGACCAGATCTCCTCCATCAACCGCGCCATAGCGGAAGCTCGCCAGCAGGGCGCCGACCAGATAAGCCAGACCCCCGAGATGCGCGAGCTGAGGGCGCTCGAATCCGAGCGCAATCGGCTCAAGGCGGAGATGGAAGTCACCGCGCGCGCGGCCGACCGCCAGGTCGCGAATCCCCCGCGCGCCTCTCTCTCCACGGGCTCCGCAGGCCCGCCCCCCTCGCCCGCCTCTCGCGACGCGGGCGCCGCGAGATTGGCGCAGGATTATCTCGGCCTCAAACAGACCTATAAGGAGGTGCTCTCGAAGCTTCAAGGTGCCGAGCTGAAGCGACAGACTCTCGGCAGCGAGAAGGTCGAGCAGTTTCGCGTCTTCGATCAGGCGAACCTGCCCCAGGTCCCCTTCTGGCCCAATCGACGCCTGCTCTTTCTGATCGCCGTCATCTTCGGGATCGCTATGGGAGTCGGGGTCGCTTTCCTGTTGGAGTTCCGTCGCTTCGCCACCCTTCAGGACGTGAAGGACGTCGAGTATTACACGCGGCTTCCTCTCCTGGCCGCCCTCCCCAGGACCGAGAGCCCCGCCGAACGCAAGCAGGCCGAGCGGCGGTTGAAGCTTCGCCTCGCCATCGGAACGGCGCTTACGGTCGTCGCCATCTTCGCTCTAACGAAAGTCCTGATACTGAGTAACGTATTTTCGCTGATAGGCAAGAAATAGACGAAAAGACCGGGCCGGACCAAAAAGTGTCGAGCGGCCTAGAAAGATCGCCGTATTGATCATTTAAATCACTTGAGAGAGATTGGGGACAATAACGATGTATCAGGAATACTACGGACTTCGCGACATACCATTCAGCCTGGCGCCCGATCCCAAGTACCTTTTCCGCACGGAGAGCCTGCTTGAGGTCTTCGCCAATCTTCAATACGGCATAGAGAACGGCAAGGGGCTCGTCGTAGTCACGGGCGAGGTGGGGAACGGAAAGACCACGATTCTCAGGTCGATGCTGCAATCGCTCGACCGCTCGGTACTGGCCGCTTACATATTCAACCCGCTCCTTTCGACCGGCGAGTTCTTCGACCTGCTGGCGGGCGAGTTCAAACTGCGCCCCCAGCAATCGAAGGCCGCCATGCTCAGGATGCTCGGCTATGTCCTGATGTCGCGTCACGCGCAGGGCCTGCGCACCGTGCTCGTGGTCGATGAAGCGCACCTCCTGCCTTTTCACCTGCTCGAAGAGATCAGGCTCCTCTCCAATTTCGAGACGAATCGCGAAAAGCTGCTCCAGGTCATACTCTGCGGCCAGCCCGAATTGCACGAAGTCCTCGCGCAGCCGGAGCTCCGGCAGCTCAAGCAGCGCGTCAGCTTGAAGTGCTCGATACGTAAGCTGGCGGCGCGCGAGACCTCCGAATACATTCTCTGGCGACTGCGCGTGGCGGGCGCGAGAGACGAGAACCTCTTCGAGCCCGAGGCCGTTCAGATGATTCACCAGTTTTCAGGCGGCATCCCGCGAATCATCAACAATATTTGCGATAACGCTCTCCTCACGGGATTCGGCGACGCCAGCCCCCGGATCACCCCTTCGATAATAGGAGAGGTGGTGGACATTCTGGACCTCGCGCCGATGACGACCGTGTCGCCGCACTCGGCCGCACAGGCCGTGGCCGACCGCGACCGGAACGATTCGCTCGGCGCGCGGCAAAATGCCGAAAACGTTCATTATATTCGCACGAGCCAGCCCCCGCGGAGCAGGACCGGGAACGCGCCGGAGCCCGAGGCTAATCGCGAATCCAATGCGCCTTCGCAATTCTTTTCGCGCGTGCGCATCGTCAGGAACTCGTAGCTCCGCGCTACTAAGAGGATCGTAGAAATGGGCAGAGTCTACAACGCATTGACGAGAGCAGAGAGGTGGAGCGATCGCACCCGCCCGATCGGCTCGGCCACAAACGGCGGGGCCGCCGAAAGAAGCGAGGCGGATCGTAGCGGAGAGCCTCGGCGGATAGCGCAGGCGACGGACTCTCCGGCCCGGGCCGCGCAGACATCAGACGCCCCCTTCCTCTTCCACAGCAGCGCGGAGATCGACGGATTCATCTCCGCGAGCTTTCAGCCCTCCCCGATCGACGCGCAGGCCTTGAATCAATTCACTCGCGACCAACTCGCGCTCGAGCATTTCGTCGATGAGTGGACCGCAAGCCAATCGGACACTCCTCCCGCGCCCGCACCCTCTCCCAGGCCCCACGCCTCCGCGACTCCGCCCCCGGCCCCCATCTTCGTGGAACCGCGCCAGCACGCGAACGTCCTGGACCTCACTCTGGACCCGCACCTGTCGGCCATCGCTTTAAGCGACGACCTGGCGAGCGAGCGCTACCGAACGCTCGCCGTCCGCCTGATCAACTTCGCCTCCAAGCGCAAGCTCAAGACCCTGCTCGTTACCAGCGCGCAAGAAGGCGAAGGGAAGAGCACCGTCGCGGCAAACCTGGCCTGGGTGATGGCGAAGGCCGGAGCGCGCCGAGTGCTTCTGGTGGACGCGGACCTCAGACGCCCGTCCGCCGCGCGGATGCTCGGAGTCAAGCCGAACGGCGGCTGGCTCGACATGACCGAAGGCCTCATGAAGCTCGAAGACGCGGCCGTACGGCTCGACCCCAACAGCCTCTACCTCCTCGCGCCCCGCTCGGCTCGCAACGAGGCGAAGAATGGATCGCTCAACGCCGGGGCCTCTTCGCCCGATCCCGTGGCGGCCTCCGAGGCCCTGACTTCGTCTCGCGTCGAGGAGCTGCTTCAAGACCTGGAGCGCCACTTCGATTTCATCGTGATAGACGCGCCGCCGATACTTGAATTCGCCGACGCGCAGAGGCTGGCCTCCATCGTAGACGGCTCCGTGATGGTCGTCCGCGCCGCCCGGACTCATCACGAGATGGTCTCGGATGCGCTAAAACTCATTCCGAAAGAACGCCGCCTGGGAGTGGTCCTCAACGAGGCCCAGGTCGACGAAGAGATCGCTTACGGCAATCGAAAGAAGAAGACCGGCATCAAGGCGATCTTCGGGAACAAGCGGTGACGATCCAGGGAACGTGAAGCGAAACCGGCCTTCGAGGCCGCGTTAAATAATGCCCCCATAACCCTACGTTGCCCTCACACGCATTCGCAACTGGGGAGAGGAAAAATGAGAAGGTTCATTCTAGTTGCTTCTGAAACTGTCTTACTTCTGCTGGTGGGAATAGCGGCGGCCTTCATACGGGTTGACGATATTTATTACGAAATCCTCCGCAATAACGGCTTGAGGAAGCTGATGCTCGTGACCCTATTCATCCAGCTGGCTTTCTACCTCTTCGATCTCTACGACCTGCCGGCCACGCGCAGCTACCGCCGGGTCCTGTTAAACCTCGCCAAATCTCTCGGCGCGGCAACCGTGCTGCTCTCGATCCTCTTCTATGCCGTGCCTATGCTGGAGATGGGGCGCGGAGTCTTTCTGGTGACGCTCGCGCTCGCCTTCGGCGTCATCGGGGCCTGGCGTCTCGTCGTCGCCTGGAGCGCGGGCCATCCGAACATCGGCATTCGCGAGCGCGTCATGATCCTGGGCTCAGGCCGCCAGGCCGTCGAGATCGCGCGCGCCACCCTGGAGATGCGCAACGTCGGATTTCATATCGTCGGCTTCGTGGACAACAAGCCCGAACTCGTCGGCAAGAGCCTCATCAACCCGTCGGTACTGGGACTGACCAGCGACATAGTCAGGCTCGTCGACGAGCATCAGGTCGATAGGATCGTCGTCGCGGTCGAAGACAGGCGCGGCGCTTTCCCGACCGAAGAACTGCTCGATCTCAGCCTGAGCGGCCGCATCGCGGTCGAAGAGTCGGCCTGTTACTACGAACGGCTCACCGGCAAGATAGCAACGGAGATGCTGCGGCCTTCATGGCTCATCTTTGCGCGCAACAGCCGCTTCTCCACCGTCGCGTATCATACCCGCCGCGTGGTGAACCTCACGCTCGCGGCCATCGGCCTGGCGCTCTCTTTTCCCATAATGCTGGTCGTGGCCCTCGCCGTGAGGCTCGACTCGCCCGGCCCGGTACTTTATACGCAGGAACGCCTGGGCAAAAACGGCCGCAGGTTCAAGATGATCAAGTTTCGCTCGATGAAATCGGGCGCGGAGAAGGACTCCGGGCCTGTCTGGGCGACCAGCTCGGACCCGAGGACGACGCGAGTCGGGCGGGTCATTCGCAAGCTCAGGCTGGACGAGCTGCCGCAGTTCATAAACGTCTTGCGCGGAGACATGAACTTCGTCGGCCCCCGGCCCGAGCGGCCCGTCTTCGTCGAACAGCTGAGCAAGGTCATCCCGTACTACTCGCAGAGGCATTTGATAAAGCCGGGCCTGACTGGCTGGGCGCAGATCAAGTACCCGTACGGCTCGTCCGTCGAAGACGCCATCGAGAAGCTCAGGTACGACCTCTACTACATAAAGAACCAGTCATTCATTCTCGACGCGGCGATAATCTTCGAGACCGTCAAGACCGTACTGTTCGGGCGCGGAGCCAGGTGAAGCGCAGCCTCAATCAGGAGATGAAAGCGATGATGAATCGAAAGACGAAATTGGCCGCCCTCATAATAGTCGCGATGCTGGCCCTCGGCCCGCTCGCCCCGGCCCAGACAGCCGACGCGGCCGGGGGCAGGGACGGGAGCGCGCGAAAGGACGCGGGCCGACTCGGCTCCCCCGAGCAGGCGGACCCTTCAGAAGAGGCCGCGATTCAGGCGCAGATCAACTCCGTTTACCAGAACTTCTATAATTCATACAGGCTCGGGCCGGGCGACATACTGGGCATCTACGTCGATAAGCACCCGGAAGACTCGGTCGAGCGCGTGGCCGTCTCGCCCGTCGGGCAGGTCTACTATCCTCTGATGGGCAACGTGCCTGTGGCGGGCAAGACCGTCCCGCAGCTTCAAACCCTCTTCACCACGTCGATATCGGAATTCATCAAAGACCCGCGCGTGACCGTGGCCCTTCTCGAAGCGCAGAGCGCGAAGATCGGCATACTCGGGGACGTGCGCGAGCCCGGCGTCAAGATCATGGCGCGCCCCATGCGCGTGCTCGACGCGATCACGCTCGCCGGGGGCATAACCGAGACGGGAAGCGGATCGAACGTCTCGATCCTTCGCCAGTACGATGACGGCCGCGTGCAGATGCTGACCGTCGATGTGAAGAAGATACTGAAAGGGAAGGGGAGCCCGGAAGAGAACGCCTACCTGCGCGCGGGCGATACGATAGTCGTGCACGGAAATACCTTCAAGAAGATCGGGAAGATTACGAGCGTACTCGGGGTGGCGAATTTCATTTCGTTCGTCACGCGGGGAGGTCGCTAGACGCGCGGCCGAGTGGAGCGGCGCTCGCGGCTTTCGACCCGGGACCGTATAACCCCAGGGCAAAAAAGAGAGAATAAAGTTGAGGAGCCCAAAATGGCCAAGCCTGTTTTTCGATTTGCTGGAGACCTGTCTTATTCCTTGGACACACAGAACGGAGGACCGCGCCGGAGCCCTCTGGCCGACCTCGTCAGCGCCCGCCTGCGCGAAAAAGGCATGCGGCAGATAGATTTCTGCCGCGAGACCGGCTTCGATCAGGGCCTCCTGTCGAAGATATTGTCCTCGGTCGTCAACACGCTCAACGTCGAGTCCGCGCTCAGGCTTGCCGAGGGCTTGAACGTCGACCCTAGCCTGGTCTTCGAAGTAATCGGGAAGAAGGAAGTGGACGAATTGCTCAGGAAATTCTATTCGAAGGCAGGCTCCGGCGGGCGCGCCGTGTGATTCGCGCGGGCGAAGAGGCGCGCGTGCCCGCGGGCCGGCCCCACTGAACTCGCTTTAATTGATCGCGTGCGCGCCCGGCGAATCCATCGGCGCGACCAGCCTCTGTAATGATTCCGAAAAGACCGATCCGTCTTCGACCGTGAGCTTCAGCTTCTTCAACTCGTGCTCGATCAGACGGCGATTGTCGCTCACGAGCGAATCGCTTACGCCGAGCAGCAGCGCAATCTCGAGCTGCGACGGCGACTGAGGGTTGTAGTAGCAATGCCACAACGTTTCGACCAGGCGCGAGAATCGCCGCTCGTTGTTGTTCACCGCCCGCCGCAGGGTCGATAAGAACTCGCCCGCCATTCGCACTACCTGCTCGTCCTGCTCTTCGCGAAGCAGGCTCGACTCGGGATTCGCCCGCGTGTCGGAGGGGTTCCGCTTGAGGGCCGCGCCGTCATTGCCGGTCGAGAACTGCTCGTCGAGCGAAGAGACGTTGTAGTCCTGGAGCGGGATCTTAGAGAGCACCAGTTGTCTCAGGGTCCGGACGTCGGCGGGCGAGTCGATGGCCGTGAAGACCTCGACGATCAATTCTTCCAGGTCGGGATTCGATAAGATAAGCTGCGACGAGCCGGAGCGGCCGACGATGCGCGTGTCGCGCTTTCGCATGGGCACGCTCTTGATCAGGTCCGCGAAGTGGCCGGAATCCCCGGCGGCCTTCGCCCCGCCCCATTCTCTCAGGCCGAAGACCTGGCTGACCATCCGCCTGCGCTTCGGGCCTGCTTCCTGGCCGCCCTGTTTCTCTCCGGCCTCGTCGCCGGAGAGGTCGGCCGGGTCAAGCTCATCGTCCTCGACGAGCGCGACCGCGGCATTCGCGGGGCGGTCGCCGGCCGGGGCCGTCTTCGCCTTGGGAGGGCGGCCTCGCTTGCGCGCGGGCTTGCCCTCCGGCTTGCTCTCGGGTTCGGCGGAAGCCCCCGCTTCGGCCGGCTCGCCGCTTCCGGGACGGCTGAAGCGCGGGCTGGTCTTGAGCAGGGTGCTGACCCTGCGCGCCATCCGAAACGATTCCGGGTAGCGTTTCCGCAG
>DATLMR010000064.1:0-19392 GCA_035537555.1 Blastocatellia bacterium
CGGGAACGAAGCCCGCGTTCTTCGGGATGGTCCAGCTTACGGTGTACGCGTTCCCCCCGACGACCCGCTCTCCGCCCGCGGGCGAGGCTATGAAGAGGTTCGGGAAATCGGCCCGGATCGTAGGCGAGAGGATGTGCATTCGATCGGCGCCGCCGACGGCTCCCTGGCCGTCGTCTCCCTCGAAGTTCAGCCAGCCGTCCGCGCCTACTCCGTAAGCCGCGACGGTCTCAGGGGCCGCGTCGAGGCTGAACGGGACCGCGTCTGAGGCCGCGACCGAGACCACCCACGCCTCGGTGTTCGATGAGTCCTGAGGTATGACGGCTTCGCCCACCCAGGTATCGTTCGTATAGATCGACTTCTGCCACGCGGCCGCGCCTCCGACGGCCACCAGCCTCAACTCATCCCGATTGCCGCCTCGGCCAAGCGAGACCACAGGCAGGAGGCGCTCATCCATCGGCTTGGAGAACCGCAGGCTCAACATTATGCGGCCCGGCTCAAGGCCGGGGAATCGCGTATCGACGGCCAGTTGACGGACGTTGTTCGATTCCGCCCACCGCGCCGAGTAGACCAGCTTCGTGAAGCTTCCGTCGGGCCCGGCCTGAAATGCTTTGACCGATTCCAGGATCGGAGGCCCGGCAGCCCAGCTCATCATCATCTGCGCGCCCGCCCAGTTCTCTTCATTGATCGCCGTTATGTCGCTCTCGCGGATATTGAAGTTGCAGCAGGTGGGCCTCATCTCTATCACGAAAGGAGCGGCCACCCGGTTGACGCCGTACGCGTAATCCGTGGAGGAGCCGGTAGTCGTATAGAGAGCGACCGCCTGCTGAGGCTGGTAGATCGTGCGTCGAACGCTATGGATCTCCTGCGACATTCGCCGGGCGAGGTCGGCGAGCACGGTCGAATCCGGAGCGTTCCCCGACTTGTACCCCCACGGGTAGAGGATGAGCTGCGAGTAGTTGTGATAATCGAGCTGCACGCGAAAGCGGCGGTTGGGGTCATTCGTCAAGGAGGTCATAACCTGGACCTCGGGCTCGCTCTCGGCTCTCGGGCCGCGAAAGGTCTCGTTTTCAGGGTCATCGCTCGCGCCCAGGTCGTCTCCGGTCGCACAGGGGATATCGTTCGGGAGCCGCCACTCGAAGTCGTAGTTGCGATTCAGGTCCACGCCGACGCTCGATCCGCAGTTGGCGATGGAGATCGGGCGGCGGTTCTTGCGCCAGAGCCGCGCCGCGTCCATCTGATCGTTCGGCGAATTCTGACTGAACGTGAGCCCGTCCGGGTTCACTATGGGGACGATCCATACCTGAAGGCGATCGACCAGATGTCTGATCTTATCGTCCGTCGCGTAATCTTTGACGAGCCTGTTGGCGAAATGGACGGGCGTTTCTACCGAGATCCACTCTCTGCCGTGATGGCATCCGGTGACGAGGACCTCGGGCTTGGAGCGATCATCGACGGAAACGTCCTTGCTGATCTTGAGCGCGAATATCAAGCGGCCTTCGTGGCTCTGGCCCAGCTCGACTACCTGCGCCAGGGTAGGATTCGCGCTCGCGAGCGCGCGGAATTCGGCGAGCGTCTCTTCGTAACTGTGAAACCTGCCTTCGGCCAGCGCCAGATTTGCGCGGCCCGGCTGCTCCGGCTTCCGGCGGCCCGCGTCGAAGCTCTCTCCGGGGAAAAAATTCCCGATCTCGCCGGCGAACTGATCCAGAGTGTAAACGGCCGCGACCCGGTAACCTCGTCTCCGGTACTGCTCCTGCATATGCGAATCGATCGAAGCCACGGAGCCGTCGGAGGGAAATACGTCCAGGTAGGCGAGGAAGGATGAATTGCGAGCGAGAATATTTTCGCCGTCTCCGAGCCAATCGGAGTAACCCGTGGAAGGAGCCTCGCGCTCCCGCATATCGATGACAACGACGCGGACCTGAAACTGCGAAGAGGAGTCAGACAGGTATCGAGGGGTGGTGGAACGCGCGAGCGCGTCGTTGGACGCCGCCGCGCTCTGCCAGTCGGCTATCGTCTGGTAAAGCACGGAAACGTGCCGTTCGGCGCGGCGGAGCTCTTCAAGAAGGTAAAACGGGGCGGCGACGATAGATTCTTTATTGCCCGATTCATTAATTCCCGCGGACCATATGTCGGCTTCAAGGCCGGTCGAGGCGGCGGCCCGCGAGATCTCGTCGGCCGAAGCGGCCACGCGCGCCACCTGGGGAACCTGCTCCCGGCGCGCGAGCAGAGGGCGCGCGCTCAGGTAGCCTGCCCAGGCTCTCTTTTTCAGCTCGGGATCAGGATTGTCGAGCGCGGCCTTCCATACTTCCAGGGCGCCCGGCTCGTCGAGCGAGGCAAGGCTCGCCAGCGCGCTTTGAAATTCGCCCGGGCGCGCGGAGGCGAGCCTCGTCTTCAAGCGCGCCTGCCGGGCCTTGCGGTCTCCTTCTTCGGAGTCGAAGCTCTGCGCGGAGCGGCCTGCCATTACGGTCGCGGACCAGCGGAATGGGATGCTTAGGATCAGCAGCGCGAGGGGGGTTAGAACGATTGCGGCCACCGCAGGACGGCGACCGATTAACTTTTTCATCTATACTCCCTCTGAAATCTTCTGTAACGGATTTACCAAAAGCCGGTCGCAAGGTCAACAGTTATCGGGAATCCGGCACCGGGTCCAGAAGCGCCCTTTGAAAGAGACGGCCCTCAAGCAACGAGAAGAGCCACGACTATCGACGGCCGTGGCTCTTCAATGAGTGGGGTCGTTATACTGCCCGTGCTCTGAAAGGCGCTTCATCGGCCGGGCGAAAGAGCGTTCAGGGTTTGGCGCGCCGCTTCGAAGGCTTCTCCGCTTCGATGTTGTACGCGTTCTTCACGGCCTCCAGAGCCTCCTTCACGGCGGGCACTCGCGTGTCGGTGGCCGGAGCGCTCTTGGCGAAGTCGCCCAGAGCGTTCGCGCCTTCCTGGATCTGCGCCTTTTCGCTCGAAGCGATCAGAGTCAGTCCCAGGTTGTAGAGCGCGTCGAGGTTGGCCGGCTCGGCTGCAAGCACCGCTTTGTACGCGGCGACCGCCTCATCCGTGCGCCCCGCGAAGCGATACATATTCGCCTTCCTCACGACCCACTTGTTCTTGTTGGGCGCGTCTATCGCTTCGGCCTTGCCGAGCGTCTGCGTCCACAGGTCGAGATTCTGCGTGGCCCCGTAGTGCTCGACCAGCAAAGAGGCGTTCTTCTCGAAAATATTGTAATAGACGAGGAGCTCATTTTGAGTCTCGGGCTTGGTGTCGGTAGAGGCGACTTCGATGGCCTTGTTGATGGCCTCTATCGCTTTCTCGAAATGGGGCTTGGCTTCGGCCCTGTTCTTCTGGTTGAAGAGGTCCGCGCCGACCTGATAGTGAGACTCGGCGATCTGGGCGTTGGCCTTGAATGAAAGCTCCTTGAACGCTTCGTGCTTGCCGACATCGACGTTGGCGGCCTGCTCGAACTCGGTCAGCGCGCCCTGGTAATTCTTCGTTTTGACCAGATCGATCCCCGCATTGTAATGCGCCCTGGCCTCGTTGAAGTTGGACTGAAGAGCTTTGTTCTCGGCGGCCTTGGCTTCCTGATCTTTTCTCGCGGCTTCGAGCTTGGCCCTGTCGGCCGCCGACATGCTCGGCTGCCCGCCGCCTCCGGACTTCTGCTGCGCGATCTGTGCCTGGACCTGCTCCAGAGTGAGCTTGGAGCCGTCGCCCGGGTTTACTATCAGGTCGACGATGCTGGTCTGGGCGAGGCGAACGTTGTTGATATAGGTAGGAGTGATCCCGGGGGCGGAGACTACGACCAGGAAGGTGCCGGTGATAGGCATGCCGAGCCGCCTGTAGACGCCCTGCTTATCCGTCTTGACCGTCCACTGCCCCTTCACGTCCGTGCGGTAAATATCCACGACCGCATCAGGCACGGGCTTGGCTATTCCGTCCTCCCCCTTCATCTTCACCGATCCTTCGATTTGCGTGGTCTGCGCATAAAGGTTCATCGCCAGGATCATGGCGAGAGCGCTAAGACCAACGGCTCTTTTTAATATCTTATTAAACATTGAGTATCCTCCATCGCTCTGTTCTGGCGAAGCCCGCGAGTTGTAAAACGGCGCTGATGTTTGATGCCCCTGCCCGCCCGGCAGTTGGCACGCCTGCAATAAGATTCAATCGCGTCAAATTGAGCTATAAGCTGAATTTTGAGTGTATATCAGGGGTAAAGGCGTGTCAACGCAGCCGTTTCTCGGGTATGGATAGGAACGATTGACAAATATGCCCGGTTTGAGACAAAGTTACTCCTTGTCACGGGCAGGTAAGGGAGGCCGAACGCCACAGTCGAATCAGACCCTTATCGCTTTACGAGTGGAGAAGCCGACGCCCGGCGGCAACCGCGAGTCGTATGGAGAGTATAGTTCAGCTGGTTAGAACGCCAGGTTGTGGCCCTGGAGGTCGTGGGTTCGAACCCCACTACTCTCCCTTTCAACCCTCTTCCGATTCAAACCCTCCGACAACATCGCGCTCGCGCGACTAGAGAATAAAATCGAGCGTGATATTCATCCATTGCTCGACCGGCTGCCCGTCTTTAGTGGCCGGCTTGAATCGCATCCTATACGCCGCGGCCGTGGCCTGCTCCGTCAGCCCGTAAGGGAGCCCTTCGACCACTTTGACATCCTTGACGTTGCCGTCCGCGCCGACCAGCACGCGCATGACGACCTTGCCCTGGACCATCTTTTTGCGCGCTTCTTTGGTGTAGACGGGGCGCGGGCGATTCAACATCACGGGCTCGGTGGAATCGTCATCGCCCGATTTAACCTTTTCCGTCTCCGCGCGTGAAGGGCTCGTAGGGGCGGGGACGGCCTCGGCCTTCTGCTGATAATCGCGCGACTGTTTGAGCCGCTCGGCGTAGAGAGCATTCCGGGGGTCGAGCTGAGCGGCCTGCCTGTACTCGGCTTCGGCGCCGGCCCACTTCTGCTGTTGAAACAGAATGCCTCCGAGATACCCCCTCCAGACCGCATTATCCGGCTCGAGCCGCGCCGCCTGCCTGTACTCGGCTTCGGCCTCGCTCCACTTTTGCTGGTTCAGCAGAGCTCCGGCCAGGTTCGAGTGCCACACGGCCAGGTTCGGCTCCAGCTTGACGGCCTCTCGGGTCTCCGACTCGGCCTCGGCCCATTTCTGCTGCTGGAGCAGAACGTACCCGAGCCGGCCGCGCTGCTCGCCGCTGCCGGGCTTGAGCTTGATGACCTTCCTGAGGTCGGCCTCGGCCTCCGCCCATTTCTTCTGATTCGCCCTGCACCACCCGAGATTGGCCTGGAACAAGGCGTTGCCGGGCTCCATCTCGACGGCCCGCCTGTATTCTATCTCGGCGTCCGCCCACCTGTTCTGGAACTGAAGAGCCCAGCCGAGATTGTTGTGCCATATCGCCCTGGCGGGGTCGAGTCTCACCGCTTCCCGGGTCTCCGCCTCGGCCTCCGGCCAGCGCTGTTGCTGAATCAGGATTCGCCCCAGACGCCCGCGCCAGTCGCTGTTGTCGGGTTGGAGGCGCGCGGCTTCTCTAAGCTCCGCCTCGGCCTCCCGCCACCTGTTCAAGCTCGCCAGAGTCCATCCGAGAGAATCGCGGAGGGCGGCGTTCTTCGGCTCGAGGCTGATGGCGCGCCTGTACTCCGACTCGGCCTCCGCCCATCGCTTTTCGTCCGTGAATTTCTTGCCGTTCTTTATATAGACCTCGGCGGAGGTCGCGGCTTTCCTGTTCGATTCCATGCCGGTCAGGCGGCTTCTGGCCTGATCCGCATACCGGCCGTTCGGGTACTTATCAAGGTAAGCTTTCAGGTCCTCGGGGGTGCCGTTGCCGCTTATCGAGTTCCAGTAAGCGGCTTCCGCCAGCTCATTGATCCGGCCGTTGGCCGACGCGGCGAATCTCCCGTTGGGATACTTTCGCAGGTAGGTCTTGAAGGCCTCGGGGTCCGAGCTGTTGCTCAAGCCGTTCCAGTAGCCTATCTCTTCGAGCTCCAGAATGCGAGCGAAGGCCTGCGCGGCGAACTTGCCCGTCGGATACTTCTGCATGTAGGACTTGAGCAGCTCGGGCTTGCCGCTTGCCGACGCCGAATTCCAGAATGACAATTCGTTCAGCTCGGCTATCCTGGCGCCTGCTTCCCTGGCGAACTTGCCGGAAGGGTACTTGAGCAGGTACGCCTTCAGCTTCTCCGCGTCAGGGCTCGCGATTATCAAAGACCAGTAAGCCGACTCCTCCAATTCGTTGAGCCTCGCCCTGGCTTCCGCGACGAACTTTCCGCCCGGATATTTCTGAAGGTACTCTTTGAACGGCTCGGCGCTCTTGCCCTGCGCGATCGAGTTCCAGTACGAGATTTCCTGAAGCTCGGAGAGGCGGGCCGTCGCCTCCTTGACGAATTTGCCTTTCGAATAGAGCCTCAAGTACTCCCTGAATACTTCGGGGTCGCCGGTATTCGCGATCGATTTCCAATAGGCCAGCTCTACCTGATCGAGTTGCGCCCGCCTCTTGATCTCGCCCTGCTTTTCCGCCTCGGCCGAGCCTTGCGGCCGCGATTGATCTTCGGGCTTCGGCTCCCTCTTCGGTTGAGTATCTTTAGGCTGTTGAGCGGCCTGTTGGGCGGCCTGCTGGGGAAGCTGCTGAGCAACCTGCTGGGACGGGGCATTCGCCGAAGCACTCGGGCTCGAGGCCGGGGGCCTTCTCAGTCTGGCCACCCTGATCTTTGCCAGGTCTACATAAACTCCGTTCGGGTAGCGCTTCAGGTATGCCTCGTACTCCGCCGGGTCGTCGCTCTTCTCAGCCGATTTCCAGAACGTAAGCTCGAGGTCGGGCTGGTAAGCGGCCATGGATTCGGATACGGGGGCGGGCGGAGGGGCGGGCTTCGGCCTGGGCTCGACCTCGGAGACGACCAGATGGTTCTGGTCGTAATTCATTATCTCTTCGCTGGGCGTCTGCGTGAGGCCTCTGCGCCGGGCTCGTATCGACACTTCGCCCTTTATGTACTTGATGAGGGCTGCCAGAGTCACCTTGCCGTCGTCGTTGGCCGCCGCGCCGCTTATGCCGTCGACGACCGCGCCCATGAAAAATCCCTGCCCTTTTTCGGCATCCTCCCACGCCTGCTCTCCGATGCTGGCGGCGAGCAATTTCGCATAAACGGCGATCTTTCCCTTTTGAGGATTCAGGCCTATGCCCCGCGAATATATCTGCGTAATTCCGCTGGGCCTGGGCGTGGACCTGGCGCTTCTGGGATCGTTTCGGCACGCATCCAGCAGCATCACGACCTGCCTCGCGCCGGAGTCCGAGATGTAGTCCATCACTTCCGGCCAGCTAATGGCAGTATCCTTGAGCACCTTCAGATTTTCATTCAGCCGCGCGTCCGCGCCCAGAAGAAACGCCTGCCCGTCTACCTCGATGCCGTGGCCTGAAAACGCGACCAGCAACAGGCTGTCGGGCGGCAGCAGGTTCTTGAGGTTGGACAGATACTCGATGATTATGGGGCGGGTCGGCTGATACTGGCCCGGCCTGTCGGAGGCAAGCAACGTGATATTGTCTCTCGGAAAGTCCGCGAACTTGACGAGCGCGTCGTATAGCAGGTGGGCGTCTTCGTTTGGCGCGATGAGCGGGCTGATTCTGGAATCACTATAGTCGCGGACGCCGATTATCACGGCGAAGCGCTTCTCCCTGGACGGCCAGGCCGAGACCTGTTCGACCGGTCGCGCGAGCCTGTCGCGCTGGCCATCCTGGGCCGCGACCTTCACGGGCGAATAGAGCGCGAGCTGCGCCGTGGCGAGCGCCGCGAACAAGATCATGGCCGCCATATTTTTCCCGGGCAACACTCGCCGTTTTCTCATAGAATCACTTCTCCGGGCTCATCCGACGCCCGCCCGGGTCTCTCGCGGTCGAGGCCGAATGTCCGGCCGATCCAGCGTCATTTCCATTCGATCGGAAAGAGCGCGCCGGCCGCCGACGGGTCGAGGCTCACCCCGATCAACGCGGCGGCGCGCGACATGACGGGGTCCCGCCTGGCGGCAAGGGCCGCGCCCGACGGCAATAACAGCTCGTCGGGCTTGACGCCCACGTGCTCCAGGCTCTTTCCGTCCGTCATTATCAGGTCCGCTTCCGTGATGCTGGCCCCGTAAAAAGCCACGATATCGACGCCCGATTCGTAAGAGTAGCGCTTGCTTCCCATGACGGCCCCGGCAGACCGGTCGCCGATTACTATGCCGCGCTTCTCAAGCTGGACCACGCGGGCGAAGACCTCCGCGGCCGAGCCGGAGAGGCTATCGATCAGCACCACGAGGTCGCCCTCGAAGTAGCTGCTTGCGCGCGGCTTGGACATAACGGGCTTTGTATCCTTGCGCCCCTTCCAGTCGCCAATCTTTACCTCGTGCCCGAAGAAATTGCCGACCAGGCGCTTCAACGTCGTCTCCAATCCTCCCCCGTTGCCGCGCAGGTCGAGTATGAGCCCCTTATGCTTCCTGGCCCTGTCCATCATCGAATCGACCTCGCCCTCGGTCAGATCGAACTGGGGCATCTTCCAGATGAAGAGGTCCTTGCCGATCTCGTGATAGCGGTGGCGGCTGAGGCGGGCGTCTCTTTCGTTCTGCCTCAGGAAATCCCCCAGATAATCATCATCGACTTTCTTGATCACCTGGCCCTTTTTGGTGGTGGCTAAAATATCGACCTGCCGCGGCTGACCGCCCGGACTCTGCACGACTATTCGAAGGCCCGGCTTCGGCCTGAGCGAATAGTAGAGATAGGCCATCTTCCAGGAGTTTTCCCGCGTGACCGAGAGCCCGTCGATCGAGAGAATCTGGTCGCCGACCTTGACGCCCTTCGCTTCGGCGTCGCTGTCCGGCTTTACCAGGACCAGATGGCACCGGTCTCCGATCATCAGCATATCCACCCCATAGTCGGTAGAGGTGGACCGTTGAGGAGGAATAAAGAACGTATGGGAGTCGTCGAAATCGAGCAAGGTCTGCGCGATTATGCCGAACATCTGCCCGAGCGAGGTCGCCTGCTTGATCTTATCGTCGGCCTCCTTGAAGTGCGCCTCCAGATCCATGCCCCGGAAGTTCGGGTCGTAGTACTTCTTCTTGATATCGTTCTGTATTGTTTTGAGCATAGAGCGGCCGCGCTCGCGGTCAAAGCTGCTGAGCGATTGGGCGAGCGCGGGCAGGGTAAGCGCGATTAATCAGAGAGCGGCTATGAAGCCTGCTTTCGGTCTCCAGGCAGAACGTCGTAAGAGGCTGGGGGCAAGCATCAACTTTTCTCCTTCGGAACTTAATGGCCTGTGCTTAGCTGCTGTATTCAAAGACGAATTCCAGAGGCTTCTTTCGCGAAGTGGGCGCATTTTATCACAGATTCAAGGGCGGGAAAGTGAAAAACGCCCGCTCCGGGCGATCACTCTCGGCCGCGGCTTTCAAACAGCCCGGTCAGGTCGCCCACCGTCCTGACGTTCTTCAAGTCCTCCTGGATGAAGCGGACTCGGAATTCTTCCTGAAGCTCGATGACCATCTCCACTAAGGCGAAGGACTCCGTAACCAGATCGGCCAGTAATAAATCATCGCTCAGTTTCGAGGCGGGCTGCTTCAAAAAAGCGGCCATGCTCTCTTTCACGCTCTCCCTATCAATCATTATCGACCCCCTGTTTCAGTCCAATGATATGCCCGATCCTCTGCTCGTGCTCGCGCACAGTCTCGCCGTACACCTCCCGGTCGGCCTCCCTGAACCGCCCGAGCGTCGCCTCGACGGTCTCGACGCCGTACTCGGGCTCGAGGCCCTTGAGAGCCCTGTGAATCCACTCGATGTGCCAGCGCTCGTCGATCATGATCTTGCTCAGAGTCTCTCGAACCTCGGAGCGAAGATCCGGCGCCTGCGCGTGGCGCGCGTATTGATTGATCACGCGCCTTTCGAAGACCTGCGTGATGGCCAGGACCTCCATCAAGTTGACGGGCATCCCGGCGGCCGTCAGGTACCGGTCCTGGTAAGACTCGGCCAGTTTCAAAGGCCGCGCGCCGAGGCGCTCTATGCACGAGGTCCAGTACCAGGAATGCATGGCTTCGTCCGAGAAGTGCTTCGTCATATCGCTCTGTATAGAGCCGGGCTTCATCGACCTGGCGAGGCGTCCGAAAAATAGCGCGCCGCTGATTTCCGACGTCCTATAAAAGCTCAGAATCCACAGGTCGTTTTCATCAATCATAACCGTACCTCATCGGCTCACGCTCGCCCTCGAAATCTCTTCAACGCGCGGGTTCGGCGAGCCGGCCCCATTTCGTGCGGGCCAGGTACTCGCAAGCGTTCTCTATCAGGCGTCGGGCGTCGGGGCTTCGATAACTCTCCAGGCCCGCGACGAGATTATCATTTTGAATCTCTTTGCGGATGAAGAGCTGCCTGCCGAAAGGGGCCACGCTCGCCAGGGCCTGATTGACTACGCTTCCTCCGAAGCTGTTCACTCCATCGACCAGGAGGTCGAAAGACGCGGGGTCGCAAAAGAGAGGCTTGAGTATTCGCCTCGATTCAAAACCCGGGTCGCGGTTGAAGGCCTCGAACGCGGTATCTATCAACTGGCCGAGCGTGAGCGACTCTTCCACGCGATGCGCGACGTGATAGATGGCCTTGCCCGGAGCTCGATTCGCCAGCTCGAATATCGAGTCGATCACGAACCTGCCCGTGACGAAATAGAGCGGCGTCTCGGGCTTGCCCGGCAGCAGCGACAGAAGCGCGTAATAAAAGAGCTTCAGGGTATTATGAAACGCGTTGTACTGGGTCACTCTTCCCGACTCGTCATCCGCGATGATCGTGGCCACCCGGAATAAGCGCCAGGGCAGATGATCGAACCGCTCGAAGAGCAACTGCTCCGACGCCCACTTGGACCACTCGTAGTGATTGGCGAATCCGGCCTTATCATCGAGCGCCGCCTCTGATATTTCGCCCGGCCTCAGCCCCGAAGCGTAGACGGTGCCGAGCAGGTCCAGGCGCTCAAGCCTCGGGCACCGGCTCGCGAAGCGAAGCAGCTTCTCCGTCCCTTCGACGTTCACCGAGCGCGCGGTCGCTTCATCCACGTTGAAGCGGGTAGCGGCCGCCGTATGAACGATCAGGCCCACGCGCTCCGGGTTGACCGAATGAAAAGGCTCGTCGCCCGCGAGGTCTCCGGAATGGAAGGTGACTCGCCCCTCGAACCCCTCCACTAGCGAGGCGAGCTTCTTTCTCTTCGCTTCGTACTCCCGTTGGTCTGAGGCGCGCACCCAGACGAGCACCTCGTCATCGGTAGACTCGAGGTGCCTCGCCGCGAGGCGGCGGCCTATGTATCCGTCGCCGCCCGTTATCAGGACCTGCCTCGCGCTCATTTAACGCCCTCCGAAGCCAGGTCGGGCCAGCTCGCTTCGCCGGGTCCGAATTGAGTCAGGAAGGCATACATGAATCGTTCGAGCCCGAAGGCTATGCAGCCCGAGAAAGCCTCTACGCCTTCCCGCCGTATGTCGAAGGCCTCGCCGAAGTAGTTCCTGTGAAAATTGACCGAGCCGATGGCGAGCCGATCGTCGAAGACCATCTCGCTCTTCACCGGGTCGAGCTTTTGAAGAAGGTACTTCGGATTTTTCGAAGGGTTGAAGAACGGGTCGGTGGCCGCTTTCAGCTCCACGCGAAGCCCCGACCTCTCGAAGAAGTCGAGGGCTTTCGCCTCCGCCGCTCGCAGGAACTCCTTGACCTCTTCCGCCGTGCCGATGCAGACGATCTCCCGCATGGAGAAGCTCCACTGGCGCTCGAGGGGCAGGTAGTGCGACTCCCTGCGAAAACAGGTGGCGCAGGTGGTCACGTACTTCGGGCCTGCGAGGCTCTCTCCCCGAAAATGCGCGTAGAAGTGGTAGCAGGCGGCCGGAGTGAGGGCGTCGCGCACGGGGGCGATCAAGGTCAATTCCACTTCGCCTCCGCCATTCACGTTCGAGCCGTCGACGAACCTCTGTATGTTGGCGTCGCTCGATTCGAGCGCGACCGGAAAGGTCAAGAGATGGGGGAACGAGCGAAAGTAATCGATCCTCGCGAGCTCGCGCGCGGAGATGAGGACGGGAAACCTGTACTCGACGGCGCGAAAGGCGCCTGCCCAGGCCAAAAACATCCTGTCGAGGCCCCGGTAAAGATCGAGGAGCTTCCCGCTGAAAGCCGACTGGCCGTTTTCCAGCCACCGGTAATCGGTCAGGTCATCGAATTTCATTAGGTTTTCGATCCGCTATGAAAGAAGCCCGAGTAGATAGAGTTGATATCTCTGAAGACGCCCGGCTTGAGCCGGTCTATCTCGATCGGCCGGTTCGAGAGCCGCTCCAGAAAAAGTATCAGGTCCATTACCTGAAGCGAGGAAATTATTCTCTGCTCGACGATCGGCGTTTCATCCGAGAGGTTCCGGGCGTCGATCTTCCCGCTCGTCCCGGCGATCCACTCGCGCAGGGCGTGCTTTATTTCCGCTTCGGTCTTCATAACAGAGGCTCCTCAATCAGTATCTCGTTTTCGAGCAGGTAGCGAACGCACGGCTCGGAGATGCGCCGCCGCCGCTCGCGGCCGCCCGGTTCGTCGAGCGCGGCGCTATAAGTCTCGTAAGGAGAGTCGAGCCCCGCGTCTTTGTAGACCTCCGGGTTGTAGTACTCCCTCCAGGTGGCCTTCAGATAGTTCCCCACGTACTCTCGCACGCCCTCGAGGGTACGGCCCGACCACTTCTCGGAGTGGCGCGTGAACAGTTCTTTCACCATGCGCCGCCCGAAGACCAGGTGTCTCGCCTCATCGCGATGGTGCAGCAGGTTGATCCGGCGGGCCAGAGGGACCAGGCGGTCATCCCTCGCCATCCGGACATTGAAGGCATCCGAGATCTCTTCGAAGATCATGATTTTAGCGAAGAAGAGGAAATCCTCTTCGCCCTCTTCATACTCTCTCGGGAAGGCCATCTTCTTATCCGGGTAGATCTTTCCCGCGTACTTCGTGCAGAACCGTCCGAAGTAGATCATGTGCTTGTTCTCTTCATCCAGGAAGTGATGAAGGTAGCCGGTGACCTCTTCGCTTTCGCTCCCGCCCGGCCCGCGCGCGTAGAGCCTGCGGGCAAGCCCTTCGACCAGAGCCTTCTCCCCGTGAATATTGAGGCTGAAGAAATTGACGGCTTCGTAAAAGCTGAGGCGCTTTCTAACCGGCTCCCGGAGCCTGTCGTATGCCTCCGAGCCGTAAAGCGAAATAAGCTCGGGGCTCGTGAACCACTGCTCCGGGTCGAGAGTTTCAGGCCATTCGAGGGAAGAGTATGGATTCATATAGTCCCTCTTCGACGCCTCGCAAAGCCTTTCAACCGTCGTTGCAAACTCGGACATTCCGCCCCTCCAACGTTCGAGCGCTACACCTTCTCCAGTATCACGCACTGCCAGTTCAAGCCGTACCCGGCCATAAACAGGAGTGCCCGCTCGCCCGGCTTTATCTTTCCGTCGGCGATCAACCGGGAGAGGTTGATGATGTTATCGCCGCTGATGACGTGGCCCACGTCCCCGATTGAGGGGAAATAGACGCGCCCGAAATCGAACCCGAGCAGGCGCGATAGTATCTGCCACGCTTTTGCATTCGTGTTTTGCGGTACTATCCAGTCGATGTCGTCAATTCCCAGCCCGGCCTTTATCAAGGCATCCCGAATCACTTTGAAGGTATAGCTGAAGTAGTTGCCTACCGCCTCGTCGTCGGAAGCCCCGGCCATCGCTCCGTTGGTCGCGGCGTGATGGCCGAGCAGGCGGAACCCCGAGGGAGCGAACGAAGCGATACAGGCGGCCGCGCCGTCGGAGATGAGGCTATACGATTGCTCGTACAAAGCCGCGTCCGGAAATCTGTCCGCCGTCACGCAGAGGACGCGCCCGAGCTCCGGCTCGGTATTCAAAAGCATTCTCGCCACGCGCAGGGAGCCGAGCATGCCGGTGCAGGCCTGCTGATTGAGGCCGATCACAGTGGCCGCGTCGAGCTTGAAATCGGATTGCAGGTGGCTCGCGGGGAAATCCATCAGGTGCTTCACGTCGCGCGTCTCGTAAAAGAGCTTTTCGTCTCCGGCGTTCCCGTTAACGGGGAGGCAGGTGGAGTAGAGGATCGCGCCGATGCCGCGCAGGTCCCCTTCGATTTTTTCGACGGCAGACCGGGCGAGATCGTAAGCCGATCTCTTCTCCGAACAGATGTGATGGCTGGAAAAGCCCGCTTCTTTCAAGACCCGTGCGGATGAGACGAGCCTTCCCCGCGCCGCCGAATCCTCGACCGTGCGCGTTTCATCGCCCAGCGAAAAAGAGAGATGATCTATATAAACGTCCTTCATTATTTTCTCTGGAAGTCTCTATCGATGCGTTACCGGCTGGCGGACTCAAAGCCATTCTCCGGCGGGGCCGACGGCCGACGCGGCCAGAACCGGCCCGTCCTCCGCATATACGCCTGGTACTCGCTTCCGAATTCGGAAGCGCGCAAAAGCCTCTCTTCCCTGGCCGCCGTGAAATTCAGGATCAGCAAGCCGCAAATGAAGGCCAGCAGCGTCGCCGGATTCGGCAGAAAGATGAGCGCGCCCAGAAGCGCCATCAGAAAGGAAGCATAAAAAGGATGGCGAATGCGGCTGTAAGCTCCGTACGTGACGATGTGCCGCGGGGCGTCGTTCTCCTGGTGCCATAGCGATATGGGAATTCTGTGCGTGCCGAGAGTGAAGAACATCAAGGCGATTGAAGCGACGGCGAAAGGCGCGGAAGCGATCTCTGAGACTGAGGCCCATAGACTGTCGCGCCCGGTCAGAGGGTCGAGGTGTCCAAAAAAAGCGGCGAGCAGAGAGATCGCGCAGACCAGGAAAGGCGAAGCCGTAATCCACCACATCAGGTTGAACCTGCCGTCTTTCCTGAAAAAGACGGCAGGCAGCATCCCTATGAGAGAGAGGTTCAAAAGATGTATGACCAGCAAAGCCTTATTCATAAAACGTCCATAAGACCGTCTATTACCTCGAGATGAAGGACGCGGCGCTCGCGCGTCCGTCTACTTGCCTTGCGAGCAGTCCCATCACCTCGGCGCGCTTGATCTTGAGCGAAGGGGTCTTCGGGAGGCTATCGACGCTCACGATCACCTTCGCCGGGCGCTTGAACGGCGCGAGGCCGAGCGAGAGCCGGTTGACCTCTTCTTTTATCTCCTCAAACAACTCCTCCTCGCTCGCGCACCGTCGCGCGACCTGCTCGGCGGGCACGACGACGGCACATACCGATTCCGACCCCCTGCCCGAGCCCTCACGCGCGATCAGGCCGATTACGCACACTTCTTTGATGAGCGAACTTCCGGAAAGCGCAGCCTCGACCTCTTCCGGGCTTACTTTCTTGCCGCTTCCAAGAACGATCAGGTTCTTGAGCCGCCCCGTGATGTAGAGAAACCCGTCTTCGTCGAGCCTCCCGAGATCGCCCGTGTGGAACCAGCCTTCCTCGTCGATGACCTGCCGCGTCAGGTCATCGCGCCTGTAATAGCCCTTCATGACGTGAGGGCCGGCCGTCAAAATCTCGCCTTCCCCGCCCGGCCCTTCATCCCCGCTTATCCGAACGCGGACGCCCGAGAGCGGTTTGCCCACGGAATAGAAACGGTGGCTTCGGGGCGTGTTGACCGAGATGACCGGGCTCGTTTCGGTCAGCCCGTAGCCCTGGTAAACCGGAAGGCCGAGACGGTCGAAAAACTCAGAGACCTCCGGGTCGAGCGGCGCTCCGCCTGAGATGAAGCACCTGAACCTGCCGCCGAGCTGCTTGTGGACCCTGCGAAAAAGAAGCCTCCTGGCGAAGCGAAACGGAATCAGCCGCGCCGCCTTGAACGCGATGTCGAAGGCGGCCCTGGCCGTTTCGTCCAGCCGGCCGGTCTCTTTTTCAATGCTCGATTTCAGCATCCGCAGGAAGAGGGGGACACATATCATGCCCGTGACCCTGCGCTCGCGCATTATCCGGGCGAGCTCGTGCGGGAAGAGCGTGTCGGAATAACATATCGCGCCCCCGGAATACAAAACGCCCAGGAATCCGCAGGTCAGCTCCAACAGGTGATTCATCGGCAGTATCGAAAGCAGCACGTCTTCCGAAGAGAGCTTCATGACCTGTTCCAGATTCATGACCTGATGGCCCAGATTCCTGAACGTAATCATAACGCCCTTCGGCCTGGCCGTAGTGCCTGACGTGTAAACGATGAGAGCCGTCTCGTCTATCGAGCGCGCGACTCCTTCTCGCGCGCTCCGGGCCTCAAGCTCGCTCGACAACGGATACGGGCCGCCCTCTTTTGCGTCCAACACGACGACCTCCGCGATGGAGCTGAGCCGGGCTCTTAAGGCGTCGGCCGCGGCGACGAACCGCGAAGAGACGAAGAGCAGGCACGGCTCCGCGTCCTTCACAATGGGCAAAAGCTCCGCCACGGAGAGCTTGCTGTCGAGAGGCACCACCACCATCCCTGACCGGACCGCGGCAAAGAAGGCGACCGCCCACTCCGGCCTCGACTCCGAAAGGATCGCAAGCCTTGCCCCGGCTTCGAAATCCCTCTCGATCAAGTAATCCGAAAGCTTCCTCACGCTTGCGGCAAGCTCGGAATACGTGAGCCGGGTCGCGACGCCACTGGCCGCGGAATAGAACGCCGTGCGGTTCGCAAAAATCTCCGCCCTGACCTGCATCAGCAGGAGGGCATTCTCGTATGTCGCGGCCCGAAGGTCGAGCCTTGCGCGCCGCTGATTTTTTTTGAGCAATGCCATAAATCCGCCTGCCTCTACTGCCTCTCTCTCAAGTATTGCCGGAGCTGATCCATTGCCGAGATCAGGGCCTCTTTCTGAACGTCGCTCAAGACATTCATCATCTCATCGACTTCTTTGAAATAGATCTTCTCGACCCGGCTCACCAGCTCCTTGCCGTCAGAGGTGAGAACAACCCGATTGCATCGCCTATCGGCCGAATTCGCCTCGCGCTTGAGATGACCCGCCTTCTCCAGACGATCGACCAGCCCGACTACGTTCGACTTGGTGACGATCAGGCGCTCGCTCAACTCCTGCTGGCTCAGCCCCTCTTCTCCGCAATCCTTCAGTATCATCAGCATGTTGAACTGCGCGTCCGTCACTCCAAACCGCGAGAAGAACCGGTCGGATAGCTTTTGCAGCATCGCCGCAGTCCGGATCACATTCAATAACGCCTCGTGATTCACGCCCGAAAGCGGCTCCCTCAACTTTAACTCTTCGTGTAGTTTCATCTTCATCCTTTCATACGAAGTTTAGATACGAACGGTTCATAAGTCAACCATTTTCTTAATTGAAAGGCGGAGGAAGGGGATAGAGACATAAAAGTTAAGGATCAGGGGCGATAGTGAGAGGCAAGAGGAATTAATCGGGTCGGTTTAGAGCGTGATGAAATTAAATTGAAGTTTTAAAGCATGCGGGAAGGGCCGATGCGGAGGAAACGGTAGAGGGAGTCTCAAATTGACCCGACTCGGGATGAGAATTCGCCTTAACGGTATCGATCCTGGCAAGATATAGTTTGACAGAAGCCGAAAAAATCAATATATTTCAGCACTTTCCGGCATGCGAGCACGGACGGAATATTTGAAGGGTTACAGGTCGAGACTTTCCCCCTAAAGTTATTCGGATCGGAATGCCCTTTCCGCCCTCAGGTTCCAGGTTCAATAGTCGGGTATTGAATTCAAAGGTTTAGCCAGGACCAGTTCTCATTTTGAGTCATTATGACTTGAACATGGTCGTTTCGGCCTGCGGTGAGTCATTTAGCCGCAGCCTTTTGAAGAGTTTGAGGCGGCCTGTGTCAAATCAAGAGGTTCTGAGGAAGGGCGTGGACCGGGCAAAGCCGCGTGTAGTGTAAGGCTTGCTATTGCCTAACTTAAATAGAAGGGAGAAACTGCGGGCGATTCCCCGATAGGGGTACGTCAATTGCAATTGATTTACGGTCACGGACAGGGGATACGAGCAGGCTGGTTAATTCCGGTAGTTTTGATTGCCACCAAAAATATGAAGACCTCCACTAAACTGAAAATCTATTCACGGGAGTTCAAGTTTCTGGCCAGGGGTCTGCTTTCGACTAAGCACCCGATACTGGCGCACATAATACCGATGCGGCGGTGTAACCTCGCCTGCACTTATTGCAACGAATACGATGATTTCTCGAAGCCCGTCCCGATCGAGGTTATGTTCAGGCGTCTGGACAAGCTGGCGGAGCTGGGCACGACGGCAATAACCATAAGCGGCGGCGAGCCGCTCCTGCACCCGGAGTTAGATAGGATCATTGCCCGAATACGCCGTCACGGCATGCTTGTCGGGCTCATCACCAACGGGTACCTGCTGACGAGGGAGAGGATTTTACGCCTCAACGAGGCGGGCCTGGAATACATGCAGATCAGCATCGACAACGTTCAGCCGGACGAGATTTCCAAAAAGAGCTTGAAGGTGCTGGACAAGAGGCTGGTGCTGCTCTCGGAGTTTGCGGATTTCAAAGTCAACATCAACTCGGTCATCGGCGGAGGCGTCAAGAATCCGGAGGACGCGCTTACGGTCGGGGAGCGCGCGGTCGGGCTCGGGTTCTCAAGCTCGCTCGGCATCATCCACGACCAGTTGGGCACGCTCAAGCCGCTCAAGGGGATCGAGCGTGAAGTCTATACGAAGATGAAGGAGATGGGCAAAAGGGGCCACACGAGAGTGAACCGGTTCCAGGACAATCTCGCCGATGCGAAGCCGAATGGCTGGCGATGCCGCGCGGGCGCTCGATACCTCTATATTTGCGAAGACGGGCTGGTGCATTACTGCTCGCAGCAGAGGGGATATCCGGGAGTGCCTCTCGAAGAGTACACGACGGAAGATATTCGACGGGAATACTTGACCAAGAAAGCCTGCGCCGACTACTGCACGATCGCCTGCGTTCATCAGGTGGCCACGTTTGACAACAAGCGCGACCCGCAGACGCTTGGCGTGAAGGGGGCCGTCAAGAGAGAGGCCGTGCAGGCGATTCACACTCTTTATCAGATTGAACAGACGGAGTAGGCTCGGGAAAAGAGCCCGTCTCGAAGTGATTTTGAAATTATAGACATTATAGACAAGGTACGATTTCACCCGCGCAGGTCGCTCCGGAGCGCGTCACGGGTGCTTTTACAGGAAGGCCGCTTTCTCCCATCTCGGCGGTCGATACCGAATTAAGAGGAAACGAGGAGTTTCGGTATAACTCAGCGAAGTTGGTGGGATGGTTCGCAAGCTTCGCGAAAGGACGAGGAGTCAGAAGATATGCATAAGCCAGTAAAGTATGTAGAGAAAGGGTTGACTTATGCGGCACGCGCGGCATGGGCCGTGTTCGAGAGGGTTAACGAGATTAAACAGAATCCTTCCTTCACGCCGAAGTGGTCCGACAAGCCTCTGCTCAAATCCTATCAGAAGA
>DATLMR010000065.1:0-2709 GCA_035537555.1 Blastocatellia bacterium
ATCAAGGCGAACACGGTCGAAAAGCGCCTGCTGAACAGGAGCGGAAATCCGAATTTCGGCATAAATTTTTACGTTCTGAACGCCAGGGGCGAGCACGCGGGCGTATCAATGTACGAAGGCGAAAAGTACTCTTTCTGTAACGCGAACGGGGCGCAGACGATCTCCTGCGAGCCGCTGCTTCCGGGCAAGCCCGCCGATTGACACGCCCGGCGCGGACTGGCGCGCGGCGCGCCGCGCGTGTAATTTTAAGGAGGTCTTTTCCGGAGCCTGATGAAGGAAGTTCTGAGGAGGGCGGTTGCGCTTATTCACAAAAGTCCTGCTGAACATCGCCGGGACCGTCTTCGTGGCGCTCGGCATTCTCGGGGCCTTTCTCCCTCTGCTTCCGGCGACGCCATTCCTGCTGCTGGCTTCGGCCTGTTACCTCCGAGGGTCCGACAGGCTCTACCGCCGGCTGATGGGCAGTAGATATTTAGGCTCTTACATAAGGAACTTTCAGGAGAAGAAGGGCATGCCCGTGAGGGCCAAGGTCATCACCATAGCGATCCTCTGGGCATCGCTCGCCTTCTCCATCTACCGAGTGGAGCCGGCAATTCTCGACACGACGTTGATCGTGGTCGGCATCGGCGTGACCACGCTCATTCTTTGCATCAAGACTTTAAAAGAGACTCCATAACCCTTTTCTAAGAAAGAGAGGATCACGGTAATGGCTCAAAGAGTTATAGCGCGGCCCGGCGCGGACGAGTACGCGCCGTATTACGGCGGTTACATCGAGCTCGCTCCGGACGGGGACATTCTGGTGGAGCTGGCCCGGCAGATAGACGAGACGCTCGCTCTGCTGCGAGGCCTCTCCGAAGCCCAGGCCGCCTCTCGCTACGCTCCGGACAAGTGGAGTATCAAGGAAGTCGCCGGCCACATGATCGACGCCGAGCGCATCTTCGCCTACCGCGCCTTGCGCTTCGCGCGCGGGGACGGGCAGCCGCTCGCCGGGTTCGAGCAGGACGACTATATCCGCTACGCGAATTTCGACTCCCGCTCCATGACCGACCTGGCCGAAGAATTCGAGCACGTCAGGAGAGCGAACTTATCGCTCTTCAGGAATCTCGACGGCGAGGCGTGGTCGCGCCGCGGCACCGCGAGCGGCGCGGAGGTAACCGTGCGCGCGCTCATCTATATAATCGCGGGCCACGAGCGCCATCACGTCGGAGTGATCCGAGATCGGTACCTGTGAAGCCGACCTCGCGGCGTCCGGGCTCGGAGAAGGCTATGGCCAGGGGTTGGAGAGATGTTCGGTCTGAAAAAAATCAAGGGGCTCATCTCCGAAGGCACCATAAAATATATCCCGTATCAGAGAAGCGCCGCGAGCGAGCGCCCTTCTCTTATGAAGGACATCTTCTCCGGCATTTACCGCACGGCCGCATGGGGCGACCCCGAATCCGTCTCCGGCCCGGGGTCGAGCGTCCGGGCCACCTCCGTCTTCAGGGATGAAATACCTAAAGTCCTGCGCGACCTCAACGCCCGGTCCCTGCTGGACGCCCCCTGCGGAGATTTCAACTGGATGAAGGAGCTGCGGCTGGACCTCAAGAGCTACACGGGAGTCGACATCGTGCCCGAGCTGGTTGAGCGGAACAGGAGGGATTACGGCGGGCCGGGCCGCGCCTTCCTGAATCTCGATATTACAATAGACAGGCTGCCTCGCGCGGACGTGATTTTATGCCGGGATTGCCTCGTCCACTTTTCGCTCGAAGACGCCCGCGCGGCTATTCGGAACTTCAAAAAGAGCAAAGCCAGGTACCTTCTTACCACGACGTTTACCGGCTTTCGCGAATATACGGACATATCGACGGGCGAGTGGCGGCCGATGAATCTACAGCTCGCGCCCTTTAATTTCCCTCCGCCGATGAAGCTGATCGATGAAAAATGCACCCACTCAGGCGGCGTATACACGGACAAGTGCCTGGGCCTGTGGAGACTCGATGCCGTCAAGGTATGAATAATCAGGCGACTCGAGCGGACGAGAGAATTACGCGGCCTTGCCCCTTCAACCGCCCCCTGTGATAGAGTTGGTCTTCCCCGGGATTTCAATTAACGCTCCGCGGCAATCAAGCGAGAGGGATCGGTAATGGACAAACTACGGGTGCTGATTACCAATCACGCGGCTGCCGCGCGGGCCGGGTCAGAGCTATACATTCGCGACATAGCGACGGCGATGATCGAGCGCGGGCATACTCCTATCGTTTACAGCAGGAAGCTCGGAGACGTTGCATCGGAGTTAAGGGCCGCGACCATTCCCGTAATCGACAATCTCGATCTGCTCGCCACGACGCCGGACCTGATCCACGGTCAGGACCACTTGAATACGATGGAAGCGATGGCCTACTTTCCCGACACTCCGGGCGTCTTCTTCTGCCACGGGTGGATGCCGTGGGAAGCGGCGGCGCCGAGGTTCCCGCGAATCCTGCGTTACGTTGCCGTGGATTATCCTTCGCGTGACCGGCTCGTGTTCGAGCAGGGCATTCCCGAAGAGCGAGTCCGGCTCATCTTGAACTTCGCGGACCTCGACCGTTTCAAGCCGCGCGGCCCTCTTCCCGCCCGCCCGCGCCGCGCGCTCCTGTTCAGCAACTACGTGAATGAGCATACGCCCGCAAAAGCGGTGCGAGAAGCGTGCGAGCGCGCGGGGATCGCGCTCGACGTGATCGGCATGGGCGTTGG
>DATLMR010000066.1:0-6244 GCA_035537555.1 Blastocatellia bacterium
GACGGTCGTGCTCTGCTCCGTTCAGTCGTTCGGGATCGCCTACTGGCTACAGAATCAGCAGACGGGCGCCGGCTCGCTTGTGCCTAACCCGGGCCTGGGCTTCATCGCGATGACGATGCTGACTCTCACGACCGGCACCACATTCGTGATGTGGCTCGGCGAGCAGATCACCGAGCGGGGAGTGGGCAACGGGATAAGCTTGATAATATTCGCCGGCATCGTGTTGAGGCTGCCTTCCGCGATCACCCAGATTTACGAGAAGCTCACGGGCGGGACGACGGGCGAGGCCCTTGGAGTGCTGGCCCTGGTCGTGGTGATGCTCCTGGTTGTCGCGGGGATAGTATTCGTCGAGCGAGGCTTCAGGAAGATACCCATAAACCATGCGCGGCGAATGGTCGGCAAGCAGTCGATCCCGCAGCAGCAGACGCACATGCCGCTCAAGGTCAACATGGCGGGAGTCATCCCCGTGATCTTCGCCTCCTCGATCCTGGTCTTCCCGTCCACGATCCTCGGATTTCTCGGATCGACCGACCCGTCCCAGGGCGGCTGGAGGGGCGCTCTGGTCAACTTCGCAAACAGCCTCGGCGCGTCGAGCCATCCCCTTCACATCCTGCTCTACGCCACGGCTATAATATTCTTCACGTTCTTTTACGTGTCGATCATCTTCAACACGGACGAGGTATCGAACAACCTTCGCAAGAACGGAGCGTTCGTTCCCGGCATAAGGCCCGGCAAGCGAACGAGCGATTACTTCAACGAGATACTGACGCGGCTGACGACCGTCGGCGCGATCTACCTCGCGGTGGTCGCCCTGCTGCCGACGATACTGACCTCGGGCATCGCCTTCCAGTATATCCCGTGGATCGGCGAGTCTATCGATTCCTTGCTTCGGACCAATCCTCTGACTTCATGGCTGGCGACTGGCATCGGGATACAGTTCTTCTTCGGAGGGACGAGCCTGCTGATCGTGATCGGCGTCGCGATGGACACGATGAATCAGGTCGAGTCGCAGCTGATCATGCGCCATTATGACGGCTTTCTCGGACCTCGCGGTCGCAGGCTGCGCGGCCGGAGAGGCATGTAAAGAATATGCCTAACATAGTCGTATTGATGGGGCCGCAAGGGGCGGGGAAAGGTACGCAGGCGCAAATGCTCGCGGACCAGATGGGATTGCCTATCATTGCGACTGGCGACATCCTCCGCGAGGTCGCGCGCGGAGATACGGAGCTGGGCGATCAGGTCAGAGAGATACTCGCCTCGGGGCGGCTGGTGCCGGACGAGATTCTCGCCCAGGTCGTGAGCGAGTGCACGAGCGATGCGAGGTGCAACGGAGGCTACATCCTGGACGGTTTCCCGAGGACCCCTCCGCAGGCCCGCCAGCTCGAACGAATAGCGCAGGCGCAGGGCCATCGCATAATCGTCGTGAAGATCGATGCTCCGACCGAGCTGCTCTACAAGCGCCTGGCGGGGAGGCGCACGTGCACGCACTGCAACGCGATCTATAATATATATTTCAAGCCGCCCGCGCAGCCCGGCGTCTGTGATCTCGACGGCCATCCGCTCTTTACCCGGAGCGACGACAACGAGGAGTCGATAGCGAGGCGACTGGGGCTATACGAAGAGAAGACGCGGCCGCTGCTCGATTATTACGACGAGTCGGGCCGTCTTTACGCGGTTGACGGCACGGGCTCGCCCGACGAGGTTCATGAAAGGATCGCCGCGGTGATCAAGCGGCCTTCGGAGGGCGAAGCCGACGCGAATCGAGGGGTCGAATAGCAAGTGCGTACTTGCGGTAGTGAAGCTATGATCATTCGCAAATCCAAAGCTGAGATCCAGAAGATGAGGGCCGCGGGACATATCGTCGCCCAGGTTCTGGACAGGCTCTCGTCCCTGGTCGCGCCCGGCATCACCACTCGGGACCTCGACCGGGAGGCCGAGCGCATGATTCGCGACGCCGGAGCGCTCCCGACCTTCAAGGGGTATCACGGCTACCCCGCTTCGATCTGCGCCTCGGTCAACGACGAAGTGGTGCACGGGATTCCGGGCGATAAGCGTCTGCGCGAAGGCGACATCATCGGCATAGATTGCGGAGCGACATTCCAGGGCTACGTCGGAGATTCGGCCGTCACCGTTCCCGTCGGAGAGGTGAGCGACGAGGTGAAGCGATTGATGGAGATCACCCGGCAGTCGCTCTACCAGGCGATAAGTCAATGCCGGGTCGGGAACCGGCTCGGAGATGTTTGCAACGCGGTCCAGGCCTACGTCGAGCCCCTGGGATACGGCATCGTGCGGAACTATTGCGGCCACGGGATCGGCCGCGCGATGCACGAAGAGCCGCAGGTCCCGAATTACGGGAAGGCCGGCACCGGGCCCGCTCTGAGGGAGGGATGGGTGATCGCGATCGAGCCGATGATCAATCTCGGCCACCAGGACGTTAAGGTCCTGCCGGACGGGTGGACCGTCGTCACGCGCGACGGCCGGCCCTCGGCCCACTTCGAGCACACGGTTGCGATAACCGAGGAAGGCCCGCAGATACTCACGTCGCTCGACCCTCTTCCCATCGACCGGTCCGCCGTGACAGGTTGAGCCGGGTTGCAAAGTAAAGGCGCCGGATGGTAGAATGACAGTTTCTTGCGCACAGGGTTTCGCTTGTATAGAG
The DNA here is from genome assembly GCA_035537555.1 of Blastocatellia bacterium. GTDB lineage: Bacteria > Acidobacteriota > Blastocatellia > UBA7656 > UBA7656 > DATLMR01. Next base: position 2,660 of record DATLMR010000066.1, read on the forward strand.
CCCATGTATTGTGCCCATGTCACGGGAAGGAAAAGTAACGATGAAAGTCAGGGCTTCAGTAAAGAAAATGTGTGATAACTGCAAGATCATTCACCGCAAGGGCGTGGTGCGTGTCATCTGCACCAACCCCAAGCACAAGCAGCGGCAAGGATAGAGTTTCGGTCTGCGTTTTACGGAGGAATAATGGCACGCATAGCAGGTGTGGACCTACCGGCTAACAAGAGAGCTGAGATAGGACTTACGTACATCTACGGGATCGGGCGCTCGCGCGCCAACAAGATACTTGGAGAGGCCGATGTCAGCATCGACAAGCGCGTCCGCGAGTTGAGCGAAGAAGAGGTCAACCGCATCCGCACCGTCATCGACCAGCAGGGCATGGTCGAGGGCGACCTGCGCAAGCAGATCCAGATGGACATCAAGCGTTTGATGGACATCGGATGCTACCGCGGCCTGCGCCACAGGAGAGGGCTGCCCGTCAGGGGCCAGCGCACGCATACCAACGCGCGCACCCGTAAGGGGCCGCGCCGCATGACGGTGGCCAAGAAGAAGGCCCCGGGTAAGAAATAAGAACGGTCTTCGGCCCTCGGTTTCGAGTCTTCGGGTAATCGAACTGAAGCCTTGAGCCGGAGACTGAAGGCACAGAACCGAGAACTGATTATATGGCTAAAGCACAAGCGAAGGGCGGCAAGAAGAAGACCTTCAAGCGCAAGGAGCGGCGGAACATTCCGCAAGGGGTAGTACACATTCAGGCATCCTTCAACAACACCCTGGTTTCAATCACTGACCTGGAAGGCAATCTGGTGAGCCAGTCATCAGCGGGAGCCCTCGGTTTTCACGGATCGCGCAAGGGCACGCCCTTTGCGGCTCAGCAGGCGGCGAGCCGCGCTGCGCAGGCGGCGCGCGACGTGGGAATGAACTCCTGCGAGGTCAGGGTCAAGGGACCGGGCTCAGGCCGTGAGTCGGCCGTCAGGGCTATTCAGGCAGCGGGAATCGAAGTCCGCCTTATTCGCGACGTCACCCCGATTCCGCACAACGGCTGCCGGCCGCCCAAGCGCCGCAGAGTGTAATTATCGTTCAAGCGGGTCGAGACTTCGGTCACGGTCCGTTTTAAAGGATGAAGGGCGAGGGAGGCAAGACGGGCTCGCTTGAGCGCCGATTGCCCTCCCTGCCGCCTGTAAACTTTTGCTGGTCCCGAGCATCCGGGATAGTAGATGGAGGAAGAAACTTGGCTAGATATCGTGGTCCGGTGTGCCGTCTTTGCCGCCGGGAAGGAATGAAGCTATTTTTGAAAGGGGAGCGCTGCTACAAGCCGAGCTGCCCCATCGAGAAACGCGGCACGCAGCCGCCCGGCCAGCACGGCCGCAATGCTCGCCGCGCAAAGCTCCAGGGCTACGGCGAGCAGCTGCGCGAGAAGCAGAAGGTCAAGCGCATTTACGGGATGCTGGAGCGCCAGTTCCGGCTCTACTTCGAGCGGGCCGTGCGTATGAAAGGCGTGACGGGCGAGAACCTGCTCATGACCCTGGAGCGGCGTCTTGACAACGTCGTTTACCGCCTCGGCTACTCCACATCGCGCCCGCAGGCGCGTCAACTTGTGAGTCATGGCCACATCACCGTCAACGGGCGTAAGGTAGATATTCCCAGCTTCCAGGTGAAGGTGGGCGACGAGATCTCCGTGCACGAAGGCAGTCGCTCGAATGTGCACATACAGAATGCATTTCAGACAGCTTCGGGACGCGGCCGTCCGGGATGGCTTGAGATCACCTCTTCTGATGACATGCGGGGCCGTGTATTGGCTCTCCCGCGCCGTGAAGATGTCGGGCAGAACATCAACGAACAGCTCATCGTCGAACTTTATTCGAAGTAATCAGGCTGGATGTCAGGATCGAGGGACCAGGGCCGGGTGGCTCTGCTCCCCGGTTCTGGCGTCTGACCTCTTTTGAGAGGAAGCAATGGACGGAACTGAAACTCAATTCATGATCGGCTTCCAGAGGCCGAAACGCCTCGCATGCGAAACTGAAACGCTCACGAACCGTTATGGCAAATTCTACGCTCAGCCGTTTGAGCGTGGTTTCGGCACCACGATCGGTAATTGCTTGCGTCGCGCCCTCCTGTCGTCTATCGAAGGCGCGGCCATAACAGCGGTCAAGATAGAAGGGGTGCTGCACGAGTTCTCTTCGATACCGGGTGTGGTGGAAGACGCGACCGATATCATCCTGAACCTCAAGCGCATACCTTTCAAGCTGCACGGAGCCGGGCCGAAGACCCTGCGCGTAGAGCGCACGGTGCCGGGCGAAATGCTTTCAGGCGAGATCGAGGCCGACTCGGAAGTCGAGATCCTCGATCCGAACATTCACATCGCCACCGTCTCCGAGGGCGGGTCGATCTCCATAGAGATGCGTCTCAAGCGCGGGCGCGGCTATGTCTCGGCCGAGCGGAATTTCGACGAGGATCTCGCGGTCGGGTACATCCCGATCGACTCCGTTCACTCGCCCGTCAAGAAGGTAAACTACACGGTCGAATCCGCCCGGCTGGGTCAGGATACGGATTATGACAAGCTGACGATCGAGGTGTGGACCAACGGGTCGGTCAAGCCGGACAACGCCGTCGGCCTGGCCTCGAAGCTGATCAAGGATCACATGCAGATCTTCATCAACTTCGAGGAAGAGCCCGAGCTTGCCGAAGCCGACAGCGAAGAGGCGAGCCGCATCCAGTTCAATGAAAATCTCGACCGGTCGGTGGATGAACTCGAACTCTCCGTCTGCTCGTACAATTGTCTCAAGAACGCGGATATTCGCACGATCCGCGAGCTCGTGCAGAAATCGGAGCCTGATATGCTCAGGACGAAGAACTTCGGGCGAAAATCGCTCAACGAGATCAAAGAGATTCTTCACTCAATGGGCCTTCACCTCGGCATGAAATTTGACGAGCAAGGCAGGTTGCTAGAAGAGAGTAACGCCTAGTCGATCCGTCACCCACGGGACCGCCGGCAGGTAAAGGCGAAAGATTCGGATTCGGCATCGAAGGTACGGAGATGCCGCGGGCTTATCAAGTTAGGAGCATGGTATGCGACACAGAGTGGCTCACAGAAAACTGGGACGCAAGACAGAGCACCGAATTGCTTTGCTGCGTAACCTCTGCACTTCGCTCATCGTTCACGAGCGTCTGATTACGACCCTTCCCAAGGCGAAGGAGCTTCGCCCGTTTGCCGAACGCGTGATTACTCTCGGCAAGCGCGCGCTCGCCTCCGACGCGCCCGGGGCCGCTCTGCACGCGCGCCGCCTGGCCGCCGGCTACTTCCATACCGGCAACAGCAACCGGGTGCCCGACGGCGGGTACAAGCGCCCTCAGGCTCCTCGCACCGCGGGCGTGCTCGCGCTTGAAAAGCTCTTCGACGAGGTGGCCGCGCGCTTTGCCGACCGTCCGGGAGGCTACACGCGCATTCTGAAACTGGGCGCTCGCAAGGGCGACGGGGCCGAGATGGCTCTGATCGAGCTTGTGGGCAGCGAAGCCGGCGTGAAAGAAGAAGCGAAGCCCGCGAAGACCGAAGAGAAGAAGGGCCGCCGGTTCTTCGGGCGGGGCAAGAAG
>DATLMR010000067.1:0-27213 GCA_035537555.1 Blastocatellia bacterium
GGCCGGCGCGCCGAGTACTGGAAAGAGGTATACCGTGACCGGTTACTTGCCGGCTCTCCCGGCCGACTCGGGCTTCGCCGAGTTTTCCGTGACGAAATCGACCCAGCCGATCATCATCTCGTCATAGGTCGGATCGCCCCAGCGAATGTCCTTCTTGAGATCGGGATTGTACTTGTTCTTCGAAGAGTTATCGAAGTGGGCCGTGACGACGAGCCGCGCGCCCTTGGGAACCGACAGAGGGTTCTTCAGGTAATACATCGTCTGCCAGTTGAAGTTGAACTTCGGCACCCACAACAGGGTCTCCTGCTTGCCGTCCGGGTAGATCAGGTCGTACTTCATCGCTTTGCCGCGAAGGTGCATGTGCGGCATGTAGTCGATGAGCTGCACTTCGCGAGGGAAGGTGAAGCAGGCCTTGACCTCGTGGTTCTCCGCTCCGGCCGGGATCTTGAAGAGCGAATTCATCACGCCGAGCGTCGTGATGACCTTGTCGGGCGCTTCCTTGGCGAACTTGAGCCCGATGCTCGTGCGGTCTTTCTCGGGCTTGTCGAGCGAGCCCCGGAAGGCCGAGTAGTGCATCTGGAACATTATGGTCGAGCCGGCGGGAACCTTCTTCGCCATCCCGACGGGCCAGATGTCGACGGGCTTTCCGGGAGCGAACCCGGACAGAAGCGCGCCTCCGCCCTCGCCCTCGCCGCCCGCGCCCTTGGGCGCGCTGCATCCGTCGTCTACGACGGGCGCGTCGGCCTTCACGCGCATGAGAGTGCCGTCCTTGTAGAAGATCGACGGGCGGTTCTCACCCCCGCGCCGTCGCCCGCCGCCCTCTTTCATCTTGGCCTGCTGCTCGGGCGTGATGATGAAGGCGATCACGTGATGCACGACCTTCTTGTTGCCGGGATGAATCTCGGCCGCCTGAATCCATTTGTCTTCCTTGAAATTGGTCGGCATGTAAAAGTTGAGGTAGTTGTCCGGAGCGTTGAGCTCGACCGTGTGCTCTTCGGCCATCGAGAACACAACGTCGGGCTTGCCGATCTCCCATCCGCCCGAGGCGAATTCCGGAAGCGGCGGCAGGTCCTTCGGGTTGCCTTCCTTCGCGCCTCCGTCGACCCACGCGGCTATCGTGTCGATCTCTTTTTGCGAGAGGCGCATGTCATTGCTGAACTGGCCGTGATTCGGGTCCGGACCCCACGGAGGCATCTCGCGCGTGACGACCTTCTCCTTGATCGACCGGGCCCACGGCCGCGATTCCTTGTAAGTTATCAAAGACATCGGCGCTATGTCGTTGGGCTTGTGGCATTGTGCGCAATTCTTGAAGAATATCGGAGCGACATCTTTATTGTACGTGACTTCTTTCTTTGAGCTGGCGCTGGTCGTGCCTGTCGTGTAAGCAAGACCTATCAACCCTACCGCGGCGACTATGAGCGCGAGAGCGAACTTCCTACAGGTCATGGGCCTAATCTCCTTCGAGGTGTGCTGAATCGATCCCTGAAAGCGGAATTTTTGAGCGGTACTATGCTATGACTCCGCCCCTCTACTGTCAAGCATTTTCTGAGTATCTCTACAGATTAATACTCAAAAACCTGAATAATACCTCAGTTATCTTCAAGCTTTGTAGGAGATACGGTTTAGAGGGAGTCACGGTTACCGAAACTCGTCCGGATTCGGCGTATCGAGCAAAGATTCGGAGCGTCGCGGGCAGGGGGTTGAAGCAGCGCGGGAAAGACGGTCCGCTACGAGATTTGGAACGGGCTGATAGGCATCGACCAGCCCGAACGGACCGACACGGGCAGCTGGCCCGAATAAGGCTGGCTGCCCGAGGCCGGGGCCGCGCCGGCCAACCCGGGCCGGGCGGGCTCGGCGCGCGGGCTCTCATCACTTGAAGCGCGTCGTCGGGTCTCCGAGAAATATCCATGTCCTGCGGACATCCGGGTTGGTCACGGACGCCTTCGCGTTGCGGGCGGCCTCGCCCAGAGGCTTGGCGACCGGCCCGGAAAAGAGCGCCTGAAAGAGCTTCAAGTTCATCAACGCCTGCTCGTCGGGCGTGCTGATGCCGGCCGACGCCCACACGGCCACGGCCCCTCCGCCCTGAGCCTTCATCAGGGATTCGGCGAGGCTGTCAACGGCGGGATCGTGCATGTACCCGTTCAGGCACGACATCATCACGAAGAGGGTGGGCCTGTCCCGGTTCTCAAGAATCGCGGCTATCTCCGAGTTCAGGAGATTGCCCCTCCACGCGTCGATGTTTCCGTGCCCGGCGTAATTGACGATCTTCTGCCCGCGATTGATCGCTCCGAGCAACTGAGCTTTCGCCGTGGCGGCGTCCATCTGCCCGCGATTGATGCGATTCACGCGAAGCCCGAAAGGGATGGCGGCCGAGAGGTCCGAGCTGACCTGCTCGAAGTTAAAGCTGTCGCTCACGTCGGCGATGAGCAGCATCTCCTGGTAAGGTCTCGCGCGTTCATATGTCAGTATCTTCGAGATCATTATCGACGCCTCGCCCGCCGAGCGGAAAGGCAGCCGCCCGACGGCGAGATCGGGCAGGCCGTCGCCGTCGAAGTCCGCGAACCAGTCATCGGAAGCCGTTTCAAGGTAGGCGGTGTCGATCAGTTTTGTGGGCACGAAGTCCAGGTCCCCGAAGCCCAGGTAATTTCTCGGGTCGTGGCTGGCTTTGCCCGCGAACAGCACGTAGGCGGGCTTTCTCTTCCACGACGAGGCCGTGTAGGCAAGGAAGTCCCTTATGGCCACGGGTGATTTCGCGCCGAAGCTGAACTCATCATAAATATCTTCGACATCCACGAGGGCCACGCTGAGACCGAGGCTCTTGCGCAGGGTGATGAGCGGGCCAAGCGTGCCTTCAAACTCACGCCGCGAGATGATGACGAGGTCCGCCCCGTTGCTCGCCAGCCTGAGTGACGACGGCCTGTCAGCCGTTATCGAGACGGGCCTCCTGATCCTGTCGGGGCCGAAGGCGAGCAGCTCTCTGGCCTCGCCGCCCGCGACTCCGACCGAGATCGAAAAACCTCCCGAGGTTCCCTTTATGCTCTGCGGGCTCGCGACCACCTCAAGCTCGACCGGGGTGGTCCGATCACTCACGTCGACGACGCGGACCTCGGGAGACGAGAAGCCCTCGATCGTATAAGCGGCCGCCGCGTCAGAGGTGGTCGAGAGCCTCAGATAGTCCTGATCCGCCCTGTACCTGTGCCTGTACGTGAGCCTGATGAAGTCCACGAGGCTGACATCGCTCGCGCCCGCTTCCGCTTTCAGGGTGATCACGTTCCCTCCCTCTCTCAGCAGAGCGTGAGACATGACCAACCTCTCCGATTGATTGACCCGGCCGTCGAATATGACCTGGCCCAGGTCCACCCCGTTCAAAGAGACCCTCACCTGATGATCGGGCGCGGCCCCGGGCAAGTCCGTCACGCCCTGAAGCGCAATCTCAAGCTCCGCCGGGGCATCCGACGACAGGTCCGCATTAGATATATTGAGCGCCTGGTCCACGCCTTCTGAAGAGACGACGCTGCCGAAGAAGTTCTCCTTCTCGCCGTTTCTGAGCGAAGAGAAGTAGACGCTTCTCTCTTTGCGCTCGACGGCGTAAGGGAAGCTTCCCGAGCCGCGGGGCTTGCCCTCGATACCTTCTTTGCCGACGCGCCGGCCGGGCTGGCTGCCGGGCGAAAGCCAGTAGAGGCTGGTATCGGCGAAGGGGGAGTCCTTTCGAGCAGCGTAGAACTCGATGAAATCAGGGGGGTCGAAGCGGCCATCCTCTTCGCCCTTCACGACAATCGCGCACTCCTGCCCGTCGACGAAGAGCTGGAGCATGCGCGGGTCCACGGCCGCATTCAGGCCGGCGGCCGCGAGCTCCGGCTGAGTGACGCGGTGCCAGCCTTCCTCCCGCGTGACGATTTTGAGCGAAGGAGACGAAGCGAGCCGGTTCTGCCTCTCGTATTGAGCGCGGCCGGGCGATTGCGCCTCCGGCGCGCGGAGCGGGACAGCGGAGACGCGCGGCTCTCTCCCGCCTATTTTGCTGAGCACGTCCGCCCGGCTGAACGGGGGAGGGCTCCCGCCCGCGAGCTCCGGCTTGAATGGGCCGTGCATGGTGCGGTTGCCGTTCAGGTCGATGTCTTCGATCCAGTAGGCGACGCCTTCTTTCGCGCCGGAGAGATTGTCCCACCACGCGTAAGACTGGCCGGACCTGAGAGGCACATCCGGGCCTACCGTCAGCGCCGAGCCGGCGACGATCTGGCGGTTTACGAGGGTCCGCTTCCCGGACTCCTCTCGATATATGTTGAAGCCGAGGTTATCGACCTCCTGGCCCGTCTGCCATTTCAGGAAGGCCCCTCCGTCATAGACCGTGGCCGCAAAATCCATCTCCTCGATGGCCGTCGTCAGGCCCTGAGTTATGGCAAGCTCGCAGAGTGGCCCGAAGAGGTAGGTGGCGCGGGCCTGAGTGGTGTTGCCGGTTTCGTCCACGTACTGCGCGCGCGTGCCGTTTCCCGAAGCGGGCGTCGCCGTCACGCGGACCCTCTGGCCCGCGCTGGTCGGCGTTACATCGACGTTGTAAGAGATGCTCGCGGTCGCGCCCGCCGCCACCGTTCCCGGATTCCACTGGAGGTTCCCGGTCCCGCCCACCGACGGCTGAGCCACGATAGTGCCCTGGCTCGCCACGGCGCCGCCCGCGTAGACGGCTCCCGCCCCGGGCACGTTGGCGGTCACTATGTTCGCGGGCGTGGAGAAGACGATGGGGCGCGAGGTCTCATTCACCATATAGACGAGGACCTCGACTCTGCTGGTCACGCCCACGACGGGCGGGTTCGGGCCTGATATCCGTCTTAGCGATTGATTCAAATGCGGCTTTACCGGAGTCGCGAGGGCGTCCGTCCGCAGGTACATGCGAAAGGCGTTCGTGACGGGGTTCGCGGCGGGAGGGTTGGCGGTGCCCACGTAGTTGGACACGTAGAAATTGGTGTAGTTGCCGTTCGGCGTCCCGCCGACCACGTAAGAGCTTATGTTGAGATTGCCTGTCCATATGCCGTAGTCCGATGCAATCTGATCGGAGGTCCACCCGGAGAAGGTGTCCCTTCGCCACACATTGTTAGCGGAAAGAGAGCTGCTGTTATAGCTCGTGCTGAAGCCGCCCGTCCGGCTGTTGAAAGTGAGGCTGCCGACGTTGCCGCTATCGCTATCGAAATCGAAATCGTTCTTGGCGCACGAGCAGCCCGACGTGATGAAGGGGTGAGTGATATAGCTTCGAGAGAGGGCTCCGCTGGCCGGAGGATTGACTCCGAAGGCGTCTATCGAATCGGTGTACATATTAAGCTCGGTGCCGCCCACTCCGGCGGTCCCGTCGTGCGCGCGTATGCCGAGCGCGTTTATGTCGTCGCCGCCGGTCACGGCCGATGACATGTTCACTCGCAGCTCCCAGTGCCCGGCGGCGGGGGCCGCATCGTCTCCTACCCGAAGATTGTCGACGAAGAAGAACTCCGTGCCGCTGAAGTTGCTCACCAGAAGGAAACGGACCCTCGTGTTATTGGCTATGAAAGAGGTTATATCGTAATTGCGCGTTCCCGAGCTGTCGTCGGAAAAAGTCTCCAGGGTCGTCCACGAGCCGCCGCCGTTGCCGGAGACCTGCACGCTGATCTGATCGGTACCCTCGAGATTATTCGACGTTCTGTAACTAAAGCTCAGATAGGCGGCCCCCAGGCCGAGTCCCGGGCTGCCCGAAAGGTCGGCTTCTCGCTCGATGCTCGGAGTCCCGCTCACTCCATCCTGGAGGCGCAGCTCGCCGCCCGTTATCAGTATCGCCCCTCCGGTGGCCCCGCCGCCGCCGCCGTCATTCTCGGCCCAGGCTCCGGTCCAGTTGTTGTTCCCGTCGTTATTGGTGTAAGCGGCGGAGGCGAAATTATCGCGCACGTTATTGCCCGTGGAATTGTAAAGCGTCAGCCAGGCATTATCGGCTCCGGCGGGGCCGGTATCGTCACCCGTCGTGAAGAGCACGGGCCTCGAAGTGCCGCTCGGGTCAAAGAGCGAATAAGAGACGGAGCTGTCGAAGCTTCCCCTTGCGCGGTCGCGTCCCGCGTTCGCTTCAGCCGCGCCCCCGTTTCCCACGTCGGCGTCGAATATCTCGACCTGCAGGCGGGCCAATCCGGGCGGCACCTCTATGAAGTAATGGTACGAGCCGTCGATCGCGCCCGACGAAGAGACGTAGTCTCCGTTGGCGGTTCCGCCGCCGCTGCCGGTTATAGTCAGCAAAGAGGCGCTTCCGCTCGTAGCCGTCGGCGTGACCGACGCCTTCCGGGCCCTGGCGCGAGCGGCCGCCCTGGCTTTAGGATTCGAATCCGACGCGCCGTTTATCGAATAAGCGTCGCCCTTCCTGCTCGCGCCGGATAGAGCGAGGAGGGCAAGCCCCACCAGCGTCAGGGAAAAAATGCGCGAGGCGGAGGAAAGCTTACCGGTAAGGAGTAAGATAGAGTGCATGCGATCAAGCCTTTTCTGATCGATTCATCGGCGCGCCGAGGGCCGGCAAGCGGTCGAATGATTCAGCGGTTTTTTTACGAAGTACCGGGGGTTTAGCACTTAATAGAGGGGCGGTCTTGGGGTCTTCCAGTCGCGCCGCGCAGTATATAACAGAAACGGGGGAAATCAAAGACTCTTCTACGAGCCGGGGCATGGCAAATATTTTGAATGGCTCAAGAGCCGGTTTCCGTCCTAATAAAATCAGAGAGGGCCGCTCCCGCTCCAAAGAAAGGACATATATGGCAAATATGCATACCGTGGCCAGAGCCCCTCTGGCCAATAGCTGGAACCAGCGCAGGCCCGACGGTTATGACGTCGTCATCATCGGCTCCGGCTACGGCGGCGCGATCACGGCGGCCCGGCTCGCCACCGCGAGCTGGCCCGGAGCGAAGCCGTCCGTCTGCATCCTCGAGAGGGGGAAGGAGTGGCTGCCGGGCCAGTTTCCCGACAACCTTCAAGGCGGCGCGGGCGCTTTACGCAGCGATGTGAATCCGCTCGGCCTCTTCGATTTTCACTTCGGCACCGACATCGGCATCATCAAAGGGTCGGGGCTGGGCGGCACGTCTCTCATCAACGCCAACGTGGCCTACCAGCCGGAGGGCGATCTGTTCGACGAGAGCCGGTGGCCCCAGGCCATACGCGACGCGCGCGATAACGGGCTCCTCGGCCAGTACTACGCGCGGGCGCGGTCCACGCTCTTCGCCGAGCGGCACCCTCAGGGCGAGGAGCTGAGCAAGGTCAAGGCGCTCAAGCGCGGCAGCGACGGCAAGCCGGGCACCGAGTTCGACCTCCTCGACATCGCGGTCAATTTCAAATTCGAAGGGCCGAACAACTGGGGCGTGCAGCAGCGCAAGTGCATCAACTGCGGCGACTGTGTCAGCGGCTGCAACGTAGGAGCCAAAAATACCCTCGACACGAACTACCTCGCCATCGCAAAGCATGGGGGCGCGGCCATATTCACGCAGGTCGAAGTCAGGCACATAGAGAAGCTGCAGACCGGCGGCTATCTCATACACTACACCCGCAGGGAAAGCTCGCAGGGCCAGGTGGAGAACGGGACTCTGAAGGCGAAGCGCGCCGTCATCGTCGCGGCGGGCGCGCTCGGCTCGACGGTCGTGATGCTGCGCTCGCGCCTCCGGGGGCTCAGCCTCCCCGACGCCGTGGGCACGCGATTCAGCGGCAACGGAGATTTTTTCGGGCTGGCCTACAACAGCGACGTGCGCGCGGACGTGCTCGGCTGGGGCGCTTACCCGACGAGCGACCGCGCCCTCCGCATCCAGACGACGCCGGGAGAGACCCGGCTTCCGGGGCCGAGCATCGTCGCCCGCCTGAGGTATAAAAAGAACGGGCGGCCCGGGAAGAGGATCACGATCGAGGACCTCTCGTTCCCTTTGATCTACGTGGACGCGGCGCGGGCGGCGTTCTCCGTGCTCATAGGGAGAGATACGGACCCGGATGATTTCTTCGATGATCTTCAGGAGGCCCGCCGGCGCTTGCTCGATGTCGGCGCTTTCAATCCCGAGCTGGAAAAAGGCGCGCTCAACTTCACGATGCTCGACCTGGTCATGGGGCGAGACGACGCGGGCGGCCGGATCGAGCTCGATTCGACGGGCCGCGCGCACGTTCGCTGGCTCGATGCGGGCAGGCAGAAGGTCTTCACTCGCGAGAACGATATATTGCTGGAGCACGCCAGAGCCCTCGGCGCCACCTTCATCGAGAACCCTCTCTGGGGCTTCACCCCTTTTCGCACGCTTCTAACGGCTCACCCCCTCGGAGGCTGCCCGATGGGCGAAGATCACACGTCCGGCCTCGTCAACCATCTCGGGCAGGTATTCGACCGCGCCGGGGGCGCGCACGAGGGGCTCTATATCAGCGACGGCTCCATCATCCCCATGGCGCTCGGGGTCAACCCCTTTCTCACGATCTCGGCGCTCTCGGAGCGAATAGCCGAAAGCCTTATAAAGAAGATGGGCGGAGCCCCCTTCATTCTCGATCGCATACAGTAGAGACCGGAAGGAGAATTATGAGCGGCAAAGGGAATCTAGTCTTCGATTTCTTCAACGTTAACGACGAGCGGCTGGATGACAGGGTCGATGTATTATTGAAGCACCAGGAGCTGAGCGACACGCGGCAGGCCAGGAATCATCCCGCCGCGAAATCGCTACGCTTCGAGAACCTGGACAGCACTCACGGCGGAACCTACCAGCTCCAGATCTTTCCCGCCAGGTATCGCCCGGTGGGGCGCTTCGTCCGGGTGCTGGAGGGTAAGACCGCCCGCCACGCCTTCCAGCTGCCGGTCGATCCCGACCGGGTCATTCGCGCGGACTTTCCCCCTTTCGACTCGCTCGGCGACGACATGAAACGCGTGCTCGAAAACTCCTCGGTCGAAGGGAACGAAAGCGCCGCCGGAGCCGATCTCTACGGCGCGCTCGACAACTTTCGCAAGGCGGGGCTGCTCAATATCTACGCGAAGATGAAGCGGACGAGATTTCCGAACGGCCGCGACGTATTCTCCTACGTGTCGTCGATGAACCGAATACGCGCGCAGCGCTTCTTCGCCAGGGTGCAAAAAGAGCTGCGCGACGAAGTCAAGAACAGTATCGCGGCCAACCTTTTTCATGAGGCGTCCGAGGCCCTCCACACCCCGCCTCCGGGATTCTCGCGCGCCGACAGCTTCAAGTCGCGAGACATGTTCGGCAACCTGCAGCTCAGCTTTTTCGGCAAGTCTGAGACTCTGGAGTTCATCATCGACGCCGACCTGGATGACGCGCAGGGCATACAGCACGTCTTTCAGGTCCTCCGGCCGGTATTCACCGGCATGAATACCCACCCTTACGACATTCACGAAATACTGCTCGCGCACCAGAAGATCGACCCTATGTACAGGCTCTTCGTGTGAGACGGCGCTTCGCCGCGCAGGCTCGACAGCGAGGGCCTGTTATGTGGACCCGGCTCTTTTCACATATAGTCCCCGCCGGGCTCGCGCCTGAATCGGGTTTCATTCGTCTCCGCCCTTTCCCGCTTGGATAGCCCCGCCTCCGACCTCTATAATTCGAGATCACGGTTTCGGCCGTCGGTCTAATATTATGTGCGGCATCTGCGGAGTAGTCGGCAACGCCGACGAACAATTGATCAGGAGCATGCTTGCGCCCATAGCGCATCGCGGGCCTGACGACGAGGGCGTGTTCGTCTCTGAAACCTCGGCGGGCGGGCGCGTCGGCCTCGGCCACAGGCGTCTCTCCATCATCGACCTGTCGCCGGCCGGACACGAGCCGATGGCCGACGACTCCCGCCGCATATGGCTCACCTTCAACGGAGAGATTTACAACTTCAGGCAGGTGCGGCGCGAGCTCGAGAGCCTCGGCCACCGGTTCCGCTCCGAAACCGATGCCGAAGTCATCATCTATGCCTACAAAGAATGGGGCGCGGGCTGCCTCGCGCGGCTCAACGGCATGTTCGCCTTCGCCATCTGGGACGCGCGCGACGAGAGCCTTCTGCTCGCGCGCGACCGCCTCGGCATCAAGCCGCTCTATTACGCCGACACGCCCTCGGGTTTCGGCTTCGCGTCGGAGATCAAGGCCCTGCTGGCGGTCCCCGGCTTCGAACGCGCGGTCGATCTCGCGGCGCTCGATCAGTTCATGACCTTCCTATGGACCCCCGACCCCGGGACCGTCTTTCGCGGAGTCAGCAAGCTGCCGCCGGGCCATTACCTCGTCTACCGTGACGGCCGGGCGGAAATCTCCCGGTACTGGGACCTCCATTTTGAAGAAGACGACTCGCTCTCGGAAGACGAGTGGGCCGAGCGCGTCCGGGCGCAGGTGTCTGAAAGCGTCCGCGCGCAGATGGTGGCCGACGTGCCGCTCGGAGCGTTCTTATCGGGCGGGCTCGACTCTTCGGCCATAGTAGCTCTGATGGTGGAGACGGCGACCCGGAAGATAACCACCTACACTTTCGGGTTCAAGAGCGACGACCTCAGGTACGACATACTCGAAGACGACGTGAAGTATGCTCGGATAATGGGCGAGAGGCTGCGGACCGACTATCACGAAGAGTTCCTTGAGCCGTCGGTGATGGAGCTGCTCCCGAAGCTGGTCCACCACATGGACGAGCCGGTCGCCGATCCCGCCATCATCACGAGCTACCTGATCTGCCGCTCGGCGAGCGAGCGACTCACCGTGCTGCTCTCGGGGATGGGCGGCGACGAAGTCTTCGCGGGCTACCCGCGACACCTCGCCGTCAGGATAGCGGGCGCTTACAACCTGATCCCGCAATTCGTCTCGCGCCCCCTCGTCGCGGCGCTGCCCGGGTCGAGGCCCGGCAGGTTCACCGCGCTCTTTCGCAACACCAAGAAGCTCGCCCGCTCGGCCGCGTTACCCGAGCGCGAAAGGTACCTCGGGTTCGGCACCTACTTCGGCGAAGATGAAAAACGCGCGCTCTACTCCGGAGAGATGTCGGACCGGGCCGGGCAGTTCGACCCCTACAGCGAGCACAGAAAGTACTTCGAAAGCGTCGCGGGCGAAGACTTCATCAACCAGATGCTCTACGTCGATATGAAGACCTTTTTGCCGTGCCTCAACCTCGCCTACACGGACAAGACGAGCATGGCGAGCTCCATGGAAGTGCGCGTCCCCCTGCTCGATCACGAGCTGATAGAGCTCTCGGCGAGAATACCGGCGCGGCTGAAGCTGAAGGGGCTCACGCGAAAATATATCTTCAAGCGAGCGGCCGAAAGCTGGCTCCCGCGCGAGATCATTCATCGAAAGAAAGCGGGGTTCAGCGCGCCCCTCCGCGCGTGGCTCGTGCGCGACCTGCGCGACATGGTTGAAGACCTGCTCTCCGAGGCGAACGTAAAAGGGCGCGGCTATTTCGATTACCGCTTCGTGCGCCGGTTGATCGACGAGAACCTTTCGGGCCGCGAGGACAACAGCCTGAAGATCTTTCAGCTGCTGACGCTCGAAATCTGGCACCGGACCTTTATCGACGGGAGCGTCAAGGGCTGACGATCGGAAACTCGAAACGGTTTATGGCCGAGGACTTGAAAACGCGAGTGCATGACTTCTGGCAGGCAAACCCGTGCGGAGCCAAGTTCGCCGATATAGAGATCGGCTCGCGCGAGTTCTTCAAAGAGGTCGAGCGCCACCGCTACGAGACCGAGTGGCACATACCGCGCGTGGCAATGTTCGAGAAGTGGCGCGGGCGGGACGTGCTCGAAGTCGGCTGCGGGCTCGGGACCGACGCGGTCAGCTTCGCGCGGGCCGGGGCCCGCTACACCGGGGTCGATCTGACCGAGGCCTCGATCGAGCTGGTCCGGCGGCGCTTCGATTACGAGAGCCTGGACGGGGCCTTGAGAACGGCCGACGCCGAGGCGCTCCCCTTCCCCGAAGCGACCTTCGACCTGGTCTACTCGCACGGCGTACTCCATCACACGCCCGATACGGGGAGGGCCATAAACGAGCTCCACAGGGTGCTCAGGCCGGGCGGCACGGCGATGGTGATGCTCTATCATAAGAGCTCGTATAACTACTACGTGAACATCATGACGCTCAGGCGCATGGGCGTGCGGCTGCTCGGCTTCAAATGGGGGCCGCCGCTCGTTCACAGGCTTACGGGCGAGGACGAGGGGCGCCTGCGCGAGCTCCAACAGGCCTACCTGCGCGACCGCGGGCGCCTGCTCGCGCGCGACGAGTTCTTGAGCCAGAACACCGACGGCGCGGGGAACCCCCTGGCCCGCGCTTACACGCGGGGCGAGGCGCTCCGGATGTTCGACCGGTTCTCCGAGGCCCGCTCGGAAGTCCATTTTTTGAACAAGCGATGGATCCCGTTACTCGGCCGCCTGCTGCCGCGCCCGGTGGAGTCGAAGCTGGCCCGGATTGCCGGATGGCACCTCTGGATCATCGCGAAAAAGTGATATGAAAAACATTCTGGTGACAGGCGGAGCGGGATTCATCGGCAGCCATCTGGTCGATCGCCTGCTCGACGAAGAGAGCGCGCGCGTGACGGTCGTGGACAACTTCAACGATTTCTACGATCCGGCGATCAAGCGCGCGAACATCGCTCGACACGTCGGCCGCGAAGAGTTCGAGCTGGTGGAAGCCGATCTCTCCGACGCGCGGGCCGTGGGCGAGCTGCTCTCGCGAAGAAGCTTCGAGTGCGTGGTGCACCTGGCGGCGCGGGCGGGCGTGCGGCCGTCGCTCGACGACCCTCTGGCTTACGAGGAGTCGAACGTGCGCGGCACCTACTCGCTTCTCGAAGCGGCGCGCCTGGCAGGCGTCCCGCAATTCGTCTTCGGCTCTTCGAGCTCCGTTTACGGAGTCAACTCGAAAGTGCCGTTCGCCGAAGACGACCCGATCTCGCGCCCGATCTCTCCCTACGCGGCGACGAAGATCGCGGGGGAGGCCGCCTGCCACGTCTACAGCCATCTGTACGGGATGCGGATCGTCTGCCTGCGGTTCTTCACCGTCTACGGGGCGCGGCAGAGGCCGGACCTCGCCATCTATAAATTCGCGCGGCTGATGTCGGAGGGTAAGCCCATACCCCTGTTCGGAGACGGCACCTCGCGCCGCGACTACACCTACATCGACGACATAATATCGGGCCTCGTCGCCGCGATGCATTATGAAGGGAGCCCTTTCGAGATCATAAACCTGGGCGAGTCGAACACGGTCGAGCTTCGCAGGCTGGTGGAGCTGCTCGAACACGCGCTCGACAAACGCGCCCGCATCGACCATCATCCGGCGCAGCCCGGCGACGTTCCGCTGACGTTCGCGGACGTGAGCAAGGCGAAACGGCTGCTCGGGTACAAGCCGTCGACGCCGATAGAAGAGGGGATCGGAAAGTTCTCCGAGTGGTTCAAAACGCGGAAGTGACGAGCGGGCGAGGTGGAGCGATGGGCCTGGAATGCGAGATCGACATAATGCGGGCGAGCGACTGGGAGCCGGTCCGCTCCATCTACATCGAAGGGATCGCCACCGGCAACGCGACGTTCGAGACCGACGCTCCGGATCGGGACGCCTGGAACGCCGCGCACCTGCCGTTCTGCAGGCTCGTCGCCCGCGTTGCCGGGTCGATCGTCGGATGGGCGGCGCTGAGCCCCGTATCGAGCCGGTGCATCTACGCGGGCGTAGCAGAGATAAGCGTGTACGTGGCCGGGTCGGCCAGGGGGAAAGGCGTGGGGAGGGCCTTACTCGCCAGGTTGATCGAGGAGTCGGAGCGCAACGGGATATGGACCCTGCAGGCGGGAATACTGGCAGAGAACATAGCAAGCCTGTCCGTGCATAGGGCGTGCGGGTTCCGGGAAGTGGGAACGCGGGAGAGAGTCGGAAAGCTCAAGGGCGCGTGGCGAGACGTAATCGTGATGGAGCGAAGGAGCGGCGTTGTAGGCATAGACTGACCCCGAAGCTCACCGGGCCGGGTCGATTATCAAGACGTTCCGCTTGCCTGGAGGCGCTTCGGCGTTCTACTATTTTCGGCTGAGCGCTTTTGACCAAATCGAGGAGCCTTAAGGCCGAGACCGGGTCCGTTGTTTGAAGCTTCCCGGCCGTGAAGGCGAATGACCTGCTTCGGCGCCGTTTATTATGAAAGAATACCGCTTGAAGAGCGTAAGAGAAGTCGAGAGCGAAGGGCTGAGGCCGGAGATTTCCGTCTTCCTTCCGGTGTACAACGAAGAAGAGAACATAGAGCCGCTAAATATCAAGCTCGCCGAATCGCTCGAAAAACTGGGCCGGCCTTACGAAATCATCTATGTGGACGACGGGTCGTCGGACGCGAGCCTCGACAGGCTTCGCGACGTGGCCTCGCGCGACGAGCGCGTGCGCGTGATAGCCCTCCGGCGCAACTACGGCCAGACGGCCGCCATGAGCGCGGGCATCGATCACGCGCGCGGCGATATTCTGATCCCGATGGACGCCGACCTTCAAAACGACCCCGTGGATATAATCCGCCTGCTCGATAAGCTCGGCGAAGGGTACGACGTGGTCTCCGGCTGGAGAAAAGACCGCAAGGACAAGATGATCACTCGCCGCGTGCCCTCGATGATGGCCAACCGCCTGATCTCGGCCATAAGCGGCGTGCCGCTCCACGATTACGGTTGCAGCCTGAAGGCCTACCGCCGCGATGTCATGGTAGACGTGAAGCTTTACGGAGAGATGCACCGCTTCATCCCGATCTACGCGAAGTGGGCGGGCGCCCGCGTGACGGAGATCCCGGTCGCGCACCACCCGCGAAACGCGGGCAAGTCGAAGTACGGGCTCTCGCGCACGATCAAGGTGCTCTTCGACCTGATCACGATAAAGTTCATGTCGAGCTACCTGACCAAGCCGCTTTACCTGTTCGGCACGGCCGGCCTGATATGCCTCGTCACGTCGTTCTTCTCGCTCGCGGCCGCGCTCTTCTACAGGTTCGTCCACTCGGTCCATCTCAATCGCATGCCTCTGGCGACTCTGGCGATGATAATGTTCGCCATGGGTTTTCAATTCATCTTCATGGGGTTGCTCGCGGAGATGATCGTCCGGACCTATCACGAATCCCAGAACAAGCCCACCTACCTCATCCGCGAAACGATCAACCTCGAAGACGGCCTCGACAGGTCGGCGGAGCTATGAGCAAGAGAGGGGCGCGGCCGCCTGAAGGCGCGTCGGAGATAGCCGGGGTCCGAATAGACAACGTGAGCGAGGGCGAAGCCGTCGCCCGCGTGGACCGGTTTCTCGAAGAGGGCGGGCCGCATTACATGGTCGTGGTCAACGCGGCGAAGGTGGCGGCGGCGAGCAAAGAAGAGAACCTGCGCCGCGTGATCGAGGAGGCGGACCTCGTCACGGCCGACGGCATGTCTATCGTGTGGGCCTCGCGCCTGCTCGGGCGGCCGCTCAAGGAGCGCGTCACCGGGATCGACCTCTTCGACCGGCTCGTCGGGCACGCGGCGCGGCGCGGCCTGTCGGTCTACTTTCTGGGGGCGAGGGACGAGGCCGTCACGGGCGTCGTCGAGCGCTACAGGGCCCTCTACCCGGGATTGCGCGTGGCCGGATACCGCAACGGTTATTTCCGAGCGCAGGAGTCGGACCGTGTCGCCGAAAAGATCAAAGAGAGCGGGGCCGACCTTCTCTTCGTGGCGATGGGCTCGCCCGCGCAGGAGTACTGGATAAGCTCGATCCTTCGCCCGGCGGGCGTCCGCTTCGCGCTCGGAGTCGGCGGCAGCTTCGATCACCTGAGCGGCCTCGCCCGCCGCGCGCCCGCGTGGATGCAGAGCGCGGGGCTCGAATGGCTCTACCGCCTGATGAGGGAGCCGCGCAGGCTCTGGCGGCGTTATCTCGTGGGAAATTCCCTCTTCATCTGGCTCGTGCTGAAGCAGCTCGTCGGCCTCGCGCGCAGAACGGGCTGACCCGCGCCGCCGGAGCGATGTTGTATCCGGGCAGGCTTGGAGCTAGAATCAGAGGACTGTCTCAAGCGGGGACGCTGCCGGGCCGGTACATAAGGCCGCCCCGCCCTGCCGGGCCGGGTATAACGGGCACAGTCGCAGCACGCCCACCCGCGCACGAGAGGCAACGATGAGAGGAGACGACAGATGTCCATAGATCGCAGGGCATTTAAAGAGGTAAGCAAAGAAGTGGGAAAAGAGCCGGGCGGCAAGCTGGCCGACGTGCGGCCCATGAGCAAGGCCTCGGAGCTCGCGGCGCTGCTCGAAGCGCACAGGGGCGAGAAGCACGCCATAGTCATGCAGGACTACCCGGACCCGGACGCCCTCTCGGCGGCCTGGGCGCACAAGATGATCGCATCCCGCTACGGCATAGACTGCGACATCGTGTACGAAGGGCGGATAAGCCACCAGGAGAACCTGGCGCTCGTTCAGCTCACCGACATCGAGCTCGTGCGGTACAGCGACGGCGAGGAACTGAAGCGATACCAGGGCACGGTCTTCGTCGATAACCAGGGCACGACCGCCGCCCTCACCGACCGCTTCGACGCGGCGGGCGTGAGGCCCCTCGTCATCGTCGACCACCACGAGCGGCAGGACCGGATCGCGGCCGACTTCACCGACATCAGAAAGATCGGCGCGACCGCCACCATCTATACCGAATACATCCGCGAAGGGCTGCTCGAGCTGAACAAGAGCGACGTGCAGCACGTGCGGCTCGCGACGGCGCTGATGCACGGGCTCAGGAGCGAGACCAGCGGGCTGGTGCGCGCGCGCGAGGAAGAGTTCGACGCGGCCACCTTCCTCACGCGCTTCACGGACCATTCGCTCCTCGAAGACATCCTGTCGGTAAAGCGGTCGAAACAGGTCATGGATGTCATCCGCCTCGCGCTCGAGAACAGAGAGATCAGGGAGAGCTATTCGATCTCGGGCGTGGGCTACCTGAGGATGGAGGACCGCGACTCGATCCCGCAGGCGGCCGATTTCCTCCTCACCGAAGAGAACGTTCACACGGTCATAGTCTACGGGATCATCATAAAGAGCGACCGCGAGATGGTCGTGGGCTCGATGCGCACGAACAAGGTGACTCTAAACCCCGACGAATTTCTCAAGGAAGCGCTCGGAACGACCGAGGCCGGGCGCTATTACGGCGGCGGCCGGCGCGGCGCGGGCGGGTTCGAGATACCGATCGGCTTCCTCGCGGCCATAAAGGACGACGACCTGATACGCATGAAATGGCAGCTCTACGACGAGTTGATAAAGAAGAAGCTCTTCGCGAAGATCGGCGTACAGCCGCCCGTCATGCGCAAGGAGGCGAACCGCGGAGAGAGCATGCGCGGAGAGGCCGGCTCTCTGCGAACGGAAGAGGGTTGAGCCAGGGAGGGTCTTATGTCCAGACGGATCGACCGTCGCGAGTTCATCAAAGAGATCGGTTTCACGGCGGCGGCCCTGGCCTTCTTCCCTCATATCGCGCGGGCGCAATCGCGGGGCGGCCTGCGGCTCCTGGGCGAGCCGAAGAATATAGTGGTCCTCGGAGGCGGGCTCGCCGGGCTCGCGGCCGCTTACGAGCTGAAGCTCGCCGGGCATAAGGTGACCATCCTCGAAGCGCGAAAGAACCCGGGCGGGCGCGTCCGCACCCTCAGAAATTTCTCCGACGGGCTCTACGCGGAGGCGGGCCCCATCAGCTTTCCTCAAGATCATGAATTCACGTGGGGTTACGCGAGCGATTTCAAGCTCCCGCTCAGACCGGCCTTCAAGTTCGGCCTTGAATCGGTCGCGCACGTTCGCGGCAGCCGCTTTCGTATCGCGTCTAACGGCGCGGCGAACGTCCCGTTCAACCTCAAGGCGAGCGAGCGGCAGGCGGGCGTCTTCAACCTCCCCGCGCTCTACCTCTCAGGCTACATGAGCGACGTGGGCAACCCCCGCAAGGCCGACTGGCCGCCGGATAATTTGAGAGAGATCGATCAGGTATCGCTCAGGCAGCTGCTCGGCGATCTCGGGGCGAGCGACGGCGCCATAGACCTCATCGAAGCCTCGCAGCTCGGGCTGCTGGGCTTCGGGCTCGATTCGTTCTCCGCGCTCGACGGCGTGGTGACCGAAAAGATCGCCTCGGGCGGGGCCTTCTACGAGATCATGGGAGGCAACGACCAGTTGCCCTCCGCTTTCAAGAAGAAACTGAAGAAGAACTTCAAGAAGCAGTGCGTCGTCCAGCGCATAGAGCAGGACGAGGCCCGGGTGACGGTCACGTACCTCAATAACGGAGGGCAGCAGACGATCACGGCCGACAGGGTCATCTGCACTCTGCCTTTCCCCGTTCTGAACGAGATCGACATCTCTCCCGCATTTTCCGAAGAGAAGCAACGCGCCATACGCGAGCTGAAGCTGACCCCCGTCACCCGCACCTACCTGCAATTCCGCTCGAAGGCCTGGGAAGCAGACGGGCTCAGCGGCTACGGCAACACCGACCTGACGATTCAAAACACCTACTCGCCGACGCTGACCCAGGGCGGAGACCGGGGCATTCTCGCTTCCTACACCGGGGGCGCGCGCGCCCTCGAGCTCGGGGCGATGACCGAAGGCGAGCGGCGGGACCTGGTGCTCCGGCGGATGAACAGCCTCTTCGGGAACCTGTCGGATAAATTCGAGAGAAGCACGAGCCAGATATGGCACCAGGACGAATTCGCCCGCGGCGCGTTCACGTATTTCGAGCCCGGCCAGATGACCTCCCTTCTCCCCGCCGCGCAGCGCCCCGAAGGCCGAATTCACTTCGCGGGCGAGCACACCTCCGCGTGGCACGGCTGGATGAACGGCGCTCTGGAGAGCGGCAATCGGGCCGCCGATGAAGCCAACCAGGCCGAAAGCGCGGAGGCCGTGACGATACGCTCGAACGCGCGGGGCTGAGCCCGCCGCGCCTCCCCGTCAGATGCGGCGCCCGGCTTCCACCTGTTTCGCCCGATACGCTTCGAGTTCTCGTCTCCTGCTATCGGCCGCCCGGCCCCTTCGCCCGCTTAGCCGCCCGCGCGCATTTGTTGTAAGCTGAGAAGCAATGCTCAAGAAAGTGCTTGGATTATTATGGCGGCGCGCGCCGAAGCGCCTGCGCCGCCTGGGCGTCTACGCCTCGGAATCCCGGTTCACCGTCACGGCCGGGGCCGTCGTGATCGATAGAGAGGGTCGAGTTCTGCTGCTCAAGCACGTCTTTCGCGCCGGCAGCGGGCTCGGGATTCCGGGCGGCTTCATATCGAAAGGAGAGCAGCCGGAGGAGGCCATTCGCCGCGAGCTGCGCGAGGAGGTGGACCTGGAGATCGAGGAGCCCGAGCTCGCCTTCGTTCGAACGCAGAAGCACATAAATCAGGTCGAGATAATATTCCTCTGCCGCCCTTCAGGCCCGGCCCGCACCAGCAGCTTCGAGATCAAGACGCTCGGCTGGTTTGCGCTCGACTCGCTTCCCCGGGAGCTGAGCCGCGACCAGCGAAGCATCATCGCGCGGGCTTTGAATCATCGCCCTGCCTCGTAGGGACGGCTCGTTTATAAAGAGCGGATCCACTCTTGCGCGAGAGCCCCGATGGCTGTAGGCTTTCCGATTAATTCAGCGGATCGGCCTCTTCGGTTGTCAAAGGTTTGCTCAGCACTCGGGCGGCGCGCCCCGGGTATCACCGGGCGGTATCACCGGACCATTATTGCCGGGCGATATTACCGGACAGGGCTTCATCTGTTCACGTCGGGATCAAGCGCGAAATCTCTGGTCAAAAAGCGGGCCCGGATGAGATCATTTCAGACTATTATGGACTGCCTTGCGAGTCTGCCTCTCCGGGTTGTTAATGGATAAATAATGAGGGTTATAGCAGATGTCCTGTGAAACGATAACGTCTCCGGTCGATATTGCGTCCTTTCAGGAAACGATATGCCGCTACGCGCGGTACACGCTCGGCAAGAAGGTCGAGGAGCTTTCGGATCGCGATCTCTTCCTCGCCGTGACCATGGCGGTTCGAGAGCGGCTGGTCGACATAATGAAGACGACCGAGGACCGGTACAAAGAGGCGGACGCGAAACGGCTTTACTACCTCTCGATGGAATTTCTGATGGGCCGGTCCCTGGACAACAACCTTTACAATCTCGGGATATACGACCTGTGCCGCGAAGCGCTCATCAGCATGGGCTACGACCTGGAAGAGGTCGAGGCCAAGGAGCCCGACGCGGCGCTCGGCAACGGCGGCCTGGGCCGCCTCGCGGCCTGTTTTCTCGACTCCCTGGCCACGCTCGGGATGCCCGGCTGCGGCTACGGGATAAACTACGAGTACGGCCTCTTCAAGCAGGAGATTCAGAACGGCTATCAAAAAGAGAAGCCCGATCACTGGCTCGAATACGGGAATCCTCTCGAGATTCACCGCCCCGACGAGTCGTGCAAGATCCAGGTATACGGGCGAATCGAGTACTACCAGAATCCCGACGCCTCTTACGGGTCCAGATGGGTCGACTGGAAAGAGGTGATCGGCATACCCTACGACATGCCGGTGGTCGGCTTCGGAGGCCGTACGGTCAATTACCTCAGGCTCTACACGGCGCGCTCATCCCACGAATTCGACATGGAGATATTCAACCAGGGCGATTACGTGAAGGCCGTCGAGCAGAAGATCGCGACCGAAACGATCTCGAAAGTGCTCTACCCTTCCGACTCGGTGAAGGCGGGCAAGGAGCTTCGCCTGCTCCAGGAGTATTTCCTCGTCGCCTGCGCGATCAAGGACATAATCAGGAAGTACCTGAAGGACCACTCGGGCTTCGTGGAGTTCTCTTCGAAGGTGGCCATTCAGCTCAACGACACGCACCCGTCGCTCGCGGTCGTGGAGCTTATGAGGGCCCTCATCGACGAGAAGGGCCTGGAATGGGACGCCGCCTGGGCGATCACCACCGCGACCCTCGGCTATACGAATCACACGCTGCTCCCCGAGGCTCTCGAGCGATGGCCCGTCTCCCTGTTCGAGCACATACTGCCGCGCCACTTCCAGATCATCCAGGAGATAGACCGGCGCTTCCTCGCCCGCGTGGCCGAGGTCTGGCCCGGCGACGAGGCGCGCCGGAAGCGGATGTCGATCATCGACGAGAGCGGAGAGAGGCAGGTCCGCATGGCCCACCTGGCGATGGTCGGCAGCCATTCGGTCAACGGGGTGGCGGCGCTCCATTCGGAGCTCATCAAGACCTCGCTCGCGTCGGACTTCTACGCGCTCTGGCCGGAGAAATTCAACAACAAGACCAACGGGGTGACGCAGCGCCGCTGGCTGTTGAAGGCCAACCCGCGCCTCGCCTCGCTCATCACGAGGATGATCGGCTCCGGCTGGATCACCGAGCTCGACCGCCTGCGGGGGCTTGAGACCTACGCCGACGCTCCACAGTTCCAGAGGGAGTTCCTGAACATCAAGCTGGCCAACAAGGAAGCGCTCGCCGGGGTCATAAGAAAGACGACCGGCCTGATCGTCGATCCGAATTCCCTCTTCGATATCCAGGTCAAGCGGATCCACGAATACAAGCGGCAGCTCCTCAACTGCATGCGCATCATTCACGAATACCTATGCCTGATCGAAGATAAGAAGCAGCCGACCGTGCCCCGCACCTACGTCTTCGCGGGCAAGGCCGCGCCGAGCTACTGGGCCGCCAAGAATATAATCAAGCTCATCAACAGTATCGGCGAGGTCATCAACAACGACCGCAGGGTGGACGGCCAGATCAAGGTCGTCTTCATTCCCGATTACCGCGTGTCGCTGGCGGAGTCCGTCATGCCCGCGGCGGACGTGAGCGAGCAGATATCGACCGCCGGGATGGAGGCCTCGGGGACGGGCAACATGAAGTTCGCCATGAACGGGGCACTCACGATCGGAACGCTCGACGGAGCCAATATCGAGATCATGCAAGAGGTGGGCGAAGAGAACATATTCATCTTCGGCCTGAAGGCCGAAGAGATTCGAGAGATGCGCGCGAATCAGGCGTACGACCCGCGCGCCTACTATCAGAGCAACCCTCACCTCAAGCGCGTGATGGACGCGCTCAACTCCGACCTCTTCTGCGCCGACGAGCCGGAGCTCTTCGCCTGGATCTACCATTCGATACTCGATAACGGAGATTATTACTTTCACCTCGCGGACCTGCCCTCTTACATCGAGGCGCAGGAGAGGGTGGGCCTGGAGTTCAATCAGGCCGATGTCTGGGCGCGCAAGGCCATACTGAACGTGGCGCGCGTAGGCAGGTTTTCGAGCGATCGCACCATCCTCGAATACGCGAAAGATATCTGGGGTATTAAGAGCCTCTAGGCCTTCTTTGTCGCGCGTCTGAAGAAACACGCAGCCCGGATCAGCCCACTCGATCCGGCTGCCCCCACGCTCATTCGAGAACTATTCTTAACGCTTCGGGAAGAGAATATTATGAATGATCGCCCGGTTACGAACGATCGCCGCGAGCAGATAGGGTGGTACTTCTACGACTGGGCCAATTCGGCTTTCTACACGACGGTGATCACGGTCTTCCTCGGGCCGTATCTGACGACCGTCACGCAGAACGCGGCGGGCGATCCGAACGGCTTCGTCCACCCGTTCGGCATCAAGGTCGGCGCGGGCTCCTTCTTTCCTTACATGGTCTCGCTCTCCGTGCTGTTGCAGGTCGTGCTGCTGCCGGTCCTCGGAGCCATAGCGGACTACTCGCGCCTGAAGAAGCAGATGATGGTCTTCTTCGCCTATGTGGGCGCTTTCGCCACCATGGGGCTCTACTTCCTGGAGGGCGAGAGATACATGCTCGGAGGGGGGCTCTTCGTCCTGGCCAACGTAAGCTACGGCGCGGCCCTCGTTTTATACAACGCCCTCTTGCCGGACGTGGCGAGCCCCGACCGCAGAGACGCCGTCTCTTCCAACGGGTTCGCGCTCGGTTATCTGGGGGGCGGGGTGCTGCTCGCGCTGAACCTCGCGCTCTACGTCAACCACGAATCCCTGGGCCTGAGCGCGGGGCAGGCGGTGAGGATCAGCCTGCTATCGGCGGGAGCGTGGTGGGCTCTGTTTACCGTCATCCCCATGCTGACCATCAGGCAGAAACAGCCGGTCAGGAGCATGCCGCCGGGCGCATCCTACCTGACCACCGGCTTCAAGCAACTGAGCCATACGTTCGGCAAGCTGCCGCGCTACAGGCATACGATGCTCTTCCTGCTCGCCTACCTGCTTTACAACGACGGCATACAGACCATCATAGCCCTCGCGGCTCAGTTCGGGGCCGAGGAGCTCAAGCTCGAACAAGGCAACCTCACCGGCGCGATCCTGATGGTGCAGTTCGTCGCCATCTTCGGAGCGACGATCTTCAATTATGTGGCCAGGGCCGTGGGCACGAAGCGCGCGATAATCATCAGCCTCGTGATCTGGACCGCGACCGTCGTCTACGCGTACTCGTACCTTCACACGGCGAGGGACTTCTATATCATGGGGGCGGTGATCGGAATCGTGATGGGAGGAAGCCAGGCCCTGAGCCGCTCGCTCTATTCGCTGATGATTCCGAGAGGGCAGGAGTCCGAGTATTTCAGCATCTACGAAGTGAGCGAGCGCGGGACGAGCTGGCTCGGGCCGCTCTTCTTCGGCCTCGCCCTGCAATTCACCGCGAGCTACCGCGTGGCCATCCTGTCGCTCATCACCTTCTTCATCGCGGGGCTCGGTCTGCTCGGCTTCGTCAACGTTCGCAAGGCGATCACGGAAGCAGGCAACGAAGTCCCGGACGGAGTCGATGGGAAAGCGACCGCGGGCGCCGCGTGAAGAAGGGCGGGCCGGTTCCGGCAAAGCCCGGCAACGCAAAGAGCGGAGGCTTTTGACACCTCCGCTCTTTGCCGTCCGCAGGACTTCATTTTACGAGGACTTCGTTTTACGGTCGTTCAGGCGAGCCTCGCGCGTGCTTACTTGGCCGCGGCGTAATAAGGATTCTGCCCTGACGCGTGATCGGTAGTGTCGAGCACCTGCTCGATCTGCGGCACGACGTCGCGGATGGCGCGTTCGACTCCCTGCTTCAAGGTCATGTCGGCCGCGCCGCACCCCTGGCATCCGCCGCCCATTCGCAGGTAGACGTTGTTATCGACCACGTCGATCAGCTCGACGAACCCGCCGTGAGACGCCACGCCCGGATTGATCGACTCGTCGAGCACCTGCTGGACCTTCTCTCTCACGGCTTCGGCCGGCAGCCTGTCGCCTTCGGGGACTTCCGGAGGCGGGTTCAGGAAATTGCGTATGGCCGTGCCGACGCGCTTCCCTATCTGCCGCCAGTCTTCCTGGCCGGCCTGAGTAACCGTGACCGCGTACCCATCGACCTCGACCTTCGCTATGCCGGGGATCCTGAATATCTTTTCGGCCACCCCGGAGCCTTTCGCTTCCTCCAGGCTCTTGAAAGCCGCCGCGCCGGAAAAGACCGGGCGATCGACGGTGAATGTGCAAACTTGAATGTCGTTTCTATCGACTTCGGCTTTGATCTGAATATTGTCCATTTTCGGGCTCCTTACGCTGATATTCTAGACCATTCGGGCGGGCGAGGGAAGCCGTGATTTTCTCCGCCCCGCCTCTTTCTCAAATCGCCGACCTCTTTTCAAGGGGACCGAACTGGTCCCGCGTCGGCTCCGCTCAGCAGAACCACGCTTCCGACAGGCGGGGCGGCCGGAGCCTGTCCGGAGGCAGGGCCGGCCTCAAGGGCGCGCGCCCGTCCCCGCGCCCCCCGCGAGCCAGGTCGCGTATCCGGTAAAATGTCGCCGACGGGTCTTCTTTCCTGCTCACGCTCTCTTCGACCAGCCTGCTGACTCGCCCGTGCAGCTCGTCCATAAACGGATCGGGATGGGCCCATTCGTAGCTGAAAGATTCATGTATCAGCCGCCCGAGCCACCGCTCCGTATCGGCGCGCTCCAGCAGCAGCGAGCCCGGAGGGATGAGAAGCCTTATCGTGTACTGCACGGGATCGACGTTATCTATGAGCCCCTCGGCTTCGACGAACTCCATCACGTCGAGGTAATCATCCATAGAGGTCCAGGGCGTGAACGATACGAAGGAAGGCCTCAGAGCGATCCCCGCGCCTCTGAGCACCCGGAGCGCCTCGCCAATATCGCTTCGCGTGTGGCCCTTTTCCAGGCGATCGAGGACCGTGTCGCTCAGAGATTCGACGGCAGAGACTATGAAGACACAGCCCAGGCTCGCGAACTCCGGCAGTAGCTCCCGGTGCTTTAAAATGTGCTCCACCTTCGCCGTGAAATCGAACGTGATCTCGGGAAACTCTTCGTGCATGGCGCGAGCGAGCCTCAGAGAATGCAGAGGGCCGTTCAGGAAATCCGGGTCGCCGAAGGTGATATGCCGCGCGCCGGAGCCCGCCAGGCGGCGGATGTCTTCAAGCACGACATCCTGCGGGACGACGAAGAAGCGCCCGCCATAAACCGGAGGAATGGGGCAGTGGGTGCAGAGGTGCAGGCAGCCCCGGCTGGCCTCGACGTACCCGGCCGGGAGCTCTTCGCCGCCCCGCACCAGTCGCGCATAGCGATCCATCGAAGGCAACCGATTCCGCACGGGCAACGGAAAGGGCAGCCTCGCGAGCCTCGGCTTCGCCTTCCGGGCGCGCGTGCTTACGCCGTCGGCCTCCGGCGGCTCTCCCGCGTCGAGCGATTCGACGAGCTTCACGAGGGCCTCCTCATACTCCCCCCCGATCACGGAGTCGGCCGCGTGGTCTAGCAGGTAGTCCTCGTTGAGGGAGGCGTAGAGGCCGTAGAAGCAGATGTGGCAATCGGGGTTTATCCGGCGGACCTGCTCCGCCACTCGCAGCCCGAGCCTGAGCGCCGTGTGCATGGGAACGGAGATGCCGACGAAGCGCGCGCGCGCGACCCTGCCCGGGTCGAAGCCCTCGACCGAAACGTCCATCGCCTCGGCCCTGTACCCGGCGCGCTCGAGAAAGCCGATGGGGACGGCGAGCCCGGCAGGCTGGTGGCCCATCTCATAGCAGGAGACCAGCAGGATAGTCTTCGGATGCTCTTTCATGTACGGATTCACACCGAGATTCTACCAGAATTTCCATCCGGTACGAGCTCCGAGAGGGGCGAGGAGGGCCAGGCGTCTGAAGGCCACGCCCCGCCAAACTCACTCGATTACGAACTCCAGCCTGCCGTGAGCCTCGCGCAGAGCCGCTTCGACTCTATCGGGAGCGTCGGCGCGGCTGAAGATGAAGCCCAGGTAGCTTGCCCCCTCGGGAGGGGGCAGTAATTCCTGCGTGATGTGCGCGCTTATGATTATCTCTTCAACGCCGGGTGTCGCCCTGGCGGAGTCCAGCCCGCGCACCTCTCTGAGCACCCCGGGGCACGGTATCGGTATCATCATCACGCCCGCCGCCTGCCGCTCGCGCTCTATGCCCGCGACATCCTCTCCGAGGGCATGCCGGATGATCAGTTCTTCGAGCGAGACGGACTCCCGGAAGCGAAGCGCGCGGGAGCACAGGCCTCCGATGGCGCGCGCGGCCACTTCGATCACCCACGCGCCGTCGCCGTTGACCCGCAGCTCGGCGTGTATGGCCCCCTTTATCAATCCCATCGCGCGGGCCGCCGAGGCGGCCGTCTCCTCTACCTGCTCCTGCACAAGATAGGGCAGGCGAGAAGGGGTGACGTAGATGGTCTCTTCAAAAAAAGGCCCGTCGAGCGGGTCCGGCTTGTCGAATATCGCAAGCACTCGCAGCCGCCCGTCAGAGAGAAGTCCCTCGAGCGCGACTTCGCGGCCGGGTATGAACTCTTCGGCGAGCACGTCGCGCGCCTCGGCCCCGCCTCGCCGGGCGATTGCCGGAATCCGCAGGATCGCCTCAAGCCTCTCGAGAGCCGAGACGAACTCGGCCTCGTTGTCGGCGCGCATTACTCCGCGACTTGTCGAGAGGAAGACGGGCTTGACCACGCAAGGGAAGGTGACGCGGGCGGCCACGGCGCTCGGGTCGTCATCGAGGGTGAAGTGGACGTATCGAGGCACGCGCACCCCCGCACGGCTGAGGGTTTCGCGCATCAGGTGCTTGTTCTTCGCGGCCTTCGCGGCGGAGAGCGGATTGTGCTTCAGGCCGAGTGACGCGGCAGCCGACGCCGCGACCACGGCCGTCTCTTCATCGACGGGAATGATCGCGTCTATGGGGTAGAGTCTCGAGAACTCCCGCGCCTGCTCGGCCGCGCGCCTGGGGTCGAGAAAGTCGAGCGTGAGCAGGCCCGAAGGGTTGCTCGCGGCGAGCGCGTTGGGAAGCTCGGAGGCCGCGACTATATCGACGCCGAGATTTATCGCGGCGTCCATGAA
>DATLMR010000068.1:0-5510 GCA_035537555.1 Blastocatellia bacterium
CCGAGCCAGGACCTTCGTGATAGCGGCAGTCAAAGTAGTCTTGCCGTGGTCGATGTGCCCGATCGTTCCGACGTTGACGTGCGGCTTGGATCGGTCAAATTTCTCCTTCGCCATATCTGTCTCACTCCTTTTTCCGCGGGCGCGCAAAGGGCGCCCGCCTGAGATGGAAAATTAAATTATCTGGAGGTGCCCTGCACCTTTGCTATTATCTCTTCCCGCACGCTGCGCGGCGCTTCTTCATAACGATGGAAGTGCATCGTATAGGTCGCGCGCCCCTGCGTCATAGAGCGCAGGTCGGTGGAGTAGCCGAACATTTCCGACAGAGGCACCAGGGAGGTGATCACCTGCGTGCCCGGCCGCGAATCCATCCGTTCGATCCTTCCGCGGCGCGAGTTGACGTCGCCCGTGATCGAGCCCATATACTCTTCGGGAGCGACGATCTCGACCTTCATGATCGGCTCCAGCAGCACGGGGTCGGCCTTCCTGGCCGTGTCCTTGAAAGCCATGGAGCCGGCGATCTTGAAAGCCATTTCGGACGAATCGACGTCGTGATAGCTGCCGTAATGAAGGGTCGCTCTTATGTCCACCATTTCGTAGCCGGCGAGCACTCCGCCCTCCATCGCCTCTTTGATCCCGGCTTCGACCGGCTTTATGTATTCCTTCGGTATGACTCCGCCGACTATGGCGTTGACGAACTCGAATCCCGAGCCGGGCTCGAGCGGTTCGAGCCGTATCTCTGCGTGGCCATACTGGCCGCGTCCGCCGCTCTGGCGGACGAACTTCGCGCCGCCCTCGGCGGGCTTGCGAATCGTCTCGCGGTAGGCGACCTGCGGGCGTCCGACGTTTGCTTCGACTCCGAACTCTCTCCTGAGCCTGTCGACGATGATCTCCAGGTGAAGCTCGCCCATGCCCTGGATGATGGTCTGGCCGGTCTCCTGGTCGGTGTTCACCTTGAAGCTGGGGTCTTCGGCCGCGAGCCTCTGAAGGCCGATCCCGAGCTTCTCCTGGTCCTGCCGGGTCTTGGGCTCTATCGCCTGGGCGATGACGGGCGCCGGGAACTCGAGCGCCTCCAGGATGACCGGCCGCGTCTCATCGCAGATCGTGTCGCCGGTCGTGACCTGCTTGAGCCCCGCGAGGGCGACGATCTCACCGGCCGAGGCCGACTCGATATCTTCGCGCTTGTTGGCGTGCATGCGCATGATGCGGCCGACGCGCTCTTTCGTGCCCTTGGTCGTGTTGAGAGTGTAGGAGCCCGATTTGACCGTCCCCGAATAGATGCGCGCGAAAGAGAGCTGGCCGATATGCTTGTCGGCCATGATCTTGAAGACGAGGGCCGAGAAAGGCTCTTTCGCGTCTGGCTTCCGCTCCTCTTCGGCGCCCGTCTTGGGATTGATCCCGATGACGGGGGGAACGTCGAGAGGGCTCGGGAGGAAATCGACCACGGCGTCGAGCAGGGGCTGCACGCCCTTGTTCTTGAAGGCCGTGCCCGCGACTACGGGCACGAGCGTCAAGGCGATGGTCTCGCGCCTGAGCCCCGCGCGAATCTCGTCCTCGCTGATCTCTTCGCCGCCGAGATACTTCTCCGCGACCTGATCGTCCACGTTCGCGAGCGCCTCGATCATCCGGTCGCGGGCGGCCTGCGCTTCGTCGCGTATGTCGGCGGGGATATCGACGACCTCGGGATCTGCGCCTTTATCCTCGACATTGTAGATAATGGCCTTCATCGTGATCAGGTCTACGATGCCCTGAAACCGGTCTTCGGCCCCGATCGGGTATTGAATCGCCACGGGGTTTGCGCTCAGGCGGTCCCGCATGGTCTGGATCGCGTGATCGAAGTCCGCGCCGGGGCGGTCCATCTTATTCATGAAGGCGATGCGGGGAACGTTGTACTTGTCGGCCTGGCGCCAGACCGTTTCCGACTGAGGCTGCACGCCCGCGACCGCGTCGAAGACCGCGACCGCGCCGTCGAGCACGCGGAGGGACCGCTCGACTTCGATCGTGAAGTCCACGTGGCCGGGCGTGTCGATGATATTGACTCGATACTCTTCCTCGTTGCGCATCCAGAAACAGGTAGTTGCGGCCGAGGTGATGGTGATACCTCGCTCCTGCTCCTGTTCCATCCAGTCCATAACGGCGGTGCCTTCGTGGACCTCGCCGATCTTGTACGACACGCCCGTGTAGTAAAGAATGCGCTCCGTGGTCGTGGTCTTGCCCGCGTCGATATGCGCCATGATTCCAATGTTACGGAATCTCTGTAATGCTACCTGCTTCGACATAATTTTCTAAACCATCAGCTTCCGAGCGTCAGCCTTCGGCTCCCGCAGGGCCGGCGGCGGCTCGCCCGAGCTTCGTTTACCACCGGTAATGCGCGAAAGCCTTGTTGGCATCGGCCATCCGGTGCGTGTCATCCTTCTTCTTGACCGCATTGCCGCGATTGTTGGCGGCGTCCAGGATCTCTCCGGCGAGACGATCCGTCATGGTCTTCTCTCCGCGAGAACGTGAGTACTGAATGAGCCAGCGGATGGCCAGGCTGTTGCCGCGCGTCTTCGGATCGACCTCGATCGGCACCTGATAAGTGGAGCCGCCCACGCGGCGGGACTTCACCTCCACGCGCGGCTTGACGTTGTCCATCGCCTTCTTGAATACCTTCAGCGCGTCGTCGTTGACCTTTTCCTGGACCTGGTCCATCGCGCCGTAAAAGATGTTTTCTGCCACGGCCTTTTTGCCGTCCCACATCAGCGAGTTGATGAACTTGGTCACCATCGTCGAGTTGAACATCGGGTCCGGCAGAACTTCACGCTTCGCTGCTACTCTTCTTCTTGGCATAAGCTCCCATCCCTCGTCAGAGCGCCTCTCGGATCCGCCCGCGCGAATCCGGCGCCATGTCTTTCAAGGCCTTTCCTTTCAAGGCCTATCCAGGGTCTTTCAAGCTATTTCTTAGCCTTGGCCGGTGCGGCCTCTTTCGGCCGTTTCGCGCCATACTTCGAGCGGCCCTGCTTACGATTCTGTACCCCCACGGCGTCCAGGGTGCCGCGCACGACGTGATAGCGCACGCCCGGCAGATCCTTCACGCGGCCTCCGCGTATCAGCACTATCGAGTGCTCCTGAAGGTTGTGGCCGATACCCGGGATGTAGGTAGTGACCTCTATCTGGTTGGTCAAGCGCACGCGCGCCACTTTGCGCAGGGCCGAGTTCGGCTTCTTGGGCGTCTGCGTGTAAACACGCGTACAGACGCCGCGCTTTTGCGGGCTCGCGTTCAAAGCCGGGCTCGAAGTCTTGTATTTGACCTTCTGTCGCCCCTTGCGAACTAACTGACTCAGTGTCGGCACGCTATAACTCCTCTCAACATGCCCGGACATGCCGGGCTTCGAAACCTTTATAGAGCGAAGAACTCGCTATTGCCTGTGGCGCAATGAATTAAGTGCACGGGATTAAGAGCGCAAAAAGACAGTGGTCGCTCTCTTAATCGACCGCCATTATTCGATCCGATTTGTTGTCGGGGATGTTCTGAAAGCTACTGCGGATCCGGCCTCCCCGGGCCTAACTTTTCTGTGGCGTGAGGTTAAGGTTTACTTCTATCCTGGTATCGGGCTGACGGCGCTAACTCCGCAGCCTTTTACGCCACAATAACGTTTATTCCGCGTCCGGTTTCAATTACGGCAGCGCCTCCGCATGTCAGAACCTAAAAGCGCTACCGCCGCAAACGTTAGACTATACTGATCCTAAAAATATTTGTCAACCTCGTCTCGCGACGGGGTCAATTTTTTCGAGTCGAGGGGCAAAAAAGCGACAAAAAGGGGCGGCGCTCAAAAAATCGAGCGCCGCCCCGATGATCCTAGAATCTGCCGGAAGCTATCAGTCTCCGGCTTCCTTGGCTTCCGCCGCCGGGGCGAAGTCGGCTCCCGTGGGAAGCTCGCCCGCCTCGTAGTCGAAGTCTTCTTCGTCCTGGGTCTGGTCCGGCTCGAGCTTGATGTCGCGGTAGTAATCCATGCCGGTCCCGGCAGGGATGAGCCTTCCCATGATGACGTTCTCCTTGAGGCCGCGCAGGTAGTCGACCTTGCCGCTTATGGCGGCCTCGGTCAGCACCCTGGTGGTCTCCTGGAAGGAGGCCGCCGAGATGAACGACTCGGTTGAGAGCGACGCCTTCGTGATGCCGAGAAGGAGAGGCTCGGCCTGCGCGGGCTGGCCGCCTTCGCTTATCACGCGCTCGTTCTCGTCCTGGAACCGGAAGCGGTCCACCATGTCCTCCAGCAGGAACTCGGTGTCGCCGACCTCCTTGACGCGGACCCATCGAAGCATCTGTCTTACGATCACCTCGATGTGCTTGTCGTTGATGTTGACGCCCTGGAGGCGGTAGACCTCCTGGATTTCGTTGACCAGGTACCGCTGCAGCTCCTCGATACCTCGCACCGCGAGGATGTCGTGGGGGTTCAGAGGCCCGTCCATCAGCGGCTCGCCCGCCCTGACTATATCGCCTTCCTGAACGTTGATGTGCACGCCTCGCGGAATCGCGTACTCGCGCTTCTCAGCGTCGGGCGCTTCGATGACGACGCGGCGCAGGCCCTTAAGGATCGGGCCGAATTTCACGACGCCGTCGATCTCGGTCATCACCGCGGTTTCGCGCGGCTTGCGAGCTTCGAACAGTTCGACCACGCGCGGCAGACCGCCCGTGATGTCCTTGGTCTTGGTCGTCTCGCGCGGGATCTTGGCGATGATGTCGCCCGGGGCGACGCGCACGTGCTCCTTCTCCTCCTGCGGCTTGGTAGCGGTCGTGCCCCTCTTCTTCTTCCAGTCCTCGTAGTCGGCGACCAGCAGGTTGGCGCGAACGGGCATCTGGTAAGTCCTGAGCACCTTGCCCTTTTCGTCCTTGATCTCGATCCTCGGCTGGCGCTTCTCGTCAGGCGAGTCCATAACGACCAGGTGCGAAAGGCCGGTCACTTCGTCGACCTCTTCGCGGACGGTCACGCCCTCGACCAGGTCTTTGAAGCTGATGGTCCCCGCGTCCTCCGTGAGGATCGCGAACGTGTAAGGATCCCACTCGGCCAGCTCCTGGCCTTCCTCTACGTGCTGTCCGTCGACGACCTTGAGAGTGGCGCCGTAAACGATCTGGTAGCGGCTGGCCTCGCGCCCGCGCTCGTCGATCAGGACGATCGAGCCGTTGCGATTCATGGCTATCAGGTCACCGTCGCGGTTACGGACCGTCTTGAGGTCTTCGAACTTCACCGTGCCCGAAGTGCGGGCTTCGTGCTTGGTGACTTCGCTGACTCCGCCGGCGACGCCTCCGATGTGGAACGTTCTCATCGTCAGCTGCGTGCCGGGCTCACCTATCGACTGCGCGGCGATGACGCCCACGGCCTCGCCCAGCTCGACCATCCGGCCGGTGGCCAGGTTCCTGCCGTAGCACTTGATGCAGACTCCGCGGCGGGATTCGCAGGTCAGCACCGAGCGAATCTTCACGCGCTCGATCCCGCCCGCGCGCTGGATGAGGGAGGCGAGGTCTTCGGTGATCT
>DATLMR010000069.1:0-7381 GCA_035537555.1 Blastocatellia bacterium
GCCTCTCACCGAGATTCTCGACAAGCTGCCGACCCCGAGCAATAAACGAGTGCGGCTGGCCCGCGAGCGCCTGGATGAGACCATCTATCGCATCATCGAGCAACGGCGCGAAAGCCCGGAAGATCAGGGCGATCTGCTCTCGATGCTGCTGCTCGCGCAGGACGCCGAAGGCGACGGCGGCGGGATGTCGGACGAGCAGTTGCGCGACGAGGTGATGACTCTATTCCTCGCCGGGCACGAGACGACCGCCAACGCCCTTGCCTGGACCTGGTACCTGCTCTCTCAAAATCCCGAGGCCGAGGCCCGCCTCCACTCGGAACTCGACTCGGTGCTGGGAGGCAGGCTCCCGTCGGTCGATGATGTCCCGAACCTGAAATACACGGAGATGGTGCTGGCCGAATCCATGCGATGCTACCCGCCCGTGTGGGTCATGGGCCGCCGCGCCTTGAGCAGCTACAAGGTCGGCGAATATACCATCCCTTCCGGCTCGATCGTGCTCCTAAGCCAGTACGTCATGCATCACAACGAGCGTTATTACGAGGACCCGTTCAGGTTCGACCCCGAGCGATGGACCGATGAAGCCAGGGCCTCGCGTCCGAAACACTCGTACTTCCCGTTCGGCAGCGGGCCGAGGCTCTGCATCGGAGAGCAGTTCGCCTGGATGGAGGGCATACTCATCATCGCGACGCTCGCGCAAGTATGGAGGATGCGCCTGGTGCCCGGCCATCCGGTCAAGATGCAGCCGCTCATCACCCTGCGTCCGAGATACGGCATGAAGATGACTCTCGAGCGGCGATAACGATAATAGCGGCAGGCGCGCCTCGCTCGACCGGCCCACCCGGCCCCGTCGCCTGCCTGGAGGATGATATGGCTCAGCCCAATCTCAATCGACAGCTCACCTCGATGGACGCGACCTTTCTTTACTTTGAAAAGAAGGAAGCGCCGATGCACATCGGGAGCGTGAGCGTCTTTGAAGGCGAAATACCGTTCGATAAATTCGTGGAGAACGTGAGATCGAAGCTGCACATGCTCCCGCGCTACCAGCAGAAGGTGGTGCCGGACCCCTTCAACATCGGCCATCCAACCTGGGAATTTGATTCGAATTTCGATATCGACAGGCATATCTTCCGGCTTCGGATCGACGCCCCCGGCACCGACGCCGAACTGATCGCGCTCGCGGGCCGTCTATTCTCGCCGATGATGGACCGCGGCAAGCCTCTGTGGGACATCTATCTCGTCTACGGCCTCAAGGCCAGGCGCAGCGCGATGATCGCGAGGGTCCATCACTGCATGGTCGATGGAGTGTCGGGCGTCGATCTCTTGAAAGTGGTGCTCGACATCTCGCCGACTCCCGCGCCGCCTCCGAAACCGGAGTACGTCCCGCCTCCCCCGCGCCCCGACGCCACGCGGCGGCTGTTCGACTCGCTCCTCGGGAGCATGCAGGAAGGCATGAGCCGGTGGATGGAGTTTCAGAACGGGTTGCTCAATCTGACCCAGGCCCTGACCAGCGAGCAGAACCGCGGCGCCGCCCAGAAGATGGCGGCTTTGCTGCCGTCTCTCGCCTCTCCCGCCCCTCTTTTGCCCTTCAATCGCCCCTGCTCGGGCGAGCGCAAGCTGGTCTGGAGCGAGTTCTCGTTCGCGGAGGCCCGCGCCATTCGCGGGGCGCTCGGCGGCACCGTCAACGACGTCGTCCTCACCGCTCTGTCGGGCGCGGTATCGCGCTACGTCGATATGCACGGGCAGCAGACCCGGGGCCGGAACCTTCGCGTGATGGTCCCGGTGAGCATGAGGCAGGAGGATAAGCGCGGAGCCCTGGGCAACCTCGTCTCCATGCTTCCGGTGGAGATACCTCTGGACCTCGAAGACCCCCTGGCCCGCTACGCCTACGTCAACGAAAAGACCGTGGCGATGAAGGGCGCGCGCATCGCCGAGGGGATGAACCTGCTGTCGGCTCTCATGGGCATTCTGCCCGCGCCCGTGCAGGCTCTGTTCGGGGCGATGGCCAATACGCCGATGCCGGCATTCAACATGGTCTCGACCAACGTCCCCGGCCCGCAGGTCCCGCTCTACGCGACGGGCAAGCGCATGATCGCTTATTACCCGTACGTGCCGGTCGGCTATGCCGTAGGCGCAGGGTGCGCTATCATGAGTTACGACCAGAAGCTCTATTTCGGGCTGACATCCGATACTCAGGCGATGCCCGATGTCGAGCGGCTCAAGGAATTTCTGGACGAATCGTTCGTCGAGCTGCGAGTGAAGGCCGGAGTTCCTGAGATCCGGCCGCAGGTCGTGAAGAGATCGAAGGGCGCGCGTTGAGGTTCACCGAACCGGAGCATCAAGCTCCATCTCATTCGATACACCCGAGGACCGATTAATGGCCGCACAACCGAAATCGTTCGACAGGAAACAACAGGCGGCAGCGCGCCCGATCTGGCTCGAAGCCTTCGCCGGAA
Source organism: Blastocatellia bacterium (assembly GCA_035537555.1). Lineage (GTDB taxonomy): Bacteria > Acidobacteriota > Blastocatellia > UBA7656 > UBA7656 > DATLMR01. The sequence continues at coordinate 2,454 of DATLMR010000069.1, forward strand.
TCGACTGGCTCGCGCTGCACTCTTCGCCCGTCTACTACGGGCTCGGCGTGCCGCGCGGAGACTGCGCGGCGGTGGTCGCGGTGCCCGGATTTATGGGGACCGACCTCTACCTGCAAGAGATGTACTGGTGGCTGCGCCGGATCGGGTACAGCCCCTACCTGTCGCGCATCGGCCGCAACGCCGACTGCCTCGACCTTCTGGTCGAGCGCCTGTCGGAGACCATAGAGAAAGCCTCCGAGAAGACCGGAGGCAGGGTCCACCTGATCGGCCACAGCCTCGGCGGAGTGCTCGCCAGGTCCGCCGCGCTCCTCTTTCCCGACCGCGTCGCTTCGGTCATAACTCTTGGCTCGCCGTTTCGCGGCATTCGCTCGCACCCGATGGTGCTTCAGATGGGGACGTTCGTGCGCGACCGCATAAGGCGCTCGCGAGAGCAGGAGCGCCCGCCCGCCTGCTATACCGGGTATTGCTCCTGTGACGCCGTCCGCGCCTTGCAGATCCCATGGCCGGACTCCATTATGGAGACCGCCATTTACACGAGGAGCGACGGCATAGTCGATTGGCGCGTCTGCGTGCACGATGAGCCGGAGAAGGACTTCGAAGTCGTCGGGACCCACGCGGGCCTGGCCTTCAATCCTTCGGTGTATTACCTGATCGCCTCTCGCCTGGCCGCGGCCGGGACGAAGTAGGCCCGTATGGGCGGGCGGCAGGGCTCCTGAGGCCGCCGCCATCTCTGCGCCATGTTTTCTCATTATAAATCTACCGTGATCCTGCGCGACGGCTCGACTATGCGGGCGCGCCCGATCAGGCCGGAGGACGATGTCAAACTGCTCGACCTTTATCACAGGCTGTCGAGCCGGAGCCTCTATAACCGCTTCCTCGCCCAGAACCGCCCGATGATGAAGGTGCTGTCTCAGCCCGGCTTCGGCCTCACCCCGCAGATCGAAGCCGGGGTCTTCCTGGTCAGCCTCTCTCTCGACGCTCTGCCTTTGCCCTAGACTATCGGGGGAAGCGCGGCAACAGCCGGTGCTCTCTTTCCGGCCCTTCGCCCCCGCCTCGAAGATCCGATTTCTCAGTGATTTGCCCTATTTTAGTTAAAACCCGAGTAAGAACCGCACCCTCGCCCGATTTTTTTCTTCTTGACTTGTGCGGGATCTCCGCTATTCTTTCCCCTAGATAATCTTTGGAGAGAGGTCGAGCAGGATGATAAAAGGCAAGGCGAGGAAGAAGAGCGAGCTTCTGCCCGGTACCCTCGATATGCTTATTCTCAAGACCCTGGAGCAGGGCGGAGTGATGCACGGCTACGGCATAGTCGAACGCATACGCCAGTTGTCGGAAGACGTGTTGCAGGTCGAAGAGGGGTCGCTTTACCCCGCGCTTCAGCGCATGCAGCTGAAGGATTGGGTGGCTTCCGACTGGGGCCATTCGGCCAACAATCGCCGCGCCCGCTACTACCGGCTCACGCCCGCGGGCAGGAAGCAGCTCCAGCAAGAGGTCTCCGAATTCGACCGGGTAATGGGGGCGATCCTCCGCGTAATCCAGACTGCATAAGGCGAGGCAACGACTATGGAAAATCCGGGTCAGCTCTGGCGACGGCTCCTCTTCTTTCTCAAAGGCGAAAGGTTCGACCGCGAGCTCGAGGAAGAGATGCGCTTTCACATCGATATGAAGGTCGAGCGGAATATCGCCGCGGGGATGTCTCCCGAAGAGGCGCGCTTCGACGCGGTGCGAAGTTTCGGCAACAGGACGAAGCTGCACGAAGAGTCGAGAGAGGTCTGGTTGTTTTCTCACCTCGAAAGGCTGGCGCAGGACCTGCGCTACGGCCTGCGCGTGCTTGGCAGGAACCCCGCCTTCAGCCTGGTCGCGGTGCTCGCCCTGGCGCTCGGGATCGGAGCGAACACGGCCATCTTCAGCGTGGTCAACTCCGTGCTGCTTCGGCCTCTGCCGTTCCCGGACCCCAACAGCCTCGTCATACTGAGGGCGGTCAACGTCAAGGCCGGAGACGGCAGCACGCTCGGGGCATCTCCGGCCGACTTCTTCGACTGGAGGGCGCAAAGCGGAGCCTTCGAAGCGCTCGGCGCCGAGACCGGCGGCGGAGTGACTCTTACCGGGACCGATGCGCCCGAGCTGATTCCGGGCGCGCGCTTCTCCGAGGGCCTTCTCGAAATGCTCGGCGCGCGCCCTTTCATGGGGCGCCCCTTCTCTCGGGAGGAGTTCAAGTCGAGCGGGGAGGCCGTCGTCCTCCTCAGCTACCGCGCGTGGCGCGGGCGTTTCGGCGGGGATCCGGAGATAGTCGGAAAGAGCTTCAACCTGAGCGGCAGGGCCACTACCGTGATCGGCGTTATGCCGGCCGATTTCAAGCACCCGAATTATGCCGAGGTGTGGACGCCCATGCCCGAGGACTCGGGCGAGATGCGCATCCGCAGCAGCAGGTACGTCAGCGTCATAGGGCGGCTCGCGGAGGGCGTCCCTATCGAGCAGGCTCAGACGGAAATGGAGACGATCGCCGCCCGCCTCTCCGAGCAGCATCCCGAATCGAACGCCGACTGGAGCGTGCGCCTCGTCCCCTTGAAAGAGCAGATAGTCGGAAAGATACGGCCCGCTCTCCTGATTCTCCTGGGCGCGGTCGGCTTTGTCCTGCTGGTCGCGTGCGCCAACGTCGCCAACATGCTGCTGGCGCGGTCGGCCGCCCGGCAAAAGGAGATCGCCCTTCGCTCGGCGCTCGGCGCGTCGCGGTCGCGGGTCGTCCGGCAACTGCTGACCGAGAGCCTCCTGCTCTCGTCCGTCGGCGCGGCGCTCGGGCTCCTGGCGGCCTACTGGGGGGTGGACGCCATAATCGCGCTCATCCCGGAATCCATGAATTTCCCCCGCCTCGACGAGATTCGGATCGACACCCACGTTCTCGGCTTCACGGTCGCAATATCTTTCCTGACCGGAGTCGGTTTCGGACTGATCCCGGCCCTACAGGCTTCGAAACAGGATCTGCAGGGGTCGCTCAAGGAAAGCGGCACGAGGTCGTCCGGAGATCGCGGGCTACAGCGCGCCCGCGCCATGCTGATCGTCTCTGAAATCGCGCTCACTCTGCTGCTGCTCACCGGCGCGGGGCTGCTCGTCAAGAGCTTCGCCCGCTTGCAGAACACCGATCCGGGCTTCAGGCAGGAGAACCTGCTCACGATGAGCATCGGCGCGTCGATGAAGAAATACGGGAATGACGGCGATCGCGCGTCGTACTACACGCGGATAATGGAGCGGGTCGCGGCCCTGCCCGAAGTCGAGTCGGCGGCGCTCAGCTCGGGGGCTCCGATGACGGGGTTCAACCTGCTCTTCTCGTTCACTATCGAAGGGCGGCCGGCCAACCCTGACGATGTCCCGCAGGGCATCTACGCGTCGATCAGCCCGAACTATTTTCGAACCCTCGGGATTCCCCTGCTCTCCGGCAGAGAGTTCGACGAGCGAGACGCGGCGGGCTCCCCCCCGGCGGCCATCATCAACGAGACGATGGCGCGACAGTTCTTCTCCGGGGAAGATCCTCTGGGCAAGCGGATCCGAATCAACTACCTGGGGCGGCCCACGTCGCTCGAAATAGTAGGCGTGGTGAGGGACACCCGGCAGGAAGCGCTCGCTCAAAAGACGGGCATCGAGATCTATTCCTGCTACCGGCAGGCCCCGTGGTTCTCGACCGCTCTGATCGTTCGCGCGAAGGCCGCTCCGGCAAGCGCGACCCTGTCTGTCCGGCGCGCGATCCAGTCCATCGATAGCGACCAGGCCATCACGAGCGTGAAGACCATGGACGAGCTGATCTCGGAATCGGTGGCGCAGCCGCGACTATACACGTGGCTCTTGAGCGTCTTCGCGGCCATCGCCCTCACGCTCGCGGCCGTGGGCATCTACGGAGTCATGTCTTATACGGTCGCGCAAAGGACCCACGAGATCGGTATACGCATGGCGCTCGGAGCGCAGGTGGGCGATATACTCAAAATGATCGTGAGCCAGAGCCTGTCGCTTGTCTTCGCGGGCGTCGGCCTGGGGCTGATCGGGGCCGTCGCGCTCACGCGCATCATGTCGGCCCTGCTCTACGACGTCAGCGCGACGGACCCCGCCACTTTCGCGGCCATCGCGCTGCTCTTGAGCGCCGTCGCGTTACTTGCGAGCCTCATCCCCGCGAGGAGGGCGACGAAAGTGGACCCGCTCACCGCTCTCAGGTACGAATGAGGAGGCCTTTCGAGACTCTTCCCGCCGATCCCGTTGACTGGCTCGCGAGCCTCAATCGGCCCTCCTTCTCCCCGGCGCCTGCTTATTCCTGGTCAGAGAATCGATCAGGCGTCCGACCTTTTCGTGCAGGTCTCTGGGAGCGCCGTAAAAGACCGAAGCCGTCTTCCCCTCACGGTCGAAGACGAAGAGGGTCGGAACGGTCGAAAAATCTCCGAACGGCGCGACCATCCCTTTTTCTCCCATTACGAAGTGGACCGGGAGGGCGAGAGGCCGAATCAGCTTCTTCACATCGTCTTCGGAGGAGTCCACGGCCACGGCAAGCACCGTGATCTTATCGCCGTAGCGGCGCTCGATTGTGCCGAGCCATGCGAGCGTGCTGCGGCAGGGTATGCACCACGTCGCCCAGAACTCGACGACGACCACCTGTCCGGAGAGGCTGGCCGGCTCGATCCTGCGGCCTTCGAGGTCCTGAAAAGCGAGCGCGGGCAGCGATCCGATTTCCGTCGCCGTATCGGCCACGGCCCCCTCGCGCGCGGCCGTCTCCTTATCGCCGCGCAGGGTCAGGTCGATCATTCGCGAGAGGTCTTTCTTGAACTTCTCGTGATTGCCGGGGTCGCGCCAGGGAGCATACTTCCCGCCTTTGTCGCCCCATCCTCCAAAGTCCGCGGGCTGGGCGATCAGCACCTCATCGACGAAGACGACCGGGTACTTCTTGATCC
>DATLMR010000070.1:0-6032 GCA_035537555.1 Blastocatellia bacterium
TTTTCTCCGGACGGCAAGCGATTCGCGTTTCTTCGCGGGTACCCTCGGGAATCGGAGCTGGCGCTGATGGTGGCGAACGCGGACGGCTCCGGCGAGCAGAAGCTCGTGACCCGCAAACAGCCCAACATCTTACTGAGGGCCGTCTGGTCTCCTGACGGCAGGACGATAGCCTGCGCGTCCCAGAACCTGTCCGGGGGCATGCACCACGAGGTCGTGGAAGTCAACGTGGCGGACGGGTCTGAGAGAGTGATCGGCTCGCACATGTGGGGGTTCATCGCGGGGCTTTCGTGGCTTTCCGACGGCACGGGCCTGGCGCTGAGCGCGCTCGACCGCCTCTCGGGCTCCAACCAGCTCCAGATTTACGAGCTCTCTTATCCGGACGGAGAGATCCGCAGGATCACGAACGACCTGAGCAACTACGCGGGAGTGAGCCTGCCGTCGGATTCGAGCACTCTGCTGACCGCGCAGACGAGCGCGGTCTCAAACGTATGGATCGCGCCGGGCGGGGACGCGAGCCGCGCCAGGCAGGTCACTTCGGGCTCGGGCAAGTACGACCAGACCGTGTGGGCTCCCGACGGCCGCGTCGTATACGTCTCGGACGCGACCGGCAGCGCGGATATATTCCTGATGGATTCGGAGGGGCAGAATCAGAAGCAGCTGACAAGCGACGCGGGGATCAATGTCTTCCCGTCTGTCTCGCCCGACGGCCGATACATCATCTTCGACTCGAATCGCGCGGGCAACATCGGCACCTTCAACGTCTGGAGGATGGACATAGATGGAAGCAACCCGAAACAGTTGACGAGCGGAGAAGGGGAGTACTGGCCCGTCTGCTCGCCCGACGGAAAATGGGTGATCTATACTTCTCTGATCAGCTCCGAAAAACCGATGATCTGGAAAGTGCCGATCGACGGGGGCGACCGCGTGCGGGTCACCGAAAAATACACGATGCAGCCCGTCGTCTCGCCCGACGGAAAGACGATCCTCTGCCGCTATATGGATGAACAGGCGGTCGCTTTTCCGAAGCTGGCCCTCTTCTCTTTAGAGAGCGGGCAGTTGATAAAATCCCTGGATATAAGCCCGGCCAATTACCAGTCGGGCCAGTACCGCTGGTCGGCCGACGGAAAATCCGTGCTCTACTCGAGCGTCCAGGCAGGCGTCTCAAACATCTGGAGCCTGCCCACGGCCGGGGGCGCTCCGAAGCAGCTCACCGATTTCAAGTCGGACCTGATATTCGCCTTCGACTGGTCTCGGGACGGAAAGACGCTCGCCTGCGCGAGGGGCGTGGCGATGACCGACGTGATCCTGATAAAAGACCTCGCCCGCGCGGAAGAGAAGTAGCGGATCGATATGGAGAAACGCCCGTTCGATATTGACCCGGCCATCCGTCGCATACGCAAGGCGGTCGAGCCCTTCGCCAAAGCCGCGATGTTCGAGCTTGCGCAGAAGGGCTTCTCGTCTCCGTTCGAGCAGCTGGTCGCCTGCATAATCTCGATCCGGACCTTCGACGAAGTGATGCTGCCGACCGCGCTCGCCCTCTTCGAGCGGGCGCGCACTCCGTCAGAGATGCTCGCCCTGACTTCGGAGGAGATAGATGAGGCGATCCGCGCCTCGACCTTTCACGAGCGCAAGGCGCACCAGATACACAAAATCGCGCGCCGCCTCATGGAAGAGCACGGCGGCGAATTGCCCTGCGATTACGAGGCTTTGACCTCATTCGAAGGCGTGGGGCCGAAGTGCGCCAACCTCGTGCTGGGCATCGCGTGCGGCCAGCCCCGTATCGGCGTGGACATCCACGTTCATCGCGTGACGAACCGCTGGGGCTATGCCCGGGAGCGCACTCCCGAAAAGACGACCGCCGCCCTTGAAGAGAAGCTGCCGCGCCGCTACTGGGTAGAGATCAATCGCCTGCTCGTACCATTCGGGAAGCACGTCTGCACGGGGACCCGCCCGAAATGCTCGACCTGCCCCGTGCTCGATATGTGTCGGCAGGTGGGCGTGGAGAATCCCCGCTAGTTAAGCGCACCCTTATATCGCGAAATGAGAAAGAGAGGGCGGGCTGCCGGTAAGGCGACCTGCTTTAAGAGGCCTTAAAGCCTCTTAAAGCCATATCCCTTTGGCTGTCCACCAGGGGTGGACCTCAAGCGACAACAGGCCCGCTTTCACCATAGGGTGATTCTCGACCATGGCTTTCGCCTCTTCCGGTGACGCGACCTGAAGGACGAGCATCTCCCGCAGGTCGCCCGCATCCGTAAAGGGACCGGACGCCGCGAGCTTGCCCGACGCCTTCATCTGTTTGAGAAAGGCCTCGCGCTCTTTCGTGAAGCTCTCCGCCTCGGTAGTCCATTTCGGCCCGCGCGCGAGCAGGACCATCTGAAATGTGACCATCTCGTCTTTCGCCTGCGGATTGGCCTGTCGCTCCGCCGCGTATCTCGCGCCGATGCCCACGGGGCCGGTCCAGGGGTGCACGTCGACGATCAGCCTGCCGGCCTTGACCGCCGGGTCGGCTTCGGACATAGCTTTCGCTTCTTCGAGCGAACCGACTTTGAAGATGAATACTCCGCGAAGCCGGCCGCCGTCGGAGAAAGGCCCCGCGCCCACGAGCTTGCCCGATTTCGCCATGTCTTGGATGTGGGCCATGTGGGCCGACTGCACGCGCTCGGTCTCCGGCGTGCTTTCGGGCGTCCATCCGGGGCCGCGCCTGAGAAACCCGACGTGATAGGCGTCCGTCGCTTCACCGCGCGGGCTCGCGTGCGGGGCTGTCGAGTGAGTTTGCGCGGCCGCGATCAGGGCAAGCAGGATCGTACAGGCGCAGGCATGCAATATCGCTCGTGCTTTCATTATATCTCGCTCCTGGGGTGGCCGGAGCCGCGTGGCTGCCGTCCGGTTAATGCTTCGAGTTTCTTGAGCAGGAACCTGCGCTCCGGGTCGGAGCACGGGCAATCGAGAGCCTGCCGGTAGAAGACGGCGGCCTTTTCGATCTCCCCCAGCTCACTCAACAACACGCCCATGGTGGCAGGCAGCAGGTGGTAGTGGCCCAGCGCCGCGTGCTCGCTTATCTTCTCCAGCTCTTCGATAGCCGCCTCCGGGCCGTACAGCTTTGACAGGGCGACCACGCGATTTAGCGCCACGACGGGCGACGGATTCAGCTCCTGGAGCCGATCGTAGAGCTGAACGATGCGGCCCCAGTCCGTCGTCTCGCGGCTCTCAGCCGCCGCATGGCAGGCCGCGATAGCGGCTTGAAGATGGTACTCGGTCATCTCGGAGCCTTCGGCCGCGCGGTCGAGATGATAAAAGCCCCGGCCGATCGAGCGCCGGTCCCAGAGCGCGCGGTCCTGTTCGGCGAGCGTCAGCAGCTCGCCGTCTTTGCCGATGCGGGCGGGCAGACGGGCCGCCTGGAAGAACATCAGAGCGAGCAGGGCGTGGCATTTGGGGAGCCCCGAGGCATTGTGAGTGACGAGGAGCCCGCCCAGGCGAATCGCTTCTTCGCACAGGTCTCTGCGCACGAGGTTCTCCCCTGTGTGAGCGGTGTAGCCCTCGTTGAAGAGCAGGTAGATGACTTCGAGCACGGAGTCGAGCCGCGCCGGCAGCTCTTTGGGATCGGGAAGGTCGAAAGTTATCTGCTTTTCCCGTATCAGGCGTTTCGCCCGCACGACCCTCTGGGCGATTGCCGAGTCGCGCGCCAGGAAGGCGCGGGCGATTTCGCGAATGCCGAAGCCGCCTACCGTCTTCAGGGTCAGAGCTATGCGGCTCTCCCTTGGAATGCTCGGATGGCAGGCCATGAATATCATGTTCAGCTCGTCGTCCAACGCCTCGCTTGAGTGCCCAGGCCCGGGGCCGGGCTCGCCCGCCGATAGCGACCTGAGCAGCTCCTGAGATATGGATTGAAGCGAGGACTCGCGCCGGAGCAGGTCGAGCGCGCGGTTCTTCGCGACCTGCACGAGCCATCCCGAAGGGTTTTCAGGAATACCTCTGAACGGCCATATCTGCAAGGCCTTGAGCAGAGCGTCCTGCACCACTTCTTCGGCGAGGTCGATGTGCCGCGGACCGAATATCCTGGTCAGAGTGGAGACCATCTGCCCCGCCTGATGGCGAAACAGATGGTCCACGAGCCCATCAATCCTTGAGTCAGACCTTGAGTTGGAGCTTTCCTGCATACATGTCCCCGCTCGCAGATATTAAAGCTCGGAGCTACTAAAGCTCATCGACCTCCCGCACCTCGATCCTGCCTCCGAACTCGAGGCTCGGGCAGTCGCGCGAGAGCTCGACGGCCTGATCGTAATCGTCGGCGGTGATGAGCCAGTAGCCGCCGATGAGCTCCTTGGTCTCCGCGTACGGGCCGTCGGTCACGACCTGATCGGCCCCGTGCCCGCGCACGTTGCGGCCGGGCTCGGGCTGTAGCTTGTTCAGGCCCGCGAGCCGGTTCGAGCCGCGCAGCTTCTCGGTCCACGCGTTATATTTTTCAATGACGGCTTGAATCATCTCGGGACTGAACTCGACATCCTGCGGGGCCTCCATCGGGTGATGCGAAATCAACATATACTGTGCCATTCGGTCTCCTTTCAGGCTTCTCGAAAGAAGCCTCCAACGATTTATAGAAGCGGCGCGCATTCAGCCCGCTTTCATGCCTACTCTTTCATGCCTACTAACGAACGAAGCTATCGGAAATCGACATCAGCGGGGATTTTTTATGGGATTTTTTTGACCGGGCGAATATTAACAGAATCGGCGGCGGGCCGGGAGCCGGAGAAGCCGAGGCCTTGAAGCTCGAAGCTCGAATGTGAAGTCCGGGTCCCTTCGCTACGCCTCGCCGGTTATTCTCTCGACATCGCGTCTGAGCACGACCAGCCTCTTGCGTATATCCGAGAGCACGCCCGCCCGCTCCTCCACCTTCGACCTCTCCGCGCGGACGAACCGGGTATATGGGTCGAGAGCGCCCCGGACGTTGTCCACGGCCCGGTCGATCTCGCGGTTCGATTCGACCTCGAAAGCGCCGCGCAGCTCCGAGCGCAGGGTCTCGGTCCTGGACCTGAACTCTTCGGTCGCGCGCCTGCGCTTATAAGGCAGGATGAAGAAGCTGGCCGAGAAGAGCACGGCCGCCGCCGCGACTCCGGTCACGTCCAGGGCGACCGTCGAGAAGGCGGTAGCCAGCACGTAGCCGAGCCCGACGGCGCCTGCCCCCAGGCCGAACGACTGTTGAATGCCGGTCATCGCGCTGCCGATCACGCGGCGGCACTCTTCGCGGTGGTCGAGCGATTTCACCCGGTCTTCCGCCTCGCCGCGGATGCGCTTGTGAACCTCTTCTCTTTCATAGACGAACTGGCCGCCTATCCGCCCGATGATCTGGGAATCGTACTGCGCCTTGCGCACCTGCGTGTTGAAGTATTCCAGGGTCTCGTTCCAGAGTCGCAGGTTATTACGAACGAGCCAGTCGACCGATTCGTCCACCGTGCGCTCGATCTCTCTCTGCCACTGGGCCAACACCTCTTCTTCGAACTTGTCGCGGAACGCCGACTCGTTCCTGAGCAGGTTCACGTGGCGCAGGCGCACGTGCCGGTCGAGGAAGTCGACCCCCCGGTCCCGCAGCTCGACGACGAGGGCGTCCACCCGCAGGATGAATTTCTGGAAGTTCGACCGCATCTCTTTCCGCGCGGCTTCGAGCTGCTCTTCGATGCGCCCTATCTTGGTCGTGTCGTCGGAGAGCAGCTCCTTCTTGGCCGTGTACTCTTCCTCAAGCTTCGAGGCCACGGTGTTAGCCGAATCGAGCGGGCTCAGCAGCTTCAACCGCAACCGCTCGCCCTCGTGCAGAGTGTGGAATATGTAATCCTCGAGCGGCTCGAACCGGCTTCGCGACCAGTCCCGCGGGTGGCTCCCGAACTTGGAGTTGAGCGCCAGCTTGGCCGAGATCGGGAATATCACGGGCTTGAACCCGAGCAGCTCGCGGCACTTGTCATCCACGAAACGCATGACCTCGGCTATCTCGTTTTCGTCTTTCGTGTCGATCTTGTTAAGGACGATGACGATCTTCTTAC
>DATLMR010000071.1:0-14536 GCA_035537555.1 Blastocatellia bacterium
CGCGGGCCGACAGGGTTTTTCAAGGCCAGAAGGAGGTCAAGGTCGCGGTCGAGACCGTACAGGGGCAGGAGGCTTTCCCCGCCGGGTCATTCATCGTTTCGCTTCACCAGGCGAAGGCCGCCCTGGTCTTCTACCTCCTGGAGCCGCAGAGCGACGACGGTCTCACGACCTGGAATTACTTCGACGAAGAGCTTGATAAAGCTAACAAAGACGGCTCCGCGATTATCTTCCCCGTTTACAGGCTGGCGCGAATTCCGAGCGTACCGAAGGAGACGATAAAGCCGCAAGGATGACTTGAAGCGAGTCGCGCGTGACCGAAGAAATCCGGGCCGCTTCGACGGCGATTCCTCAATCGGCGCAGGCGTGACCATGCCGCGCGATCATGCCGCGTTCACTTTTTCGACACGATCTGCACGCGGGCTTCGACTTCATTGACCTCGAAGTATCGCGCCTCCTCTGATGGGCCTGACATGATGTGCATCATCAAACCCTGCTCATCGACGAGGCTTGCCGTTTTGCCTTCGAGTATTATGAATTTCTTCCCCTGCTTGCGCCCCGAGCGACCCGAGGCCGCGGAAACGCGCTTATTGGAAGGCCCCTTCTTCGGTCTCGCGCTTTTTTCTTTATCGGTAAATTGTTCGCTCATCGTTATCTCTTGTTTAATTGCGTTACCGGCGTCCGCCCGAACGGCCGCCCGCCTGCTGCGGGACACTGCGGCGGCCGCTTTTTTCGCAGACTTCTTTCTGACAGGCTTCTCTTCCACTACCCTCGCTTCTGACCTCGGCTTGACCTTCGCGGTCAAGGCCGCGGGAGCTCGGGCCCGAAGCGCCTTCTTACCGGCGGCGCGTTTCTTTGATGGAGTCGCTTTTTGAGACGAGGCCTTTTTTTGAGGCTCTCGCTCGCCCTCTTTTACTAAATCTTCTTGCAGTTTGTCGGGGAAAGCCCTGGCCTTTTTCATTCCGGCTTTCAACCGGCGCTTCGGGCGCGCTCTGCCGCCTTCGCCTTCGAGAACGACGGCCGGGGTCGATCTTCTCGCCACACCCGGCCCGGGCACTTTCGAGATTCCCCCCCGCCTCTCGCCCACCTTCTCAAGCGCCAGAGCGGCCGGCGGCCGCCCGGTCGCGACGGCTTTGCCCTCTATCCTGAGCAGGCCCTTGCCGGGTCGGCTCTCGGAGACCTGCCTGCCCGCCTCGGGAAACTTTACGCCGCGCTTCGGAAACTGAATCTGGATGAGTCGCATTCCGCGCTCACCCAGATAAGCGTTGATGTCGGCGGCCGCCTGCTCGGGCTTTTCGATTATCTCGTTCCTCAACTCATCACATCGGGTCGAGAACCTGCAATTAGCATAGCAAGCGAGCAGATTCTTCATGCATCCATATCGCTTGCACTCGGTTGTGATATGGGAGGTCGCCATTTTAAGCCTTTGATGCCAGGGTCGGGAGCTTGAGCCCGACCCTGGCCGGTGGCACGAAGAAACCCCGATAGCTCGTGCCCCATTCGAATGACCCGGGAGAGTACTTAAGCGCTTATCCGCACGTTTCTCAGATGGTCTATCAACTCGCTGGCCGAGGACCGGTTCAACTCCTCGGGGTCGCACCTGAACAGAGCCATCGACTCAAGCTGCGGGTCCAAAGACTTGGCTTTGGCTATCGCATAAATGGCGGAGAGCTGTTTTTCCGTGACCGGCTCCTTTGACTTCTTCTGAGAGTCGGCGCTCGATCCGTTCTTCTTCGCTTTCTGCCCCCCTCGGTAAAGCGAGCGAGCGAGGCCGAACTTCACGGCCGCGCGCTTAAGGGCGTCGTGCTCGGCGCTCTTGATCCCCTTCTCGTCGAGGGCCGAATCGACTCCCACTCCGCACCGCGTGATCCCCTTTATCGTGATCGCCGCCGTGACGGCTACCAGGTCGCCTATGACCGATATATCTTTTACCTCGTGCGACCATGCGGGATAGGCCCGGTCCAGAATATCGGCCGCCGTATGCCAGTCGATATAATCGACCCATCGCTCCTCACCCGTATTGTCTCTCCACCCGACCCTCTGCCTGATAACACTCTCAGGAAGCGGCCTCGATAGCTCGGATAAAATATCCTCGAAACTTCTCTCTTCTACTCCACTCGTGCTCATGCTTACCTCCGCTACTTCGCTCTTTTTCGAGGCTTCAAATATAACACGCGCGCAAGATTGTTTCAAGTATGAAACACTCAAAACGGGAGAAAAAAATCGCGCGGGCGCGGGATCAAATAGCGGGCGGAGGCTGAACGGAGCGAAAAGGAGACGGTTCAGGCGGGCGGGTAGGCGGGGCGATTAGGGGAGAGCGGCGGCGGGATGGGGGTAAGCGACAGGATCAATTAAAGGCAGGAAAGAGCTTTTCAGCATTGTCCGTTGGTAGTAATATACCTGCGATTAAGACTCCTGAGGGCGCATGTCTGGATTCAGGGACCGGAAATTGAATCCATATTAGTTAAAGAGCGCGTAGATTGAGAGTGGAAGGGAGTAGAATTGGGCCCACCCCGGAATTCAATAGTAACTGGCACGTCCGAACTCGATTTTGTGGCCCTCCTCGGACATGTCGCAAATGGGGATCAGTCTGCCTTAACGAGCCTATATGATGCGACAAGCCGATTAGTTTTCGGGCTGGTAGTTCGCATACTGAGCGACCGCTCCACCGCCGAAGAGGTGCTGCTCGACGTGTACACGCAGGTATGGCGACAGGCCTCTTCTTATGACAGCAAGCGGGGAGCGCCCCTTGCGTGGATGATGACCATTGCCCGAAGCCGCGCGATTGACCGGCTCCGTTCGGGCAGGCAGGAACAACTGCATAAAGAGCCGATCGATAACGTAGGGGAGTTGAGGTCCAAGGCGCAGAGTCCGGAGGAGGCGACCGAGATTTCCGAGCGCCAGAAGATCGTTCGCGCGGCGCTCGATACGCTCTCGGCGGAGCAGAGAGAGGTCCTTGAGCTCGCCTATTTCTCCGGCATGAGTCATAGCGAGATCGCGCTCCAGTTGGGGCAGCCTCTCGGGACGGTAAAGACGCGCACCAGGTTGGGGATGATGAAGTTGCGGGAGGTGTTGAAACCGGTACTTGGGGGCAATTATGAAACACAGCGGAGCTGAGGACATGTCACACGAACTTGCTGCGCTGTATGCTCTCGGCGTGCTGGACGACGCAGAGGCGAAGATCTTCGAAGCCCACCTGGCCGACGGGTGCGACATATGCTCGACTGATCTTTCGGCTTATGAATCGGTCGTGACCAACCTCGCCTTCGCGGCCGAGCCGGAGACGCCTTCCGAAGAGATCGGAGACAGGCTCTCGGCCCGTATCGCGGCCGAAGCGCCCGGGACGAAGTACGCGCGTGAAGGGGCTCTTCCTTCTCCCGGAAAGATGCGTTCCAGCAGGACCCGGGAGCTCGCTTGGCACGAAGTGAACGCCGGTATATTCATCAAGCGATTATCGGTGGACGAGACGACCGGCCTTGCCACTTCGCTCGTGAAGATGCTGCCGGGCAAGAGGCTCGCGCGGCACAAGCATCACGGGTCAGAGCAGCTCTTCATTCTTGAAGGGGATTGCCACCTTCAAGGAGAGGTGCTCGGGCCGGGCGATTATCACAGGGCCGAGGATGGCAGTATCCATGATACGACCTACACGGTCGGGGGGACGACGTTCCTATTGATCGCGCCCGTAACGTACGAATTCTTGGATTAGTTCATCAGAGTCATCAAGCGAGAAGGGACAAGGGCATTGAAGCACCAGGAAGTAACGGAAGAGACCCGGGAAAAAGCAGCGTTATACGCGCTTGGCGCGATGAGCCAGCACGAGGCACGCGCTTTTGAAGCACACTTGCAAGAAGGCTGCGAGGTGTGTCTGGGCGATTTTTCCGAGTTTGGAGATGTCGTCAGCGTGCTCAGTACCGGAGTCCCCGAAGAAGCTCCACCCGCGTACCTCAGGGACCTGCTCGCGGTGCGGATCGGCCGGGAGCCGCAATCATCCCCGAAGCGATCGAGCGAGCAGCAGGCCGTTCGCCAGACGCCTGTTCCCGCCACCGATTCCGGTTCAGGCAAGGGCGGAATTCTCCCGTGGGCCATCGCCGCTGCTTTTGCTCTGGCGGCCCTCGCGCTATTCGCTTCCTGGCGACAAACAAGACAAGAGGTTGACTCCGCCAGGCAACAGCTCGCCTCGGCGAGGGGAGAAGCGGAAGAGCTGCATGCGCAGGTCAGCCAGCCCAGGAGCGATCCCAGAGTGATCCAGCTCGTCGGTCAATCGCCCGCGCCCGGCTCGACAGGCCAGATATATTGGGACGTGCCGAACAACAACTGGGTCGTCGCCGTGAATCTTCCTCCTCCCCCACGGGGAAAGGTCTATCAGTTATGGTTTGTGAAGCCCGGAGCGCGGATCAGCGCCGGTTTGATCAGGCCCAACGAAAAGGGCTATGGATTCAGCGTAATCAATGTGCCGCACGATCTCGGAAGCCTTGATGCCGCGGCCATAACCCTAGAGCCGGAAGGCGGGTCGGCGTTGCCCACGCTGCCTATATACGCTCTTGGAGAGGCGGGCTAGCAACGATGGTGCCGACCCGCCCCCAAGCCGAATCCTCTCCGCGAACCTCCTACCCAGGGAACTAACCTAACCTTTCAGAGGCCCACTTCGAAGGATTCAGCCAGTCGAGCCCTTTATGCAATTGGGTTATCTTGCGAGAAAGGGGATCATACATGTACATCCCCCGATTCGTGAGTGTGAAAATCGGAATTCGGTATCTATCCGACAAGTCGAGGTCCGGACCCGAGGGTCGCGGATCGTTGTTGTTGGGATGCGTATGCGCAATCGCCACTGTTTGCGGGTCCCACTTGAAGGTGAATTTCTTATACTCGTTCGTGAGGCCGAGCGATTGCGCATCGTAAGTTCCGTCCGTCTTCAAGAGCACCTTTACGAAGCCTTCTACGCTATTTATGCCGACGCCTGAGAGCCTCCATACCTTCTTGAACTCCCTGATGACATCAAGGTTTATCCTGCCCATTTCAAACAAAACGACGCTGGATGTTGGCTTCAGCCCGACCCGACTTAACGGAGGCTCGGGCTCAAACCCGGACATTTCGCGGGTCACTCCCGAGATGATTACAGGAGCGTGATCCGATTGCTCGGATGGTCCGACCTGCCTGGCCGCAAGTATGCGCTGGCCGGAGCTAATGAACGTAGTAGCACAGAGGAAAAGAACTGCGTTTCGGGACCTTGATCTCTTCATTGCTCATCCCCCCTACCCCGTCTGTGGTGGTGCCACAGAGTTGAAGAAATCTATTTTTTTGGGTCCCCACTCTTCTCTTAAGTCCGATGCTTGTACGACAGGCCATTCTGGAAATCGGCCTTCTAACGACTCGATAACGGCCGCCTTCCGCCTGTCCGGATAATTGGCCGCGACCAATCTATAAGAAGAACTCTTATCGGGAATCGAATATGTGATATACGGGTCTAATTTCGTGACGAGCCCGCCACGTGACGGGACGAAAAACCGTAGGTGTCCCGCGTATCAAGGTAGACAAGGTAGAGCCCTGATAATGGATGAACAAGGTTGGGTTTATTATTCGAGGAGGGTTGAGTCTGAAGAATCGCCGTGGGCCGGATGGGCTTCCGGCCCTGCTTTGTTCCGCTCCAGCCTCATTTTATTTCGAGTCGGTTCGAGCGCGGCGCGGCGAAGGGGCTCAATGCCTGCCTGCTCGTACAAGATCGACCTGCACGCGCTCCAATAGTTTCTTGGTCGCCCTGATACCATCAGGCTCGCTGAGGCCGTCTCCTTCGTACTCTATGCCGACATAGCTCTTAAAGCCCGCGTCAACGACGATCTTCATCATGCGCATGTAGTCGGTATGAGTCTCATTGCCTTCCGAGTCGAAGTCGTGAGACTTGGCGCTGACAGCCTTTGCATAGGGCATCAGCTCGCTGACCCCTTTATAGCGATCATACTGCTGTCCGTTGCCAAGATTGAAATTCCCGAAATCGGGAAGCGTGCCGCATCTTGGGTGGCCCACCTTCTTTATAACCGAAGCGAGCCACACTCCGTTGGAGGAGAGCCCCCCGTGGTTCTCCACGATTACGCTGATCTTATGATCCGCGCCGAACTCCGTTAATCGGCGCAGGCCGTCGGCGGCGCGATCGAGCTGCTCGTCGTAGCTGCCCGAGCTCTGCGCGTTCACGCGAATACAGAAACACCCAAGAAACTTCGCGGCCTCGACCCATTTATAATGGTTTTCGACCGCTTCTTTTCGCTTCGCCTCGTCGGCATCGCCAAGGGCCCCTTCCCCGTCGATCATGATCAGCCGGCTCTTCACGCCGTGATCGCTCGCCCTCTTCTTCATCTCTGCCAGGTACTTTTTGTCCGTGCCTTTATCTTTGAAGAACTGATTGACGTACTCAATCGCGTCTATCCCGTAATCATTCCTGGCGGCGCGGGCGAAGTCCAGATTGTCCATCTGGCCCGAGAAAAGGGCTTTATGGAGCGACCACTGCGCAAGGGATATCTGGAACAGAGGCCCCGGCTTATTGGCCCAGCCCTGCGTGCCCGCGAGATCAAGCAGAGCCATACCGGCTGCCATCCGAGCTGATTCTTTTACGAAACTTCTGCGACCTATCGATCTCTTCATAGTTGGAATCCTTCTCGAGCATAGTTAACGCGATGGAGCGAATGTGATCGTACGAGACTACTCGTAGACCCGGACATAATCGACGTACATCTTTTGCGGGAACCGGGTCGTCGCGTCCGGGTTTCCGGGCCAGGAACCGCCTACCGCCAAATTCATCAGCAGGAAGAACGGATGATCGAAGACCCAGCGCTTGCCCTTCGGAAGGTCTGCCGGGGTCCTCGTCTGAAACAGGTCATCATCTACATACCACCGGATCGCGCCCGGCTCCCACTCGACCGCGAAGACGTGAAACTCCTCCGAGAAGGCGACGCCGGCGAGATTATACGGGGCTCCGATGCCTTTCGACCCCGAGTAACCGGGCCCGTGAATAGTCCCGTGGCTGGTGGAAGGTTCCCGGCCGATATTCTCCATAATGTCGATCTCTCCGCAGGAGGGCCAGCCGGCCGTATCGATATCACTCCCCAGCATCCAGAACGCGGGCCAGATTCCCTGACCGAAAGGCAGCTTGATCCGCGCTTCGAATCGCCCATAGGTCTGCTCGAATTTGCCCCTTGTCTTTAAGCGCGCCGAACTGTACTTGCAGCGACCGTACCAGCACCGTGGCTTCTTGGGGAGCTTCTCCTTTATAGCGGTGATGACCAGATGCCCCTCCCCGTCAATGGAGGCGTTGCGGCTGCTTGCTGTATAGAGCTCGAATTCATTGTTTCCCCAACCGCCGCCCCCGAGGTCGAATACCCACTTCGACCCGTCTACCGGGGACCCGATGGGGCCGTCGAACTCGTCGCTCCAGATCAGGGTTCGGGCTTGAGCGGCCGCGTAATTATTCGCGGTTCCGACTGGAGCCAGTTGAAAACACGCGGGGAGGAGCAATAGAGAGAATGCAAAGAGACTTGCGAAAATGGAGTCCCGGCGCTTGAAAGACATAAGTATTTCTCCTCGGGATTTATAGAACATTTATAGAACAGAAGCATTATAATCGAAAGCGTCCAGGTATCGAGAGCGACTCGCGCTTCTTTTATTCAAGGATTCTCGCCGCATCGATCGGGCCGGATATTACCCGCGCTATTTTCCTCGAGGCATTTCATAAGAGACGAAGGCGAATCTCTTACTGTCAGGAGACCAGCTCGGCACGTTAATCGTCCCCTGCCCTCCCGTAAACCTGCATAACTCTTTCACCTTTCCCGACCCGGTATCCATCAGCCTGAGCATTACCGCCTTGTCCGGCGGGTGGTCGCCCGGATCGACCGGGTCGAGGTAGGTCAAGAACACGATCCATTTGCCGTCGGGCGAAGGATGCGGAAACCAGTCGTTATACCGATCGTCGATAATCTGCTTTTGCTCGCTGCCATCGACCCTCATCCTCCAGATCTGCATTCTTCCGCTTCTCGTCGAGTTATAGTAAATGTGCCTGCCGTCGGGAGAATAGTCCGGCCCGTCATCCAGGCCCGGCGTGGCGGTGAGGCGCTGCTCTTCTCCGCCTTCGACTCCGATGGAATAGATATCGAATTCGCCGTTGCGCCTTCCGACGTAGGCGAGCCTCTTCCCATCAGGGGACCAGCCATGCCAGTAGGAGGGGGCGTTCGCGGTCACCTGCCTCGGCTCTCCACCTTCAACGCGAATAATGTAGATTGTCGAATTGTCGCCGGTCGAAGTCGCTCCGTTGTGATGACTGATCGCGAGCCACTTGCCATCAGGAGAGATGCCGTGATCATTGTTGTTCGAGCGGGCAAATCCGGTCTTTATCTCTTCCGGCTTCCCCCCCGCGACCGGCACTTTATACAGAAGGCCGCGCTGATTAAAGATGAGGTGCTCGCCGTCCCGCGTCCAATTCGGAGCCTCGAAGCGGGACGAGTCTCTATGGATAACCTGTCGCCTACTCGAACGAAGGTCGAAAACCTCAAGGCGACTCTCGACGTTTGCGCGCTGGCCGAAGCCCGTCGAATAGAGGCACACTATCGTAGCAAAGATGGTTAGAGGTAAAAGCGTCTTTCGGCGCATGTATTTTCAGAGCCTCCCGGGCTCCGACGAGGAGAATAGCCTCGCAGGCGAATCAAGGCAAGAGCGCTTCAGGCCCGGCTCCGGGGGCTTCAGGTCACATGATTTGTCATAAAACCTCCGCCATATTTTGCTACCTGATCAGGTAAGGCCTTGAGGGCTTTATTGAATTGGGATATTTACAGCAGATAATTTCACTCGCAACGCGTGGCACATGCATTGCCAGGTGACTCGAAGCGGCTTCATTCGGCAGGTGATTATCGGGGGAACGGGGTCTCCGCCGCCGATCGCGAGAACCGAGAGAGGCGGCTTCGTGTTTAAACCTGAGGGATGAGCTGATGGAGTTTGCGACAGCTCATCCCTCAGGTTCAACAAAGAGCATCGAACTCCAGAAAGTATCAGCCTGTACGGACAGAGGTGGAAAATCATGCAACAGAGGTCAAATTCCAGTCTCGATCTCAATGCCGTGGATATGCTTATAAGGGCGTTATCGAAAGAGATGGTTTTACTGCGAAGCCATAAGGTCGATGATACATCTCCCGATATCGTCCTTACTCAAATGGAAGAAGCTCTATATGGGCTGCGTTTCAGGAAAATGCTATTGAGCGCTTTAAACTGATTATAGAGCCGGTTTCCTGTGAAAGGGATGGCCGGTTGCTCAAAGCGGGTCCAAGTATAATTGACCGCCGGCTCTCGCGGGCAAGCAGTGACGGGCCCGGCGCCTACTCTGGTCCGCCTCGCTTGATGATGCGAGCCGGCTCCGGCGGCTCGCCCGGCGCGAAATGGCGACCGGCTCGAGGGCCCGACGTAAAGCAACCTCTTAAATCGATCTCACTTCTCGAAAGCGATATTATCGACCACAACGGTCCCGCTCTCCATCCTGCATTTTTCGCAGAACACGCCCACGGTGACCGAAGTCAGCTTCTTGAGCACGTCCTTATTAAAGTTTAGGTGTGTCGCCCACTCCGGCTGTATGAAGGTGTCGAGCTTGAGCTTGTACGTGTTGAAACCGGGAGTGATTCGGAAGGTCGCCGCGGGGTATCCCGACTCCAGATCATAACCCTGTCCGCGCGTAATGAGCTCGATCCTGATCGACTGGGGACCCTTGGCGAAGATCCGCATCGAGATGAACTTGTAACCGCTCACGTCGTCGGCGACGAGCTTGCCGTCCTTTTCCGGCTGTCCAAAAACTTCAAGGTTGACTCCCGCCCACTCGTTTGGTATTCGCAGCTCATACTCGAAGGCCGCTGCAATATCATCTCCCTGCACTCGCGCGGCCGCGGGTGAGGGCGGGTTAGCGTTTTCCAGCCCGCGCACTTTAGGCGGATTGGCCATGTTCTGAGCATACCAATTCAACCGGGTCGGGCCGCCGCGCAGGCTTACGGGCCGCCCGTTCTGGAGGTTCTGGAAATCGGCGTACACGAGCCTGGCCGAATCGGTTTGGGCAGCCTTCGAGGCGTCTGCCGATTGGGCAGAGACCGGGCCCGCGGCCAAAAGGATCAGGGCCGCCAGGACCCCGGGGCGACAAACTGGTATTTTTTTCATCGACGTGCCTCCGACAGAATGATTTCAGACATAGGTGCTCACCTGCCGGCGACAGGTGTCGCGCGCAGGCGATCGGTTCAGGCCCATTCCGACTGCTTCATGTTGTGGACATTAGAATCTGATAGTAACTCGGCCGACCGGCAAGGTTCACGCGGTGTCGATCGGCCTCAAGCGCGAGTATACCATGCGCGCGCTCTTAACCAAGCGGGCGTTGCGACCGCTCCGTCCGTGTGAGCAGGTGTTGAGCGGTTTCAAACGGCTCGGGCTTCGGCAGGTTTGGATTGCGAGACCGATTCGCTTCAGGCGCGGTTCGAATGATGCGCTCGATGCGCCATGCGAGGGCCTGTTCGGAACCAGATTGTGCGCGGCTCCGCGCCGGTGGCCTGGGGGTGCGAACTCAAGGAGCGCGGAACCTGATAGCCGCGGACCCGAAACGCGCAGGCCACTCTGGCGCGGACCTCAACGTTGCAAGAGTTGAACCAGGAGGCTTCACTCAAGCTACTTTTCACCGGGCGACAAAGGGGAGGGTAATCAAAGTACCTATAAGTGAAGCCCTGGCCGCCGCCCTGCGGCGGCCAGGTCCATTCGCGCGGGCCTTAGAAGCCCATGCCGTCGCCCATGCCCGCGGCCATCTGCTCCGGCTTACCATCTTTTTGCAGCTCGGAAATCGTGGCCTCGGTCGTCAGCAGCAAGCCCGCGATTGACGCGGCGTTCTGCAGAGCGCAGCGCGTAACTTTCACGGGGTCGATAATGCCTGCGGCCACGAGGTCTTCGAACTCGTCAGTTTCGGCGTTGTAGCCGAAGTTGAGGTTCTTTTCCAGGCGAACCTGCTCCACGATGACCGCGCCTTCTTTGCCGGCGTTCCGCGCGATCTGACGTAGAGGCTCTTCGAGCGCCCGCTTGACGATATTGACGCCAATCTGCTCGTCCGGGTCGCCGATCACTTCCCCGTCTTTGTTCGGCTCAAAGATTTTGAGTTTGTTTAGCGCCTTCGCCGCGCGAATCAACGCCACCCCGCCGCCCGGCACGATGCCTTCCTCGACCGCCGCGCGGGTCGCGTACATCGCGTCTTCAACGCGCGCCTTCTTCTCTTTGAGCTCGGTTTCAGTGGCCGCGCCGACGCGAATCACCGCGACGCCGCCCACGAGTTTCGCGAGTCGCTCTTGCAGTTTCTCGCGGTCGTAGTCCGAGCTGGACTCTTCGATTTGGGCCCTGAGCGTTTTGACGCGACCTTGCAAATCTTCGGTGTTGCCAGCGCCGTCAATGATAATCGTGTTGTCCTTGGTGATGACCACCTTCTTGGCGCTTCCCAGGTCCTCGATCTTGACGTTCTCCAACTTGATCCCGAGGTCTTCGCTGATAACTTTACCGCCTGTTAAGACAGCGATGTCTTCGAGCATAGCTCTGCGGCGGTCGCCGAAGGCAGGGGCTTTCACCGCCACGACGTTGAGAGTGCCGCGCAGTTTGTTCACTACGAGGGTCGCCAGGGCTTCGCCTTCGACATCTTCCGCAATGATCAGCATCGGCTTGCCGTCCTTTGCGGCCTGCTCGAGCAGTGGCAGCATATCTCTCATGGAAGAGATTTTCTTCTCGCTGATGAGAATGACCGGCTCTTGAAGCACCGCTTCCATACTCTCCGGGTCGGTAACGAAGTAGGGTGAAAGGTAGCCGCGATCGAACTGCATCCCTTCGACGAATTCCAAATCGGTCTCCATCGTCTTCGATTCTTCGACGGTGATGACGCCGTCTTTGCCGACCTTGTTCATCGCCTCGGCGATCAGGTCTCCGATGGTCGCGTCGCCGTTCGCCGAAATCTTTCCGACCTGCGCGATCATGTCGCCTTTGACCGGCTTCGCCATCTTCTTGATCTCTTCGGTCGCGCGCTCGACCGCTTTATCGATGCCGCGCTTCAAAGCCATCGGGTTCGCGCCCGCCGCTACCGTCTTCACGCCCTCGCGGAAGATGGCCTGCGCGAGCACGGTTGCCGTGGTCGTGCCGTCGCCCGCAATGTCCGACGTTCTGGACGCCACTTCTTTCACCATCTGCGCGCCCATATTCTCCAACGAATCCTTGAGCTCGATCTCTTTCGCCACCGTCACGCCGTCTTTGGTGATCGTCGGGCTGCCATATCTCTTCTCGACCACGACGTTGCGCCCTTTCGGACCCAATGTAATTTTAACAGCGTCGGCGAGCTGGTTGATGCCGCGCAAGATGGCCGCGCGAGATTCCGCGCCGTGAACTATTTGCTTTGCCATAATCTTTATCTATTTCTCCTGATCAAAATTATCCGTGATGCATCAATGCGATCCGGACGATTGACTCTTCTGACGCCAGAGAGCTACTTGCCGCTCTTCCTGCCGCTGCCTGCTCTCGCGATACCGCGACCGGCAGAGCCTGCCGCCGCGCCCGCGCGCCGGATGACGCCGAGAATCTCGTCCTCGCGCATGATCAATAGCTCTTCGCCGTCGATCTTGATTTCAGTACTGCTGTACTTGCCGAACAAGACACGGTCGCCCACCTTGACATCAAGCGCCTGCCGGGAGCCGTCCTCCTTGTATTTGCCTTCGCCGACGGCGATCACTTCGCCCTCCTGCGGCTTCTCTTTGGCCGTATCAGGGATAATGATGCCGCCATGAAATTGCTCGCCCTCCTCAATGCGCTTCACGATCACGCGGTCATGTAGAGGTCTGATGTTTGTCGTCATATTTTACTCCGATCTCCTTTGCGGGTTTCCTACGAGGAATCAAAGTCCCGAGACCTTGAAAAATTATTGGATCATTGAAGAGTTAGGCTCCCGAGGCCTCCCTCTTATCCAACATACTGATGGCTAGAGCCTCGGGGCGCGTCGGGGTGATAAGGGTGGCGCCATCACGGAATCCCTTCTGCTTGCGGAGTAGAGGAACCAGATCGTCCCCGTTAAGGCGAACAAACTCCGATGCGGATTTCGCCCTGAGCCTCTGGGTGAGATTGCGTGTGAACATGGTTAGCTCCTTTGAGAGTGAGCTGTTGGGTTCAGATGAACTGGAAGATTCCAGAGAAGCTGATGAAGAGAGTAAGCTAGGCTCGGTTCACATGTACCCTATCACCTAATGGCGACTGCGTCAAACGAAGGCGCACGCGGGGCAGAGTATTGCCGAGCCTTTTCACGGATGACCCGCCCTCTTTCAAGTTCTCTGCCAGGGCCATCGTAATCTCTACACTGATTCACGAGCCGGGGTAATGGGAACCATTCGCGAGTTATCATTAGCCGAGCACTAATCCTCCCCAAAGCCTAACTCGCGCTACTCTTCACCTGTTGAGCGCACAAATTCCCTATTCCGAAAACGATCGCCTGCGCTCATTAGCCAGCGGAACACGGCGAGCGGCAGGATCAGTAATAAAGGAATCAGCAACACGAAGACTGAGTGCCGCCAGAAACCGGCCCCCTGGCGGTATCCGCCGTTTGCCAGCGGAATTCCTATCATTGTTGCGTAATACACAAGAAGCGGAAATAAAGGCTGCCGCAACAGGCCCGGGAGTCTCCTCGCACCCATTCTTTCGCTTGCCGCAAACAACAACAGTAGAAAGCCAAAGTACACGAAGATGCCTTCGGCACGGTGAAACTGTTCGGCATCTAAGCCGAAAGTATACGGCTGCCGCCCCAGCCGCAAGGCAATGGCAATGCGAACGGTATTCGCAGCGAGCGTTACAAGGTAGGAGATCAGGGCCGCCGCCGGAATGAATCCCCATGCAGTGGCTTTCGACCGATCTCTATACAGCTTTCCCGCCGAGAGCATCAAGAATGCAGTGATCAAGAAATTGACGCCCGCGCAGGAAGGCGCTATCAGGAAGCTGCGGTCGCTGCTCATGTAGCCTGCATGGGATTCAAACTCGAAAGAGGTGCCGCTGACCAGTTCGACAACTGCAGTCGTCGGAGCGAGAATCCATTGGAGCTGGTTTGCGCTTGCTGCCGAGTAGTATAGCTTCAGCGTGAGAGCGCAGAGCAGCACTACGAGCCACGGTGCGATCCGGTCCCAGGTAAATTTCAGTTTCATACGAGGCGCCGCCTTCCGCGGAGCATCATGATCAGCATGACCGCCAGGGATGCGATCATCAGCCAGATAAGTTCAGGCTCACTTCCGCTCGCCGTGCCTCCCCCTACGGCCAGATCGCTGACCCCGAGGGGAAGTGGCAACGGTTGATCGACATCATCAGCCGTCCCCTGGGTATTGCTCACGGCTTCGCGAACCGCGATGAAGGACGTGTACTGAGTCAACAGGTTGTACTTCAATCCGAGGGAAGTAATATGGCTGATTCGATCTTCATCTAAAACTTCGGAGCCGTAATCGGAAAGCTCGGCGATTCGCGACCGAGCCCACAGGTAACG
>DATLMR010000072.1:0-11233 GCA_035537555.1 Blastocatellia bacterium
TCTGAGTCAGGCCGGCGCCTCTCTTCTCGCTCCCTCCGGGGCTCGGCTGCGGGAGGCCTCGGCTCGCGGTTGCCATCGGGCCTCTCCTTCGACGCTCTCTGCCCGCCGCCCACGCGCTCGAGATTGAATCGAGGGCGCGAACGGGTGTCGCTTTCGCCCGCATCGCTCTTCCCTCGCTCTCGCCCTCGCTCATTCGACGGCGCATCTACGCCCTGGCCGTCGGGCGCCGGAGGCCGCGTCGGGCGAGCCCTCGAATCGGATCTTTTCTCGCCTCCGCCGGTGGGAGGAAGAACTACCTGTCCGCCTTCAGCCGCGCCACGGTCCCGACTTCTCCGAAACGTCTCCGTCACTTCGAGAGGCCTCCTCGGCGTCAGGAAGCGGCGCTCCCGGGGGGCGCTCGATCCCACGGTCGGATCGACCGGGCGAGAACGCGTGACAACGGGCCGTTTCAGAATGTCCAGGGAGGGCCTGACGATGTGAGGCCTGCTGCTCAAATCCTGCCCTTTGCGCCACGCGGGAGCCGCGGCCAGGTCGGAGGCGGGGACTTCCGGCAGGCCGGGCCGCGCTCCATTTCGGACGAACTCTTCGAGGTCGCCTGTCGGCGCGGCGGGCCTCACCCGATTCTTGTCGGCCCTCGCGAAGCCGGAGACGGGCTGGAGCGTAACGCCGTTCGATCTATCCGGGCGGCGCCACGCGGGCGAATCGTCCGGCCTCCCCGACCCGTCGCGCGGTCGCGGGTATTGCAGGTGGGAATGATCGCCCCCGCGCCTGTTGAAATCGGCCCTGCGCCAGCGCTCGCCCGGACGAAGCGGGTACCATCCGACATAATGCCCGCGAGGCGTGGGGCAGTAGAAGAAAGAGACCAGAGCGGGACGCCAGCTGTAGTACGAAGGCCCGTATGAGTAATGCGAACGGAAGCCCGGAGCCCAGACCCACCCGAGCCCGCCCGAAAAAATCCACCTTCCATAGTGGTAGGGCGCCCATCCCCACGGCTCGGACGACAGCCACGTCCAGCCGAGCGACGGGACCCATAGCCATTGCCCGTCGCGATAAGGCGCCCAGCCGGAGCCTACGCGGGGCACCCAGCAATCACCATATGAAGATATGTTAGTCCACGTTCCGTAATTGGATAGCTCACTGGCCCCGTAAAAGCTGTTGTAAGTCGATTCGTACTGGCCGACATATTCGGGAGACGCGGCGGCGAGCGACGAATCGATCGAGCTGTCTCGGTCATAGCTCCAGCGGTCCCAGTCATCGAGCGAGTTGTCGGCCGCTATTTCAAGCCCTCCCGAAGCCGATGTATCTACGGCGAGATGATTGCCTTCGCGTAATTTGAAGGTGCCGTCGATGGTCGTCACTTCGGCCGAGCCGCGGCGGACTATCACTTCCGACTCTTGATCGCCCGTGACATTGACCCGGTAGAGGCCGTCGCGTTCGAGAAGAAGCGCCGCGTTCGGCGTATCGACCTCGAAGCGGCCAAAGGCTGAAGACAGCTTGTCCAACCGGATGACCGCGATGCCTTCGGTGATTTCAAACTGGGCCGAGGATTCCGACAGTTCGGAAATTGTTAAGGCAGTCTTCTCCGAGAGCCTGAGGTAGGCGCCGCGCCCAAGCTGAACCTCGGCCCGCGCGCCGGCTCCGGTATAGATCTGATCGCCGGCGAGCAGAGGCAGATTCTCGACCGCGTCAGCCCATTCGGTCACCTGCGCGCGGAGGAAGGATACGTCACCATCGACGAAGCTCAGCCTCGCCACGCGCGCTACGGCCGGGTCGTCCTGCCCTTCGGACGTGATATTCACGTCGGCACCGGCAGCCTGCCCGAACGCGGGGAGGGAAGAGAAGATTGACGATGCCAGGAATAGAACCGTGAGGAGTTTTGTGAGAGGAGCTTTCATAATCACTTCCTATATTTCGCTATCTCGGTGGCAAATCGCGACAGCTTTCGAGCAAGAGATGTGCCGCTGCCTATAGAGTCTGCGGCCTTACAGTCAAGTTGTTCAGAACAAGGTATGAACCGTCTTCGATGAAGACGGGCGCGAGGTCAACGGCTCCTGAAAGAGGAATGCGAGTACACGATATAGTATAGGCGGTGTTTGATAAGGTTTTGAGAAACGGCGTCGGGCCGGGCGCGACAGGTCAATCCTGGGGCGGCAGCCGATATCCCTGCCTTGCGCGAAGGCGAATATCTTTACGGTTCACCTCAACCTTGATCTTGCGGTACTTGCCGTCCCGGCGATCGCTCCTGGGATAGAACCCGATCATGTACTGGTTGCGGAGCTCGTCGGCGATCATGGCGAAAGCGGCCTCGGTATTGCCGAACGTTTCAGCGGCAAAGACCGCGCCGCCCGTGCGCGCCGCCAGGGTTTCGAGGTAGGTATTCGCCTCGCCGTAAACACGATTGAGCTGTTGCGAGACCTTATCCGGAGCGGCATTTTTCGTCGATACGGTTCTGCCGCTTATACCGTCGATGACTGTTATGGGCGGAGACTTGGGCGCGCCTATCTCTATTCGCGGGCCGGTCTTTTTAGGGTTGGGATCAGGCCCGCCGAAATCCGGAGGGAGAGGAATCCGCCCGTCTATGCTGAAGGGGAGATTCGCCTGCTTGTTCTCGGCTTCCTGGCGCCGAACATCCGCCTCGATCCACCACCTGGTATCGAACCTGACCACGTAGATCGCCGCGCCTATCTCCTCCGCCTTCCGATACGTATCTTCGGCGGACGCGTCGATGCTCTTCATATCAACGCCGTCGCTGAACAGGATCAGGGCGCGCCGCCCTTCGGCCTCCTTCAATTGATCGAGGCCCCGCATGACCGCTTCGTAGAGGAGCTTGCCGAAGCCGGATTCCGTGCCCTTGATGGCGGCTTCGATCTCTTTCCGGCTCGAAGTGAAATCGGTCAATTGGCGGACCTCGTTGTCGAAAGAGATAACCATCATCTTGTCGCCCGGGCTCAACTGGCTCGCGAAGGTGAGGGCCGTCTGCTGCATCGCCCCCAACCTGTCCTCCGCGCTGTTCGACGTGTCGAGAATCAGGACCGCGTTGAAAGACTGCTTCACGGCGGAGAAGAGCGATATCTCCTGTCGCTTTCCGTCATCTATCAAAGTGAAGTCATCTTTGGAAAGATCGACGACGAACCTGCCCGACTTATCGGCGGCCACGATCGGGACCTGAACCAGCGTGGCGTTGAGCTTGACCGCGTCCTCGCCCTCGCTCTTCTTGTCGCTTTGTGGCGTCGCCCCGCCGACCGCGCCCGCCAATAACAGGAGAATCCCTGACAAGGCTATGATGGATGAAATCTTGAAGTGCTTGTTCATAATTATTTTCTGTGACCCGTCTGTTGGAACGAGCCTCGGCAGACTTGTTGCACACCTCGCATTGGCTCTCGCTATCAACCTTCTGACCGGTCTTTGCGAGTCAGATTGCGCGCGATCGCGTCCACGAGGGCCGACCCATTGTAGAGCTCCGGTTGTATAACGTCCTGAAGTCCGAACTCTCTGGCGGCCGCCGCCGTCGTGGGGCCGATGCAACCGACGAGAGCAGCTCCGATCAGGCTCGAAAGATCGCTTGCGCCGAAAAGTCCGGCGAAATTTGAGACGGTCGACGGGCTCGTAAAAGTGATCGCGTCAATCGCGCCCTCTCGGAGCATCCGCCTCACCGCTTCGCAATCGGCGCCTGGCCTTATGGTTCTGTACGCTTCAACCGCTTCGACTATGGCCCCGAGCTTTACAAGCCGTTCGGGAAGCTCTTTGCGGGCGATCTGCGATTGGGGGATCAGGAACCTCAGCCCGCGCACCCGGCCTTCTCCTCCCAGGTACTCGATTATGGAGTCCATAACTCCCTCGGCCCTGGAGCCCGCGGAAGTGAGATCGACCGCCGCTCCAGCCTCTTTGACGGCCCTGGTGGTCGCAGGCCCGATAGAGCAGATTCTCGGTCCCGCGCTGCCCGCACCGGCGCAAAGGGGGCGGTCCTTTACCCTCGCGAAGAAGTGTCGAGCCGCGTTTGCGCTTGTAAATACAAGCCAGTCATAAGTTTCCAGTCGCTCCGCTGCCGAATCGACCGCTGACCAGGAAGCGGGCGCGATGATCTCTATAGTCGGCAGGTGGACGACGGCCGCTCCCAGGGCTTCAAAAAGGGAAGTGATCTCAAGGGATTGATCGCGGGAACGGGTGACGAGGATCGTGTGGCCGTCCAAGAGGCGGGGCGCGGGGTCGGCCGCGCTCCTTTTACACTTTGATTCGATGCCGAGTCGATCTTTTTTCTCCGACATGCCCACCTTCCTCCGTCCCGAAGCCGAGCAACCTGCTAATTATAGGCAGATTATAAGTTTAGCTTGCCCGGTCTGGCAACCGGACCGCCTGTTGGATTTGTAAATTCTTGCAAATCAAAAGCTTACGAGCTGGGCGGGACGCGATATGCCTGAAGTCGGAGCGCCTCCCGGATAAGTATTGTATGACCTGAAATTAAGTGCCTCGGATCTAGATCCGGCCGGGTCAAAATGACCGGTTTGAAGTTGAGATGGGATCTGGAAAGGGCGGAACCTGGCAAGCTATTTTCTTGACTTGCCGATAAATTATTGATATAAAAGGTCTCATAAACTGGCGAATGTACTGAATTTATTGGATGAGCTAGTTCATCCTGAATCTTCGAGGAGATGATGAGCAGCCTTAGTACTAAAACTAACAGGAGCCGCTCTGCCGCGTCCCAGAAGGTTCTCGCCAAAAAGGGAAAAAAGTCCGCATTGAAAAAACCTCAGCGGCCTGGAAAAATAACGGCAGCTCCAAAATCGAAGAAGGCATTGGCAGCTAAGGGGAAGAAGCAAGCTGCTCCCTCCAAGAAGGCGTCGACCTCCGCAAAGAAAGACCCTCGGAAGAAAGTAGCCGCTGCGCCCGCCGTTAAAAAGACCGTGAAGAAAGCGGCGGCCAAAAAGGCTGTGGCATCGAAGCCGGTCGCCAGGGTCGCTCCGGCGCCTCCGCCCGCTCCAAAGAAGCCCCCGCAGCAGAGCACGTTGAATGCGGTCCGGGCTTTCGAGCAAGCTCTCAAGGCTTTTAACAAACACGACTTCGCGGGCGCGAGGTCGGGGTTTGAGAGCATTCTCGAAAAGTTTGGAGATCAAGCGGACATAGTAGCGCGCACTCGGACTTATCTGAGAATTTGCGAGCAGCGACTGGCGCGGACTCCCTCGCTTCCCCGCAACCCGGACGCCCTCTACGATCAAGGGGTATTCGAGTTGAACAAGAATAACTTCCGCGCCGCGATTGAGATGTTCGAAAAGGCCTTGCGGGCTCAGCCCCGCGCCGATCACGTCATCTACTCTATGGCCGCCGCCCACGCGCGGTTGAATGATACACCCAGGGCGCTCGACGCTCTGCGCCGCGCCATCGCCCTCCGCCCCGTTCACCGCTCCCACGCCAGGCGTGACCTCGATTTCGCCAGCCTCCGCAACAACCACGACTTCCAACAGCTAACCGGTTTCGGTTACGACTACTCCGAAGAATGATCTGAAGTTCTCGGGCAAGGGAATACTGTCATGGTGAACACTGGTTTTGCAGGCTTGAGTATTGTCTCTATAGGCGGAGGCACGGGGCTTTCAACTCTCCTCTCGGGGCTCAAGGGTTTTGTGGGAAAGGAGCCTCATCTCGAAGGCGAAGCGCTTTCACACTGGATCGATAAATTGACGGCGGTCGTGACCGTCACCGACGACGGGGGCAGCTCAGGGCGGCTCCGCGAAGAATTTCAGATACTGCCGCCCGGCGACATCCGCAACTGCATGGTCGCCCTTGCCGAAGATGAGCACCTTCTTACGAGGCTTTTTCAGTACCGGTTCGAGTCTGACGGAGACCTGTCGGGGCACAGCTTCGGGAACCTGTTTCTCGCCGCGCTCGCCGGAGTGACGGGCGATTTTCTCGAAGCCCTGAAGATGACGAGCGAGGTGCTTGCGATCAAAGGCCGAATCTTTCCATCCACGGTTGAAGACGTGGCGCTGGTCGCGGAGCTCGAAGACGGGCGGATCATTCAAGGCGAGACGCGGATCGCCGCCTCGCGCTCGCGAGTCAAGCGGCTGAGCCTCACCTGCGACCCTTGCCGGCCCCTGCCCGAGACTCTCGAAGCCTTAAGAGAAGCCGACATGATCACGATAGGACCCGGCTCTCTCTACACGTCGATCGTGCCGAATCTCCTTGTCGATGACATCGTCGGTACGATCTGCGAGTCGGATGCTTTGAAGATCTATATCTGCAACATCATGACCCAGCCCGGAGAGACCGAAGGCTTCTCGGTCGAGGACCACCTGAGAGTGCTCTTCGAGTACAGCCCGCAGCTCAAGCTGGATTACGTAGTGGTGAACTCGGCCTCAATCACCCCCGCTTTACGCGAGAAATACCTGGCGGACGGCTCGGTTCAGGTCGAGTTCGAATCGGACCCCGCAAGCCCCTCTGACCGGAGCCCCAATCTGCTTTCAGGCTTCGACCGCAAGCCCGCTCCCCGCTTCCGAATAATCAGCGGCGATCTGTTGAACGAGCACGACGTGGTCCGGCATGATCCCCATAAGCTGGCCCGCCTATTGTTCGACATCTACGATATGGACCGGCTCACGAGCCGCTCCGCAAGAGCTCTCTGATAGCCCCCATCTACTCTTCTGCAAATGATCTCGCGCCGAGCCTATGCGTGATAGTAGAATCTCAAGGGGCGCTGGCGCGAAGGTAGAAGCGGTTCTGGTTTAATGGAGCAAGGGATTTTATGACGGATGTTTTGATTATGGCGGCGGGCCTCGGTACACGCATGAAATCGCGCCGGGCCAAAGTGCTTCACGAGATAGGGGGCTCGCCTCTGGTCTCACACGTGATCAGGGCGGCGGCAAGCCTCGGCCCCGAAAGCATCTTCATCGTAGTCGGCCACCAGGCTGACCAGGTCGAAAAGACCGTGCGCGATGAGGTCGAGCGGAGAAGATCACACGGAAAGGCCTTTGAGGCCGAGCTCGATTTCGTCCTTCAATCCGAACAGCGCGGAACGGGCCACGCCGTCATGTCCGCGCGCGCGCAGTTGCAGGGGCGGCCCGGCCCTCTCGTCATCCTGGCCGGAGACGGTCCGATGATCAAGCCGGAAACCCTCGGAAAGCTGGTCGATTCCCATATCTCCGAGCAGAACGCCGCGACGCTCCTTACAGTCGAGATGGACGATCCTGCCGGTTACGGTCGAATAATCAGGGACGAGGCCGGAAACTATGCCCGTGGGGTCGAGCAAAAAGACGGCTCGGCCGAAGAACTCGCCGTCCGCGAGGTCAACGTCAGCATTTATTGCTTCGATATCCCTTCGCTGCTGCGGGCTCTCGACCATCTCAACACGGACAATGCTCAGGGCGAGTACTATCTCACGGACGTTCCCGGAATTATGCGGAGGTCGGGCGCGAAAGTCGGCCTCGTGCTTCACGAGGACCCCCACGAGGTGCTGGGAATCAACACCCGGATCGATCTGGCGGAGCTGGAGCGCCGTTTGCGCGAGCGGAAGCTGCGCGAATTGATGCTCTCCGGAGTGACGATCGTGGACCCCGCCTCGACTTATATTCATCCCGAGGTCGAGATCGGACAGGACACGATCGTTCATCCGAACGTGATTATAGAAGGCTTCAGTCGTATCGGGAGCGACTGCGTCATACAATCCTGGGCGCGCCTCAGGGATGTCGAGATCGGCGACGGCGTAACGGTGCGGAACTCGACCGTAATCGAAGAGAGCGTCATTCACGGCCAGGCCAGCATTGGCCCGTTCGCGCGCCTCCGGATGCACGCCGAGATCGGCGAGAGGGCCGCCATCGGTAACTTTGTCGAGGTGAAGAAATCGAAGATCGGCCGGGGCACCAAGGCCTCGCACCTGACCTACCTGGGGGACGCGACCCTCGGGGAGAAGGTGAACATAGGCGCGGGAACAGTTACCTGCAACTACGACGGAGAGCGCAAGCACGAAACGGTCATAGAGGACGGCGTCAAGATTGGGAGCGATACGATGCTCGTCGCGCCCGTTCGGGTCGGCCGCAACTCCGTCACGGGGGCGGGCTCGGTAGTCACCCGTGACATACCGCCGGACTCTCTGGCGGTGGGCGTGCCTGCAAAAGTGAAGAAAAAACTGCATTGATTATTTTATTCTAATGAAGATTTTATGAGGCTGCGGGCGACCGGCCCGCATCCAATTACCGGGCGCGGGGATCTCTTTGTCGCCGTCTTCTTAATCAGAGGTGGAGGGAAATAATAGATATGTGTGGAATAGTCGGTTATGTTGGAGACAAGCAGGTGGTCGGAGTGATACTCGATGGCCTGAAGAAGCTTGAATATCGCGGGTATGATTCGGCGGGAATAGCGGTGGTAGACGAGTCCGGAAAGCTGACGATCCGCAGGGCCGAAGGCAAGCTCCGCAACCTGGAAGAGGCCGTTCGCCTCAAGCCGCTCGACGGAACCTACGGAATCGGCCACACGCGCTGGGCGACTCACGGCAGGCCCACGGAAGAGAACGCCCACCCGCATCGCGACTGCACGGGCCGGATCGTCGTCGTTCACAACGGCATCATAGAGAACTTCCTGCCCCTCAAGCACAAGCTCCAGAAGGAAGACCATATATTCGGTACCGAAACCGATACCGAAGTGATCGCCCATCTCATAGAGAAGTATCTGTCCGAAGGCGTGGGCGGGCTTGAGGCCGCCGTCCGCCGCACGGTTACGGACCTGCGCGGAATCTACGCGCTCGCCATAATGTCGGCCGAAGAGCCGGAGAAGATCGTCGCCGTCCGGCAGGGACCGCCCATCGTGATCGGACTCGGGCAGGACGAGTACTTCGTCGCTTCCGACGTTCCGCCGGTCCTCTACCACACGCGCGATGTCTTCTTCCTGGGCGACGGAGAGATCGCCGTGCTCACGCGGGAGGGCGTGTCCGTCACCGATTTTGAAGGAAATTCCGTAACGCCCGATGTGCAGCGCATCACCTGGGACCCGATCATGGCCGAGAAAGGCGGGTTCAAGCATTACATGCTCAAGGAGATTTACGAGCAGCCGCGCGCCGTACGCGACACGATCATGGGGCGCGTCTCTCAAACGACCGGCCGCGTCTATCTCAACGAGATGGAGATAAGCGAAGCTGAGTTCCGGCAATTCACCTCCATCAAGGCGGTCGCCTGCGGGACCAGCCTGCACGCGGCGATGGCGGGCAAGTACATGCTCGAAGAGCTGGCGCGCATCCCCGTCGAGATCGATTACGCTTCGGAGTTCCGGTACCGCGACCCGATCCTCGACGACAAGACCCTCGTGATCGCCATCTCCCAATCGGGCGAAACGGCCGATACGCTCGCGGCCGTCCGGGAATCGAAAGAGAAGGGCGCGAAGATACTTTCGATCTGCAACGTGCAGGGCTCGATGCTCATGCGGGAATCGCACGGCACCATCCTGACGCACGCGGGGCCTGAAATCGGAGTCGCATCGACAAAGGCCTTTACAAGCCAGATGACCGTCTTTTACCTGCTCGCTCTCTACATGGCTCAGCAGAGAGGCCTCCTGCCTGAAGAGGAGTCTATGAAGCACCTTCAGGCCTTGAACGCGCTACCGGTGAAGATGGAGACGCTGCTCGGGTGCGACGACCTGATCGACAAGCTCGGCCGCGAGTTACATCGCGCGCAGGACTTTCTCTATCTCGGCCGCGGCATAAATTTCCCCATAGCGCTCGAAGGCGCGTTGAAGCTCAAGGAGATCTCTTACATCCACGCGGAAGGTTACCCGGCCGGGGAGATGAAGCATGGCCCGAATGCCTTGATCGATGAAGAGCTGCCCGTCGTCATCGTCGCGACCCGCGACGACTCGAGCGAAACGTCGCGCCTGCGCTACGAAAAGACTCTATCGAACATGGTGGAAGTGAAAGCGCGCGACGGCAAGGTGATCGCCCTGGTAACGGAAGGCGACTCTGACGCGAGACACGTCGCCGATCATCTCATCGAGATTCCGCAGGCGAGCGACCTGATATCTCCGATACTTTCGATAATCCCGTTGCAGCTGCTGGCTTATCACATCGGCGTGCGGCGCGGATGCGACGTGGATCAGCCGCGCAACCTGGCCAAGTCCGTCACGGTCGAATAGGCGATCTGAGCGGCCTTCTTGAATTTTCGAAATGACCGGGAGCCATTCCGGAACCTGATTCATCGCCCTGTTCTTTCAGGGCCTCGGAGGTTTTCGGGATGGCTTCTAGGAACTGATCTCCCTTACCATGATCGCATCGAAATGCCCGGTGTCGATGACCACGATCACGCGAGCTCCCTGTTTCGGCTTGCCTACTATGTTATTTCTGGAGCCGACCCGGATAGTCGGGCCGTCGGAGCTTTGGAGGAGAAAGCCGTCTTTCTCCTCCTTGATGACCTTGCCCACAACAAACTCCGCTTCGGTCATTTGTCCATTTTCGTATTTTAAGGTTCCCCGTTCGGGACTGACCTGAGCGACCAGCAATCCCGCCGTGTGTTCGAGGCCGACTGTATACTGGACCTCGGTCTTCGATTTTATCTCCGTGCTCGGCGATATGTCATCCTTGCGGTAACTGGCCTCTGAAATTTCCTCCCTCTTCAGCATGCGCCCCGGCGTAAGAGCGAGCGAAATCACGAGCAGCCCATTTCCAAACGCCTGATCCTTGCAGGTTGTGCCGCTCATGATCCTGCTGCTATATTGATTGGGTAGCGGCCGCGAGACGGCCTTTGATCTTCACCAGCAGCATAGAAACAGGAACAGTGTATGAACCACATCAGCCAGCTCTCGCGCGAGCACGCGGCGCTTGCCGTCATCGACATGCAGGAAGCCTTCAGGCCCGTCATGCAGGACTTCGGAGAGGTGGCCGGGCGCATAGCGAAAGCGGTCCGGGGCGCGCAACTGCTCGAAGTGCCCGTCATCGTCACCGAACAATATCCGCGCGGCCTCAAGCACACGGCGGAAGAGATACTCGCGCACCTTCCCCGGGAATCGAGGGCCATCGAGAAGATCTGCTTCAGCTCTTGCGGCGCTGAAGAGTTCCAGGCCCGGCTCGCGAATGGAAACGTCAAGCAGGTGATCGTCTGCGGAATCGAAGCGCACATCTGCGTCGCTCAGACGGTGCTCGACCTCCTGTCGAGAGGGCTCGAAGTGCATCTCCTGGTAGATTGCATAACCTCCAGAAAGAAAGAGAACAAGGAGATCGCGCTCTCCCGCCTGATCCAGGCCGGGGCCGTGCCGTCGAACCTGGAGA
>DATLMR010000073.1:0-5886 GCA_035537555.1 Blastocatellia bacterium
CGATTTCGGACCTGAATCGAATCGATCTTGATCCGCGACTCCAGCGCATCGGAGCTGACGAGGCGATGCACGGTGCCGCCTAACGAGACGACGTATATCTCTCCGCTATCGTCTTCGCCGAAGGACGTGATGTTCAGGTCCGTGTCGATAAGAAGGCGCTTGCCCGCCCCGTCGGCCAGAAAAATCTCGCCCGTGCAGAAATCTCCATATACGTAAGCGCCTGCGGGCAGGGTCTCCTTCTCGCCTCGGTAGACGTAGCCCGCCGTTACCGAGCAGCGCCCGCCGGTGTGGTCGTATTCGATCAGCGGAAGAATGGTCCGCAATGAATTACACTTCGAAGGCTCGAAGTTCGTGCAGAGCGTTCCCTCGAAGACGCGCCAGCCATAGTTGCCGCCGCGGGTAACGAGGTTTATCTCTTCGCGCTTCTCGTGCCCAACGTCGCCGACATAGAGCTCGCCCGTCAGGCGGTCGAACGAAAAGCGCCAGGGATTTCGAAAGCCGAGCGCGTAGATTTCGTCCCTGCCCGGCGCGTCTCCGAAGAACGGGTTGCTCTCGGGCGATGAGTAAGGCGCTCCCTCGCCCGGCCTGTCCACATCTATTCGCAGGATCTTGCCCCGGAGAGAAGCGGTATCCTGCGCGCTATTCTCGGGGTCTTCCCAGTAGCCGTCGCCCGTCGATAGATAAAGAAAGTTGTCGGGGCCGAAATTGATCATGCCGCCGTGATGGATGTCGGAGGGCTGGGGAATGATCAGCACAGGGCGTTCGGACTTCTGCGCGACGTTGGGGTCTGACTTCGAGGCGCGGTACTCGGCCACGACAAGGGCCCCGTCCGACCTGCGCGTGTAGGAGACGTAAAAGCGCCGGTTGGTTTCATACTGGGGATGAAAGGCCAATCCGAGCAGGCCGTTCTCTCCTCCCGCTCCGACTTCTTCGCTGATGTTCAGAAAGACGGTCGCGGAGACCGCGCCGGGCGCCCGGACCTTGATGCGCCCGGTGCGCTCGACGACGAATATACGATTGCTGCCGTCTCCGGCGCCGGTCAGATAGAGCGGCTGGCGCAGTCCCGTGAGCACCGGGGCGATCTCGATCTGCGCGTCGAGAGGAGCCGGGCCCTGATTGGCTCGATGATTGGCTAGATGACTGGCTCGATGATTGGCTCGATTGAGCATGATGGGCGAGCGGATGGCGCTGTCAGCCCGTTGCGCCGAGAGATAGCAAATGCTCAGAACCGCTAGACAAGGCAGAAAAAACGTCGCTCTTGTCGCTCTTATCATGGGTTTCCCTTTCCAGTTCGACGAGTTCAAGCGCCTACAATTAGACCTCAGGGCCAGGCCTGAAGCCTTAAAATTTCTATTGGATTTTAAAGAGCCTTGGTGAGGTTTGATTCGCCCGGATACCGGGGCATAACACTTTTATTCAGGGACGATGGGTCTTCGCGCGTCCACCTGGCGGGCTCCGTCTTTATCGCGATATCGGAGCGATAAAGACCGGCCGGAATCCTGGAATTTCCACCGGGCCATATTAGCACCTGGATCTCCGCCTGTCGAATCGCCGGAAGTAAATCCGGGGGCCGGTCGAATACGGGCGCTCGCGGCCCCCTCCCGTTTCGCTGCAACCCGGTGTTAGGCTCCCCTGCCCGGCTGGCCGCGACAATCTGCCGCTCGCTCGCGGCCGGGCGTTTAATGAGATTGAACGTCGAATGAGATTGAACCTTGAATGAAATTGAACTGGGCGGGCCGTTAAGTTAGTATAGGCCTCGCCGCTTGAATGCGATCATTTCTATGGGAAGGGGTCTGATATGTCTATGGATTCTTACACTCCTCGCGCCGAGCATAAATTTACTTTCGGGCTATGGACGGTCGGCAATCGCGGGCGCGACCCTTTTGGCGAAGCGGTGCGCCCGACATTGACTCCCGTGGAGGCGGTCCGCCTGCTTGCCGAAGTGGGCGCGATGGGGGTCAACCTCCACGATAACGATCTCGTGCCCATAGACGCGCCGCCCTCCGAGCGTGACCGGATCGTGCGGGAATTCCGGCAGGCTTGCGAATCGAGCAACCTGAAAGTGCCGATGGCGACGGTCAATCTCTTCTTCGATCCGGTCTTTCGCGACGGCGCTTTTACGGCCAATGACAGGCGCGTCCGCGGCTACGCTATCCAGAAGACCATGCAGGCCATGGACATCGGCGCGGAGCTTGGGGCGGAAATATTCGTGCTGTGGGGCGGGCGTGAGGGAGTCGAGACGGACGGCTGCCGCCGCCCGGACGAGGCGATCAAGCGGCTGCGGGAAGCCATCGACTACCTTTGCGAATACTCGATGGATAAAGGCTACGCCTACAGGTTCGCGCTCGAAGCGAAGCCGAACGAGCCGCGCGCGGATATCTACATGCCGACCACCGGAGCCTACCTGGCTTTCATCGCGACCCTCGAACATTCCGAGCTCGTAGGCGTGAACCCGGAAGTGGCGCACGAGCACATGGCGGGCCTGAACATGACGCACTCGGTCGCGCAGGCGTGGGAGGCGGGCAAGCTCTTCCACATCGACCTCAACGATCAGACACCGGGCCGCTACGACCAGGACCTGCGCTTCGGCTCCGCTAACCCCCGCGCCGCGTTCTGGCTGGTCAAGTTCCTTGAAGACGTGGGCTATGACGGCCCGCGCCATTTCGATGCCCACGCCTATCGGACGGAGGATTACGAAGGCGTGAAGGAGTTCGCCGCCGGCTGCATGCGGACCTACCTCATCCTGAAAGATAAGGCCGCCAGGTGGAACGCGGACCCGGAGATCAAAGCCCTCCTCGCCGAAATCGGCGAGACGGGCTCCGGCACGCAGAGGGCCGAAGGGTACTCGAGCGAGCACGCGGCGAGGCTCCTATCGCACAGCTTCGACCGCGCGGCGCTGGCTTCCAGGGGGCTGCGGTATGAGCGGCTCGACCAGTTGACCATCGACATTCTGCTCGGCGTGCGCTGAGCCCCGGAAGGACCGG
The DNA here is from genome assembly GCA_035537555.1 of Blastocatellia bacterium. Taxonomy (GTDB): domain Bacteria; phylum Acidobacteriota; class Blastocatellia; order UBA7656; family UBA7656; genus DATLMR01. Next base: position 2,985 of record DATLMR010000073.1, read on the forward strand.
CAGACACGCACATCCAGGTCTTGAGTAAACGACCCGAAGAGATCCTATTGAAAAATCGAATGCCTCTGAACCTCATCAAACGCGAGAGGCGCTACTTCCTCGTCGCTCTCTTTACAGCCGCGCTCGTTCTTGCCATGCAGTCGAAGGTGAGATTACAGGAAAGGCGGCCCGACTATCGCAACGCGGGATTGCCGGCGGATCGGCGGGTGGGCGACCTTCTGGGAAGGATGACGCTTGAAGAGAAGGTGGCGCAACTCACCTGCCTCTGGGTGAAGAAGCCCCAGCGGATAGATGAGCCGGGCAATTTCTCGTTCCCGGATCGAGGAGAGTTCTCGCCCGAAAAGGCCGCGGTCGTCCTCAAGAACGGCATCGGCCAGATCGCGCGACAGCGGGAGCGGAAAGACGCGCGGGCGTCGGCCGTCTTCGCAAACGCCGTGCAGAGGTTTCTGGTGGAGAAGACGCGCCTGGGCATCCCGGCCATCTTTCACGACGAAGCCCTGCACGGCCATATGGCAAAAGGGAGCACCCATTTCCCCCAGCCGCTCGCGCTCGCCGCGAGCTGGGATACCGAGCTTATCGGCCGGGTCTTCGCCGTCGCCGCGCTTGAGGCCAGGGCGCGCGGAGGCCATCAGGTCCTGGGGCCGAACCTCGACCTCGCCCGCGAGCCGCGCTGGGGCAGGACCGAAGAGACGTATGGCGAGGACCCCTATCTCGCGTCGCGAATGGGCGTTGCATGCATCAAGGCCCTCCAGGGAAGTGGGCCGCGAGTGGACGGCGAGCACGTAATCGCGACCGGCAAGCACTTCGCCGCCCACGGCCAGCCCGAGGGAGGGACCAACATAGCCCCCGCCAACTATTCCGAGAGAGTCATCCGCGAAGTATTCTTCCCGACCTTCGAGGCCGCGGTTAAAGAAGCGGGCTTGATGAGCATCATGCCTTCCTATAACGAGATCGACGGAATCCCGTCCCACGCGAGCAGGTTCCTGCTGGAGAAAGTCCTGCGCCAGGAGTGGGGCTTTACGGGCCTGATAGTCTCCGATTACGACGGCATAGCGCAGTTATACACGCGGCATCGCGTCGCCGCCGACAGGGCCGAGGCCGCGAGCGCGAGCCTCGCGGCCGGAGTCGATATTGAGCTGCCCGACCCCGATTGCTACCAGACCATCCCGCAACTGATCGCCGACGGCAGGCTCTCCCTGAATACGCTCGACAGGGCCGTGGCCCGCGTTCTGAAAGCCAAGCTCCTGCTCGGCCTCTTTGAAAATCCTTACGTCGATCCCGAACGCGCGGCGAACCTGACAAACAGCCAGCCTCACCGGGAGCTCGCCGCCGAGGCCGCGCGCCGCTCGATCGTGCTTCTGAAAAACGAGAACGGCCTGCTGCCGCTCGACCGCGACAGGCTGAAATCGATCGCGGTGATCGGCCCCAACGCCGACCGCGCGCACCTGGGCGGCTATAGCGACGATCCCGGTCGCGGCGTGAGCGTTCTCGACGGCATTCGCTCGAAAGCGGGCAGCCGGATCAAGGTCAATTACGCGAAAGGCTGCACGATCACGAGCGAGGGCGGGGACTGGTGGGGCGACAAAGCCCGGCTCGCCGATCCGTCCCTTGAAGCTAAGCTGATCGATGAGGCCGTCGAGGCCGCGAAGGCTTCCGACGCCGTGGTGCTCGTGCTCGGAGGGAATGAAGACACAAACAAGGAAGCGTGGGCGGAGAATCACCTCGGCGACCGCGACAGCCTGGAGCTTGTGGGGCTCCAGAACGAGCTGGTCAAAGCCGTTCTCGGAACGGGCAAGCCCGCCGTCGTATTTCTAATCAACAGCGGCCCCCTGTCGATCAACTACATCGCGGAGAATGTGCCGGCCATTCTCGAAGGCTTCTACCTCGGGCAGGAGACCGGCATCGCGGCGGCCGACGTTCTGTTCGGAGACTACAACCCGGGCGGCAAGCTGCCCGTCAGCTTCCCGCGCTCGGTCGGCCAATTGCCGATCTACTACAACCAGAAGCCCACGGCTAAACGCGGCTACCTGTTTGCGAGCAAAGAGCCTCTATTCGCGTTCGGGCAGGGCCTGAGCTACACGACCTTCGAGTACTCGGACGTGACCGTCAAGCCGCAAAAGATCGGCCCCGCCGGCCAGGCGTCGGTGAGCGTGACGGTCACGAACACGGGCAAGGTCGCGGGGGCCGAGGTCGTTCAGCTTTACATAAGGGATCAAGTAAGCTCGGTGACGAGGCCCGTCAAAGAGCTGAAGGGATTCGAGCGCATCAGCCTTGCGCCGGGGCAGAGCAGGACCGTCAGCTTCGCAATCACTCCCGACAAGCTCTCTTTCCTCGACCTGAACATGAACCGCGTCGTCGAGCCCGGGCTTTTCGACATAATGGTGGGGCCGGATTCGATCAAGCATAAGCTCGCGCGGCTCGAAGTCACCCGGTGAGAGATATGCCGGGTTTCAGCGCCCGTAAGAGTGATATGTAGATCGAACGCCTCTCACATATCGCGCCCGCGAGGCTAGAGCTCGGGCATCCGGACCAGGCTCTTGAGAATGGGCGGCGCAATGGCTTCGTCGAGGCTCGTTTCGCTTGAGCCGGAACTGACGCCTCCGAAAAGATGCCAGCGCTCTACGTGGTCGGCAAACGATTTGGGTTCCACGCGGGCGAGCGGCCCGAGCGTCTCAAGCTCGATGTAAGAGCCTGCCGTGAAGGTCTCGGTATTGCTGCCGTAGTCAGGATAGGCGGAGCCGTCACGATAAGCGAAGCGTTTCACGAACAGGGTCTCGCCGCGAAGGTACGCCGCCCATTCCTGCTTGTTCGCGATCCCGATCTTTTGCGGCTCGGGCGAGGCTTCGTCGGTTCTCAATCGAATGTACCTCTTGCCTATGGTCCAGCGAGGGTCGGTCAGGTC
>DATLMR010000074.1:0-4242 GCA_035537555.1 Blastocatellia bacterium
GAGCAGGCAAGCCGAAGGGCGGGAACAAGCCCAAGGCCGCCGGACGCGTGAAAAAAGGGGACAGCAAATAAGCGGCCCGCTTTCATGAATAGTGTGATGAGCCTCAGCCATCTCCGGTTGAGGCTTTCGCACGTTTTGATCGCGGGTAACGATCTGGAACTTCGGGCAGGAGAGGGCCACCATGAATCTTAAAGAGATCAAAGAGTTGATCGAATTGATAAGCGAAAAAGGATTCGCGGAGTTCGAGATCGAACGGCAGGGCTTCAGGCTGCGCATAAACCGCTTCGCGCCGTTGCCCGCTCAGGTCACGCCGCCGCCTTCATCTCAACCCAGCGCTTCGAATCCTTCACCCTCTCACTCCGACACGCCCGCATACGTCGCCCGGTTCGACCGCCGCTCGACGGACCAGGCTGCCCACTCGTCGCCCCAATCCGCGCCGGAGCGGGAACCGATCGTGCCCGAAGTGTCGCTTCACACCATCAAGTCGCCTATCGTCGGCACCTTCTATCGAGCCTCGTCGCCGGACTCCGAGCCGTTCGTCAAGATCGGAGATAACGTAGATGTCGATTCGGTCGTCTGTATTATCGAGGCCATGAAGCTGATGAACGAGATACAGGCGGAGGTCACGGGCGAGGTAGTCAAGATATTCGTCGAGAACGGTCAGGCCGTCGAATACGGCCAGCCCCTCTTCGGAATTAAAACTTAGTTTTCAGCTTATAGTTTGACCGGAATAGATCAAGTACCTCAATGTTCAAGAAGATCCTGATAGCCAACCGAGGCGAAATCGCAACCCGGATTATCTGGGCCTGCAAGGAGCTGGGAATCCGCACCGTGGCCGTGCATTCGGAAGCCGACCGCGACTCCCTGCACGTCCTCTTCGCGGATGAGCACGTCTGCATAGGCCCCGCCCCGTCCTCCATGAGCTACCTCAATATCCCGGCCGTGATCTCGGCGGCGGAGATCATGAACGTCGACGCCATTCACCCGGGATACGGTTTTCTGGCCGAAAATGCATACTTCGCGGAGGTCTGCGAAGCGTGCAATATCAAGTTCATCGGCCCGAGCCCCGAAAGTATTCGCCTGATGGGCGACAAAGCCCAGGCCCGCGCCGCCATGAAGGCCGCCGGAGTGCCCATCACGCCCGGTTTCGAAGGCATCATCGAAGGCGAAGAAGAGGCGGTCCAGATCGCAGAGCAGATCGGGTACCCCATAATAATCAAGGCGTCCGCGGGCGGCGGCGGGCGCGGCATGCGCGTGGTGCGAGATCGCCAGGAGCTGATAACCTCTTTGCCGGCCGCCCAGCACGAAGCGCAGATGGCGTTCAATAATCCGGCCGTCTACATCGAAAAATATATCGAGACGGCCCGCCATATAGAGATCCAGGTGCTCGGCGATAGCTTCGGCAACGTAGTCCACCTGGGCGAGCGCGAGTGCTCCATTCAACGTCGCCATCAAAAGCTGATCGAAGAGTCCCCGTCCCCGGTAATAACTTCCGAAATGCGCCGGGAGATGGGCGAGATCGCCATCCGGGCGTGCCGGGAGATCGGGTACGTGAGCGCGGGCACCATGGAGTTCCTGCTCGACGAGCATAAAAACTTCTACTTCATGGAGATGAACACCCGCATACAGGTCGAGCACCCCGTGACGGAACTGGTGACGAATACCGATCTGGTGCGAGAGCAAATCCTGATCGCGGCGGGCGAGCGGATGGAGTTCAGCCAGGAAGACATCGTCTTCAGCGGCCATTCGATAGAATGCCGGATCAATGCCGAGTCTCCCACAACCTTCGCCCCTTCGCCCGGGCTTATCACCGCGATGAACCTGCCGGGCGGGCCGGGCGTGCGCGTCGATACGGCGGCCTACCCCGGCTGGTTCGTGCCGCCTCATTACGACTCGCTCATCGCCAAGCTGATCGTTCATCACCGCACGCGGGAGATGGCTATCGCGCGAATGCAGAGGGCTCTACAGGCCTTCATCGTCGAGGGGATCGAAACATCCGTGCCCTTGCACCAGAAGGTTCTGGCGGAGCCGGACTTCATCGCGGGTAATCTCTCGACGAGATTTATGGACCGTTTCGTCGCCGAAAGACCTTCGAACAGGAGCCAGAACCGGCAGGACGCGCAGACCGCTACCAGGTAGACCGCGCGCCGGTCTTTCGCGGCCGGTCCTGCCCCCAGGCCGCGCTTAACCGCGCCCACTCGATCGCAACTTGCCGGAACCCTATGCCTCTGACGCTTCCAGTTATTTACCCGATCACCGATTCGAGGCTGAGCGGGCTCTCGCACGCGGAGCAGGTGGAGCGGCTGGCGGGCGCGGGCGCTACCTTCATTCAGCTCCGCGATAAGACCGCCGGGCCGAACGAGTTTTACAAAGCGGCCCTCGAAGCCGTGGCGGCTGCACGGCGTTCGAACGTGCGCATCATCATCAACGACCGCGCCGACATCGCCCTGGCCGTCAGGGCCGACGGAGTTCACCTGGGCCAGGACGACCTGCCTCCGGAAGCGGTTCGACGAATCGTCGGCCCCGATTTCATCATAGGTTATTCGACCCATAACCTGGAACAGGCTCTGAGGGCCGATTCCGCGCCGGTGGACTATGTCGCGATAGGCCCCGTCTTTCAAACGGCTACCAAGGAGAACGCTGACCCGGTCGTGGGCCTGGACACCGTGCGCGCCATAAAAGGCCGTATATCGAAGCCGCTGGTCGCCATCGGAGGCATCACACTGGAAGAGTCGCGCTCGCTTCTGGAAGCCGGCGCCGACAGCCTCGCCATAATCTCCGATTTGTATTCGACCGGAAACATGGCCGAGCGGGCTCGCCGATTTATCCTGGAACTGAGCTGAAAGAGGGGCGGATGCGCGGTCGAAAGGATGATGCAGGAGCGGCCTGAGGCGGCTGCCCCTGCATACTCACCGGAGGGTTTTTACTGCGCCCTGAAAGCGCATTTGATCGGAACTTCTATTACGGGTGTTTCGGCATCGTTGGTTTCGATTCGAATCTTGCCTTCAAACTCGCCCGCCTTCGTCTTTTGCGAATCGAGCTTGAGATCGACCGTATAGAACTCGCCCTCTTTTTCAGTCACGAGCAGGGGGTGAATGAAGTCGAGCGACGAGGTCACTTTCAGAATCTTCAACCCGCCTTCGCGAGGCTTGCGAATGTATATCTTAGGCAGAGCAAGCGCGCTCAGGTCTATGGAGGTCGGAAGCATCGGCACGACGATGTTCGTCGGCGAGACCATCACTTTGGGATAGACCATGAGTTCCAGGATCACCGCCGTCTCCGGCGCTGTAGGGCTGTCGGTCTTCAACTTGACGGTCTGCGTGTACTGGCCGGGCTTGAGGCCGGGGTCTGAGACCACGACAAGCTCGTAACGCTTCCCATCCTCGATGGGCTGGATCTCTACCTTAAAAGCGTCGCCGCCCGGGACCACTTCTTTTATGTGAACCGGAGCCGTCTCCTTGTTGAGCAGGTACAGGCTGGTTCTCGTCGCGGTGCCGCGTATTACGCCGCCCATCCAGCGGTCGGCTGGCGAGACCGCAAACGCGCCGACGCGCTTGCCTTCGAAAGCGGGCGTCTTGACTGGATCGCCCGGCTTCGGCTCCAGCTTGAACAGGGCGCGCATGATGAGATTGAAGCTCGGCTTCGCGGCATCGTTGGTCGTGACGTAGGCCGACTTCGCGACTTCGCCCGAGTAGTTGTCGGTATGCTCTATTGCCAGGGTTATCTTACCCTCCTTACCAGGAGGTACGACTTTATCAAAGTCGCTCGCCGTGCATCCTCAGCCAGGAGCGACATTCTTGATCAAGAGGTCCGCCGAGCCTTCGTTCTTGACCTTGAACGTATATCTGAGAGGGGTCCCCGCTTTGACTTCTCCGAAGTCGTGCGTTATTTCAGATATCGCGAGCTTGGGAGCCCCCGCGCCCTTCTGCTCGGAGCTCTCCTGTGCCATTCCCGCCACGGAAAGCAGAGCCGGTAGCGCGAGCGCTAGGATCAGGTTTTTTAGCTTCATAAAATGGTTTCCTAAATACTTCCCTTGTTAATCCTGGGGTGCCAGATGCCAGGAGAGTTTACCAGATGAGGATTTCAAATTCCAGCAGCCATCCGATAGGTTAATCACGTTCCGAACCTTCCCGTTATCGGCGGGGGCGGCCGCGTTTTATGCGACAACGCCCTGTGTTATTGTACTTATTCGATGAAGGTAATACCGCTCGGCACAAGCTCGGGAAAGCCCACTTTGAAGCG
>DATLMR010000075.1:0-9942 GCA_035537555.1 Blastocatellia bacterium
CGCCTCGCCCCGCCCAGGTCCGCGGGCGAGCGATCATTCGGCGACGCCGCCTCGGCGATCGAGGTGGGGAGCGACCGGGTCATCGCGAGATTGCTCGCGAGCCATTCGACGGTCGACGAGATCACCGACGTCTGGCGGAAAGATGACGACCGGTTCGTCTCCGGGTGGGAAGAGCGGTTCGCCGTGACTCAAGGGTATCTCCGAGTGGTGCGGCGGGCGGTCGGCGAGCTCTTCGAGCGCAGCGCGGTCGGGCCGTCCGAAATCACGAAAGCGATATTTTACGCGCCGGACCCCGGCTCTCTCGGCGCGGTGGCGAAGAGCCTGGGCCTCAACGCGGAGCAGGTGCCCGATCACCTCTTCGCCTCCGTGGGCAACAGCGGGGCGGCGATGCCTTTGCTGGTCCTCTCATCCGCGCTCGAAGAGGCTCGCGCGGGCGACAAGCTGCTGGTGGTCGGCTACGGGAGCGGGTGCGACGCGCTCCTGTTCGAGGTGACGGAAGAGATCGAGAAGTCGAGATCGACGGGGCGAAGAGGGGTGCGGGGCCACCTGGCTTCAAAGGGCAGCCTCGACAGCTACGAGCGGTACGCGAAGTTCCGCGAGCTGATCGAGACGGAAGCCGCGCGGCGGCAGGCCCCTTCGGCCTCGGCTCCGCAGACGTGGCGCATGCGCCACGAGATATACAAGCTTCACGGCTACCGCTGCCTCAACTGCGGAAAGGTGCAGTACCCGCGCCAGCGCGTGTGCATCGGCTGCCAGGCGAGAGACAACTTCGAGAGCGTGCCGCTGGCCGGTAAGTCGGCGCGCCTTTTTACCTACACCGTGGACTTTCTCAACTCGGACCCCGACCCGCCGACGGTCATGAGCGTGGTCGATTTCGAAGGCGGCGGCCGGGCTTACCTTATGATGACCGACCGCAACCCTTCGGAGGTGAAGATAGACCAGGACGTGGAGATGACTTTCCGCCGCCTGTACGACGCCGAGGGCTTCACTAACTATTACTGGAAATGCCGCCCTCCCAGAAATGTAAAATGATGCCGCGCGATGCCCCGGCGAGCTTCGGCGCGAGCAGAAAATCTAAGGAGAACCTTCATGCATAGAGTTACCGATCAATGGCACAGCCCGAGCCTCAACAAGACTATGGAGATAGTCACCTACGGGCACTTCGGATTCCCCCTGCTCATGTTTCCCACCGCGGCGGCCGATTATCTGGAGTACGAGCGGTTTCAAGTTATCGACGCGATCAAGGATTTTATCGAGTCCGGAAAAGTGAAGGTCTTTTCGATCAACAGCATCAACCGGTCAAGCTGGCTCAATGACAAGGTTCACCCGAAAGACAAGGCCACGCGGCAGATCGAGTACAACGGCTATATCACGGCCGAGGTCGTGCCTTACATCTGGAACAGCTGCCGGAGCCGCGCGGGCATAATAACCGCGGGCGCGAGCCTCGGCGCGTTCCACTGCGCGAACCAGCTGTTTCGCAGGCCCGACCTCTTCGACGGAATGATCGCGATGAGCGGCTCTTTCGACATTCGCGGGTACTATGACGGCGATTACTTCGACGAGAATATCTACTTCAACAACCCCGTGGATTACCTCCCGAACATGAGCGATCACTACCTCTACCTGCTTCGCCAGAAGAGCCAGATTCACATAGTCACGGGACAGGGCGCTTACGAAAACCCGGGCGCGTCCCGCCGCCTCTCCGGCATCCTGTCGGAGAAAGGCATCCCTCATAATCTCGACCTGTGGGGATACGACATGCCGCACGACTGGCCGACCTGGCGTCAGATGATGAAGCATTACCTGGCCGCGAAGTTTTAGCGAAGACTGTACGGAGGCAGATTCATGGGAAAGCTTGAGGGACAGGTCGTTATAGTTACGGGCGCATCGGCCGGAATCGGCGAGGCGACGGCGCGAAGGCTCGCGCGAGAAGGCGCGCGCGTGGTGCTCGCCGCGCGGAGGAAGGAGAAGCTCGACGCCCTCAGGCAGGAGGTCGAAGCCGGGGGCGGAAAGGCGACGGCGGTCGTCGCCGATGTGACTTCTGCCGGAGACCGCGAGCGTCTCGTACGCGAGGCCGTCGCGGCCCACGGTCGTATCGACGCCCTCATAAACAACGCGGGTTACGGCCATCGCGGCCCCATCGAGCTCGTGCCGATCGAAAGCATCCGGCAGAACTTCGAGACCAATCTCTTCTCGCTCATCGCCCTCACCCAGCTCGTCATCCCGATCATGCGAAATCAGGGAGCCGGACGGATCGTCAACGTCAGCTCGGTCGCCGGGAAGATAGCCCGCCCGCTTTCGTCCGTCTATGACTCGACCAAGCACGCGCTTGAGGCCGTCTCTGACGGCCTGCGCGGAGAGCTGGCCATGTTCGGCATCAAGGTCGTTATCATCGAGCCGGGCTTCATCGTAACGGAATTCTCCCAGGTCTCGAACCGGGTTTCGCGCCCGGTCGTCGAAGAGGCGGGGCCTTACGACGAGTCTCTCAAAAGCTTCGGCCGCGGCAGCGAGCGCATGCGCAAGATGGCGGGTCGGCCCGAAGATATAGCCGAGCTGATAGAGCGAGCCCTGGTCGCGAAAAACCCGCGCGCGCGATACGCCGGGCCGCGCCACGCGCGCTTCGCCCTCGGCTTAAAGCGATTGCTGCCCGAGCGGGTCTTCGAATATTTCCTCTCCCGCCAGACGGGGCTCGCCGGCGCGAGCGAGAAGGGCCGGGCGCGCTGACGCGAGAGCTGTGCGCCGCGCGGGAGACAGGCCCGGCGCGCTGCTTTCAAAATGGCGCTCCGCGGGGTAAAATCTTTCGTCAGCACCGACTATGAAATTTCAACCCGACCATTTATCACCGGAACGCACGAGGCGCGTGAGTAATACCGGGCGCGCTCTAATCGCGCTCGCGGCTCTTATCGCGCTGGCCGCTTCTATAAAGGCCGCGGGGCAACAGCCGGAGCTCGTGCTCGATAAGACCTCGATAGATTATGGAGAGGTCTTCAGGGGCGAAGAGCTTTTGACTCTCTTCCACGTGCGCAACACGGGGCAGGAGATCCTTCAGATTTCCGAGACTCCACTGCTGCCCTCGAAGCAGGCGGCCTCCGGATCTTTTAAGGAATTGACGCGGCCGCTCCTGCCCGTCGCCGCGAGCCTGATGACCCCTTCCCCTACGTGATGCTCGAACGAGGACTTTTTTTTCGATAAAGTCCTCCGGCCTGGTCAGGCCGGCGTCATTCGATTAAATATCAGGACCCAGGAGCTGAGCGGCCCGCTCGAGCACGAGATCAAGCTCTATACGAACGATCCGCTCCATCCTGCGATCAGCCTGAAGATCAAGGCGGTGGTCAGGCCTCTGCCGGATTACATGGCGAGGATAACGACCGCCGGAGTCACGCACGGCCAGGAGCTGAAAGGCTTCCAGGTGTGGCCGACAGCCCATCCGATCGTACCGGTCCCGCTCGGAGAGAGCTTCAAGCTGTCGCTCAGAATCCGGCCTCTCGCCGACGGCTCGGGCGAATTGAAGCTTGCGACCGGTACCCCCTCCGCGTTCAAGCTGAGGCGCGAAAAGGATCGGGATATCTACTGGCTCGACATAGATATCGGGCCGATGAAGGAACCGGGTACGAGAGACGACCTGATAGTGCTCAAGACTGGGGACGAAGCCTCTCCCGAGCTCGTGGTTCAATTGACGACCCGGGTCCCGGCCGAAAATGTCGTCCTCTCGGCCAAGGCCGTCTCCATGACGATCCCTCTCGCGAGCCTTAAATCGGGATTGCAGAGGCCGGCAAGGATCGGAATCAGAAAGCTGGTCGGAGAGTTCCGGATAAAATCGGTCTCCTCGACGCTCGGGTTCCTGAAATTCGAGACGCAGGCGATCGTTCCGGGCAGCAATTACCTGATTCGCATAACCCTGGACCCGGCCAACCTGCCCGGCCCCGGGACCCGTACGGGCATCCTCCGCATAGAGACCGACGACCCGCAAAAGCCGACCGTGGAGATTCCCTGCACGGTCGACCTGCTGGACCGGTAGAGAGGGGAGAAGGGGCAGCCCGCGTGCGGACAAGGCGATGTCGAGAAAGAATCCGCCTGGCTCGATCACGAGCATGGGTATCATCCGTGACCCCGGTCACTTTTTCTCTTCGACCGGCTCCAGCTTCTTGCTCAGGGCTTCGACCTGCTGGCGCAGGCGCGCGACCTTCGCCTGCGCTTCGGTCACCCTTTGTTGCTGCGTTATTCTGTCTTCCTGGGTCTGATCGAGCAGGCGCTGGTACTCGGCGCGCAAGGCCCTCTCTCCTTCGTCGCGGCGCAGGATTCCACGGGCCAGCACCTCCTGCGGGACCGACTCGATGCGGCGCTGAATATCCTGCACGCGCGAGTCGAGCTGGTTGAGATTCTGCGTCTCCGCGTCCAGCTTCGCTTCGGCCTTTGCGAGCCTCTCTTCATAAAGCATGATTTCGAGGGTTATCGAGCTGCGCTCCGTCTCCTGTCTGAGCCTGCGGACTTCGGCTTTCAGCTCGCCGACCTGTTCCGAGAGTCCCGATATCGCGCGGCGTAAGGCTTCGTCGCTCCCTTCGACAACCTGCTCCTGCCCCGTCGCCTTGTCCCCGGCAGGCTTCTGCCCCGGTGGCGTCTGCGCCTTCGTTTGGGCCGGAGCGCCCGGTTCCTGCGCGCTCGCGGAGGCGATCTTCCATTCGGGAATGAGCGAAATCGCCAGAGAGATCGCCAGAAAACTCATCGATACCGCTTTCTTCATCGCTTGCTCCTTTACCGCGCCGCCGATGGCTGAACTCGACAATTCCAAGGTTAGTTCCAATTTATCCCGGTATCAAGCGGAGACGGCGGCTTGCGTTGCCGGACCAATTGCAGTACCTTTTCCGGTTCCACTTGAATGTCGAAGGTCCTAACTATTGAAAGTCGGATCTAAACCAGACGGATTGATCGAGCGCCTGCTCGTAAAGGCCAATCGCGTTCCCGTGCCTTTGATCGACTCTTTCAGCGCGATGATGAACGCCAAGGCGATACTCGCGGCGAACGAGATCGGACTATTCACGGAGCTGGCGGGCGGACCCCTCTCCGCGCGCGAGCTTGCCGAACGGCTGAAAGCATCCGAGCGGGGCGTGACAGACCTGTCCGACGCTCTCTGCGCGAATGGCTACCTGGAGCGCGAGGGGCCGCGCGTCGGCCTCACGCCCATGTCGCGCAAATGGCTCGTGCGCTCGTCTCGTGATTACATCGGCAACATGCTGGAACACGTGAACGACCTCTGGGGCGTATGGCTCAACCTCGAAGAATCGATTCGCAAGGGCGGGCCTGCGGGAGACGATTACCAGGACTGGCTGAACGATGAAGAGCATCGCACGATTTTGCGCAGGCACATCGTAGGCCTGCGCGACGTGGCGACTCTCACCGCGCCCGAGCTGATTCGCTCGGTGAAACTGCCCGCGGGTTCGAGGAGCCTGCTCGACGTGGGCGGAGGGCACGGCGGATATTCAATCGCCTTTTGTCGCAAGTACCCGCGCCTCTCCGCGACCGTCTTCGATCTCGGGCCGACATCCTCTATCGGGCGAGAGATCGTCGAGCGCGAAGGGATGGCCGAGCGCGTGCGATTTCACGTGGGCAATTTCCTGTCGGACGACCTCGGCTCGGATTATGACGCGGCGCTCTATTTCAACATCGTTCACAATTTTTCGGAAGATGATAATCGCCGCGTGCTCGAAAAGGTCTTCCGTGCGCTCGCGCCGGGCGGGCGCATAGTGGTCTGGGACATGTTCAAAGAGCCGGAAGGCGAGCGCGACGTGTTGCCCGCCCTGATGGCGCTTCATATGCTGGTCGCTTCCGGCGGCACCTCTTACCTGATCGACGAGGTGGAAGAGTGGCTTTCGGATGCCGGGTTCGTTCGCGCGGCCCGCGCCGTCACGCGCACCGCGCCGGGACTGAGACTCATCATCGCGCGCAAGCCATAAGCGCGCCGCCCGGGCTCTTCGCCCCCGCCCTTCGGACCCTGCCTGTCACGGTATTCTTAAGCTACTCCACTCGCGCTTCGGTCAATTTGAATCGATCAATTTACTTTAATCCTCGATCAACCTGATGGAAAGACCCCAGTGTGAACGCGATTACCTTCGATATTTTGAGCAAGGTGATCTACTCCACGACGGCGCTGCTCGAGACCCCCTCCGCGAAAACTAAACCGCGAAATAGTAAGAGTTAGCGGGCGGCAGGCCCGGAGTAGAGAAAGGGCCGGGGAGCCGGACTCTCACCCGGCGCGCCCTCGGAATCGCGCATGGCACGTCCGTTGATATGATCAGGGCAGGGTATGCGGTTATGAGAAGGCATATTGAGAACCTTCGAATGAGTAAAGCCGAAACGCGGCGACGACGGGAAGTAATAAGGAAGGCGGAAAAATGAAAAAGATAGACGGATTCCTCAGGGTTTTAATGGTGGCTCTCCTGGTATTTTCATCGGCGGCTGTTATGCCTCCGACAGGAAACTTTCTGCCGCAGGCACAGGCCGCGTCGAAGAAGAAGGTGCCTAGAGATCTTGAGAGCATAATGGAGAGCGCCGCGCCGGGCACCAGGGTGCCTGTGATCGTGACCGCCACCGCGAAGGCAAGCGCCGGCCTGAAGGCCGCCTTGCAGTCAGCCGCGGGCGGGCGAGGGAATATCGAGTTCGGCAAGTTCACCGAGCTGCTCGTAAACAAGGTCAAGGTGGAGGCCATAAGCGACATCGCCGCGCGTTCCGACGTGGCCTTCGTCTCGCTCGACAGGTCGGCACAGGTGATGGGCCACCTGGAGACATCGACCGGCGCGGCCCAGACGCGCTCCATGGGCACTGCCTCAAGCGGAACTCTCACCGGCACCGGTATCGGCATAGCCATACTCGATTCGGGAATCTACGCGGCGCACCAGTCTTTTAAGGACGCCGCGGGGGTATCGAGAATAGTAAAGAGCATCGACTTTACCGGCGAGAACAGGACGGACGATCCTTACGGCCACGGCACGCACGTGGCGGCGACCGCCGCTGGAAATGGAGCCGTCGCGGGCGGCTCATACACCGGAGTGGCTCCCAACGCGAAGATCATCAACGTGCGCGTGCTCGACTCCGCCGGCGTCGGCAAAGCCTCTATCGTCATCGCGGGAATCGACTGGTGCATAGCGAACAAGGCCACGTACAACATCAAGGTGATGAACCTTAGCCTCGGCACCACGGCGGTCGAGTCCTACGCGAACGACCCGCTCTGTCTCGCCGTCAGGAGAGCGGTCAGCAGCGGGATAGTCGTCTGCGCCGCCGCCGGCAACCTGGGCAAGGATGACTTTGGAGCCAAGGTCTACGGAGGCATTCACTCGCCCGGGATCGAGCCTTCGGTCATCACCGTCGGCGCGGCGAATACGCAGGGCACGGATAGTCGCTCGGACGATAGCGTCGCGTCGTTCAGCTCTCGCGGCCCGACGCGCGGCTATTACACCGACTCGGCCGGCGTGAGGCATTACGACAATATAATCAAGCCCGACTTGATCGCGCCCGGCAACAAGATCATCGAAGCGCAATCGAGAGACTGTTCGATCATTAGAACCCATCCCGAGCTCGACGCCAACGTGAGCACCGACTTCGCGCGCGAGATGATGTATATGAGCGGCACTTCGATGGCTACGCCCGTCGTCGCCGGGGCAGCCGCTCTGGTCTTACAGCGGAACCCGAGCCTGAACCCCAATCTCGTCAAAGCCGTCCTCGAATACACGGCGCAGCCTTTAGCCGGATACAGCAACTGGGACCAGGGAACAGGCCTGCTGAATGTCGAAGGATCGGTGCGCCTCGCCGGCTCCATTCGCACGGATCTGTCGAACCTGATACTCGGAGCCCCCTTGATGTGCTCCACGTGCGCGGTGCCCGCGCAGGCATCCACCGTGGGCGGCACCTCGTTCAACTGGGGCCGCGGGCTCGTCCAGAAATGGAACGTCATCTACGGGCCGGAACTTATACAGAGGTACCAGGGAATCTACGGCTCGTCGACCCTGCTCACAAACGGAGTGATGCGCTCGAACGGGACCCTGCTCGCCGATGGGACCATGCTCTCAGACGGCACAATGCTGGCTGACGGCACGATGCTCTCTGACGGAAGCTTCTGGTCGAATAATACGATCTTGCGGATAGGCACTTCGTCCGCCGCGGGCACGCTGCTGGCCGACGGGACAATGCTGGCCGACGGGACAATGCTGGCCGACGGCACGCTGTTCTCTGATTCGGTAGTGCCTCGCTATACTTCAATCTCTCTCTCGGCCCTGGCCGCCTTGCTGGGCGATTCCGGCCAGGCCATGCTTCCCTCACCGGACGCGCAATAACCTTGCAAGCTGCAACATAGTAATGTCTGACGATCTTATAGAGATAGGACAGGAGAGATAAAATGCGCTTGCAGGCAAGAGAGAACAACACAGACGAGGTGAAGGCGCCCGGGTTCATACCCGAGCGGCCGGTGGCGATGACCACGCACCTCCTCTCTGAAAGAGAGAGAGTCGAAGCGCTGCGGTTTCTCGGCCAGCGGCCTTCCCACACCTTCGGACTGGCCGGCTTCATTCTCAATAACGGGATGGAGAGCCCCCTCAATCGCGGAAGCTTTTACGCCTGTCGCGGCGAGCAGGGAGAGATGGTCGGCCTGGCCCTGATCGGACACGCGACGCTGTTTGAAACCGAGAGCGAGCAGGCAATCGAGGCCTTTGCCCGAATCGCGCAGAGCTGTCTGAACATTCATATGCTCTGGGGTGAGCAGGAGAAGGTCGAATCTTTCTGGAGCTACTACTCGGAACACGGGCAGCAGCTGCGCTGCTTCTGTCGCGAGCTGCTATTCGAACAGAGCAGCCCCCTGGAAGGGCTTGAAGAGGTGGCGGGCCTGAGGCAGGCCACGCCCGATGACCTCGACGCCATAGTGCCGGTCCACGCTCTGACCGCGCTTGAAGAGAGCGGAGTCGATCCTCTCCTGACCGACCCCGAGGGGTTCCGCAACCGCTGCGCGCGCCGCATAGAGCAGGGGCGGACCTGGGTCTGGATCGAAGACGGTAAGGTGATATTCAAAGCCGAATGCCAGACCGAATCGCCCGAGATCGTCTACCTCGAAGGCATATGGATGAGTCCTGAAAAACGCGGCAATGGATTGGGGCTACGATGCATGACGCAGTTGACCCGGGCCCTCCTCGAGCGGACAAGAAATATATGCCTGCTCGTGAATGAAGAGAACCGGGTGGCGCTCAACTTCTACGACCGGGCGGGCTACAGGCTCACGGGACACTACGACACGATATTCCTTAAGCGGCAGGTCCACTGACGCCCTGCGAATTTTTCTTCAGTACAGCCATGGACTTAATCAGCCATCTTCACGGTGGCTGAATTTTTTTATGGCGTCAGGCCCGGCGAAGGCCCCCCTTGCCGCTCTTCGCGGAACCGTTGTAAAGTCTTCTGATTATCCGTCTATGAAGAGAGTTCGGGAGCGCCACCGTATGGCAGGTATTCTTTCATGGCTCGTGCTGCGCGCCGCCTTCAAACCGGCCCTGGTGGCCTGTTTGCTGGCTGCCGCGGCGTCGCCGGCCGCGCCCGGCCCGGTAAGAAAACAGTCGATCGACTCCGGAAAGATCGAAGAGCTGGTCCGGGCAAGCGGGGCCGAGAGCGTCGCCGTCGCCTTCTTCGACACGGCGAACGGCGAGACGTTTTTTATAAAGCCGGACGAGAGCTTCCACGCCGCAAGCACGATGAAGCTTCCCGTGATGATGGAGGTCTTCAGGCAGGCGCGCGGGGGAAAGCTCTCGCTCGACGCGCCGGTCGAGATAAAGAACGATTTCATCAGCATCGCCGACGGCAGCCACTATTCCATCTCGCCCGATAGCGATTCCGAGCTTTCTCTCTACTCGAAGACCGGCCAGACCGCGCGCGTTCGCGAGCTGGTCAGGCTGATGATAACGTCGAGCAGCA
>DATLMR010000076.1:0-14069 GCA_035537555.1 Blastocatellia bacterium
GCGTTTGCGAAATTCGCCCCTCCCGACGCGCAGTTGATCGAAGTGCGCGCGGGCAACCCGGGCGGAAGGCTCGGGGAGACGATCTTCGGATCGCTCTTCGGAAAACTGCCGGATGAAACCCGTCTGTCGAGCCAGGTGCCCGACCACACGCGGTCGAGCGATGATGAGGCCGGAGGCCGTGCCCGCACGGAGAGGTACAGCCGCCTGGACACGCGCTTCGATAAGGACGTCGACGACGACATGTCGTTGAACCCCCCGCGCCCCGCGAGCGCGACGGCTCAAGCGAACGACTCCGTGCCCCAGGCTTCGCGCGCTCCCGGCATGACCGCGAGGCTCGAAGAGGTTCTGAGCGCGACCTCGCCCGTGGGCTATTGCGAGATCGCAAGGTCGCGCATGGACCAGGGCCGCCCCTTCGCCAGATTCGAGCGCGCGGTCGTAGTCGAGATGAGGGCGGGCGCGGCCCTGGACCGCGCGGCGCTCGAGAAGGCAGTGGCCGACGAGATGCGCTCGCGGTTCGTCGTTTCGGGCGTGGACCCTCAACTGGCGTGGCAGGCCGATTCGTCGGTCCGCTACCTCGCCCAGTCTCTGCTTGAGCAGGGCGCGGCTTACTCGGTGAGCGACAGGTATCTGGTGCTGGCGTCTAGCAGGGAGCTCGCGAGAGACATAATGGCGGCGGCATCGGGACCGTCCGCGCCTCAGAAGATCGACGGGCAGGTCGAGTTCTACGCGGTCGTAAGGATCGCCGACGCGAAACCTGTATTCGATAGGCTGATGTCGAAGCTCGACGGCAAGGTCGAAACGAGCGGCGCGGCGGGCCAGGACGAGGAAGAGAGCGGGGAAGTGAAGTTCTTCAGCGAGAATATATCCAGCCTGCTCGGCGCGTCCGGGATCAAGGAGGCGCGTTTACGGCGCGCGACGGAGGGGGCCGTCGTCTCCGAGCGCCTCGTCTATTCCTGGTAGGCCGGAGGGCGATTCGGTTCATCCTGAGAGCGCGGGCGGCGCGTTCTCAGGTCGCATGCCATGCTCTCTTTAAGGCGTCGCGCGGGGCTCGATAATCGAAGCACGCGGCCTTGCCGATCCCTTTATATCCCATGCTTTTCTTTTTTCGACTCTGCTGGTATTGTTTCTGCTCTGTTTTACACAGGTAAATATTTCAATCAATAGAGGTCTTGATGCTTCGAACCGCGCTCGTCGTGTTCCTGCTGGTTTCGTGTTTCGCATGTTCCATCACGGGGCGGGAGGCTCCCCCGGAGGATGCAGAGAAGGCCGGGGCGCAGTTCTTCGAGCGCCTGAAGGGGGCTCAGTACGACGTTATATATAATGACGCCGCGACTATTCTGCAAAAAGAGAAAGCCCGTCTCGCCGTCGCCGACGACCTGAAAAAGGTTACGGCGCTCGGCAAGGTCCGGGACTACAAGCGAAAGGGCGCCAACTTCGCGAAGGAAGGCGAGAAATCATTCGCGGTCGTGAATTACGACGTCACGTTCGAGCAGACGAGAGGCGAAGCCACCTTGCAGTTTGTTGACGTGAAAGGCGAGTGGAAGCTTTCCGGGTATTCGTTCGGCACGCGGGGCGCTTCGAATCAATAGAACCTAAATTCGCGCGCCGGAATTCGGCGTTGTGTTCCAGGCTGACCTGTCGGGCGGCAATCGTAATAAATAATCCAACATGGTGGGTTGTACTGGTAAGCGGAGGCTTTATGAAGAAGGGTTTCGTTCTCTCTTTCATCACGGTCGCGTCGTTCCTTCTGTCGGCGGTCGTGGGTGCCGACATCCGATCCCTCGCTCTCAAGAAAGACGTTGAGGGACGCCGCGACAAGTCCGGGGCCTCGCGCGCATTCGCGGCCGGGCGCTCGGTCGGGCCGGAGACGTATCGCAGCCCCGGCGCCCTGCGCAAGGTCGTCATCTCGGCCGATGATAAAGAGAGCCTTGCTTTCGCCATGTCGTCGGAGGCGGTAGAGCTTGAGGATTACGGCTCGTTCAAGCTCTTCGCCATCACTCAGGCCGCGCTCGATCGCATGGGCGCGAGTGGAGGGCGCGGCGAAGGGTCGCTTGCGCCCGCGCTCGAAAGCCTGAACAGGTCCGCGGACGG
Organism: Blastocatellia bacterium; assembly: GCA_035537555.1. Taxonomy (GTDB): domain Bacteria; phylum Acidobacteriota; class Blastocatellia; order UBA7656; family UBA7656; genus DATLMR01. The sequence continues at coordinate 2,092 of DATLMR010000076.1, forward strand.
AAGCTCTTCGAACGAGCTTCACGCCGTTCCCTCTCCGGTAGTGCGGGACGATTTGAATGTGCTGTTGCTGCGCTCGGGCGCAATCGACACGACGGCCGGGGACGCTCCGGGGAGGTTCCTCGGGCTGGGCCGCGCGGCGGCAGGGCGCGGAGCGGGCTTGAAGGACGCCTCGCAAGAGGGCGCGAAGTTCGAGGGCACGCGGCTCAGGCTCGTGCAATTCGTCGGGCCGGTGAAACGGGAGTGGCTCGATGGCCTGAGGGCGGGCGGCGTCGAACCCATCGCTTACGTTCCGAACAACGCGTACCTGGTCCGCGCCGGTTATTCCGCGACCGAGCGGTTTCTGAAAGCATCGCGCGGCGGCGGCGATTTCATTCAGTGGGAGGGGCCGTTTATCGACGAGTATAAAATTCATCCCGGCCTGCGCCCGCTGATGAATGAAGAAGAGGGCGGGGACGTTACGGTGGCCGTTCAGCTCGCGCGCGGGCGGGAGGGCTCCGGTTCCGAGGCCGACCTTGAAGCGGCGAAGCGGCTGGCCTCTTCGCTCGTCGGCGATTCTTACGAAGTCCTCGACTTCACCAACCTGAAGATGCGCGTGCGAGCGCGGCGAATCAAAGAGCTGGCCGCGCTCGGCAACGTCGTCAATATTGAGCCCTGGACGGCTCCCGAGCTGTACGACGAGCGCAGCAGCCAGATCGTCGCCGGAGAGCTGAGCGCGGATGGAAAACAGGCGCGCGGCCCGGGATACCTGGCCTGGCTCCAGGCCCACGGCTTCGCTTCCGGGTTCAACTTCGCAATCGACATAACCGATACCGGCATGGACAGAGGCTCGACCGCGCCCGACAGGCTGCACCCGGACTTTCTCGACGCTTCGGGGCAGAGCCGCGTCGTCTACGCGCGCGATTACACGTCGGAGCTTGATGCCGGGGATGCGGGAGGGCACGGGACCATAAACATGTCGATCGCGGGCGGCGCGAACGTCTCCGCGTCGGCGCGGGACTCTTCAGGATTCAATTACGGCCTCGGGGTGGCGCCCTTCGCGAGGCTCGGGTCTTCGAGGATATTTCAATCGACCGGGAGGTTCGACCTCGTCGAGCCTTATACGAAGCTGATCTCCGAAGCCTATCGCGACGGCGCGCGCATCTCGTCGAACAGCTGGGGCTCCGGCACGAACGAATACACGATCGATTCGCAGGAATACGACTCGCGAGTGCGCGACGCGCTGCCGGGCCAGGCGGGCAACCAGGAGATGGTGATCGTATTCGCGGCGGGGAACGCCGGCCCCGGCGGGCGCATCGGCTCGCCCGGCACGGGAAAGAATGTCATTTCGGTCGCGGCGAGCGAAAGCTTTCGAAAGGGCGGCTCTGACGGGTGCGGCGTCGAAGACCTCGACGCGGATAGCGCCCTCGACATAGCGTTCTTCTCTTCGGGCGGAAGTGTTAATGACGGGAGGTTGAAGCCGGACCTCGCGGCCCCGGGCACACACATTCAGGGCGCGGCATCTCAGCATCCGGATTTCGTGGGCGAGGGCATTTGCGGAGAGGATATCGGAAAGCCGTACTTCCCGGCGGGCCAGACTCTCTACACGTGGTCGTCGGGAACGAGTCACGCGACTCCGGCCGTGGCGGGGGCCGCCGCGCTCGTGCGTCAGCATTTTCTCAGCCGCGGCCAGGAGCCAAGCCCGGCCCTCGTCAAGGCTCTGCTCGTCAACACGACCACTTACATGACGGGAGAGCTGGCGGCGGGCGACCTGCCGCACCCGCGACAGGGGTGGGGCCTTATGAACACGGGCCGCGCCTTCGACAGCCAATCGAAGATATTCGTGGACCAGACGAATGTTCTCTCCGAAAGCGGCCAGGAGTTCGTCTTGACGGGCAGCGTCACGGACCCGACCCAGCCTTTCCGGGTGACGCTCGCGTGGACCGATGCGCCGGGCCTCTCTTCTTTGGCCCCGTGGGTGAACGACCTCGATCTACAGGTCGTGATCGACGGCAAGGTTTACGTCGCCAATGATTTCTCGGGAAACGTATCGCAGTCGGCCGCGACTCCGCCCAACACGAAAGACAACATTGAAAGCGTGTGGCTGCCCGCGGGAACCTCGGGCACCTTCGTCGTTCGGGTTCGCGCCTCGAACATCGCGGGCGACGCCATCCCCGGAAACGGAGACGCGACCGATCAGGATTTCGCGCTCGTGGTCTACAACGCCGAGCGCAAGGACGTGCCCGTGGCAATCAGGACGGGCGGAACGCTGACAGCCGGCGGGGACTCTTTCGTCGATCCGGGAGAGACAGCCTCCATGTCGATAAGCCTTGGGAACGCTTCGCCCTTCGCGCTCACTGGAGGCAAAGCGACTCTGACTTCCTCGACGCAGGGCGTCACGGTCGGCACGGGTTCTGTGGACGTGCCGGATATTCCCGGAGGCGCATCGCGCGACGTGCCCGCGCCGTTCACCTTCACGGTTGGCGGGAGCGTCGCGTGCGGCACGGTCATCCAGCTCTCTCTCGAAGTCGGCGGCCAGGGTTTCGTCTCTCGGCTGCCGATGACTGTTCGGGTAGGCTCGGCGACGCCTGTCACTGTGCTCCAGGATGACATCGATTCCGGGGCGGCCGCCTGGACCCACGGAAGCTCCATCAAGAAGAAGAAGAACCGGATCGATACGTGGGTGATCTCGGAACGTCGATCCCGCTCGGGATCGAAATCGTGGTTCACGCCCAATCTGGGTAAGCAGACCGACGCGTTTCTCGACACGGCTCCGCTGGCGATTCCGGCGGACGCGAAGGATGTCAGGCTGACTTTCTTTCATACTTTCGAGTTCGAGCCGGGCGGATTCGATGGAGGGGTGATAGAGATCTCCACCGGAGGAGGCTTCGAAGATCTCGGCCAGCACATCGTCAAAGGCCGGTATAACGGAGCGTTATTAAGCTTCGGAGATAACACTCTTAAGGGGAGGCCCGGCTGGATAAGCGGGCGCCACGGAGAGTTCCAACCCGTCGTGATAGACCTGAGCAGCTTCGCGGGTAAGACGGTGACGATAAGGTTCCGCATCGGGACGGATTCGACGGTCAAGGGTCTCGGCTGGTACGTCGACGATGTCAGGCTGGACGGCGTTCGCGTTCGTTGCGGGCCGTAGGGAGAGAAGCGCCGGGCGCTCAGTTTCGCGGAGCGAGTTTGTGACACGCTCGGGAACGCCCCTTCGATAAAGCGCCCGATAAGTACGCCCGCCCGCTCGGGCCGCATACAAGGGCTGCCCCGGGGAATCATGTCGACTCGCTCGATTAGATTCCCCGGGGCGGCCCTTGCTCGGCATTCAAAAAGATGCCTTGAGCGCAAACTACACCCGTGGTATAGTCATCGACGCCTCCTACAGCCTCTACTAAGTAACCCCGCCCAAGAGCGGGAAGATGAGAGTCAACTGCACACGTTAAAATATCCCCGGAACGAATTTTCGCGGCTCTTATCGCTTCGCATACCTCATAAAATATGCGCAGAAAGCTTCACTGGTTGTTGATCTCGCGACTCGCCATAGCGGGCACTCTGCTTATCGCCGTCGGGTTATTCGAGCAGGATAACTCGTCGCGTTCGTTCGTGCCCGTGCTGGCTTCCGTATCGGGCCTGGTCGTGCTCGCGTCGGCGTTCTACTTCCTCGCGTTCAGGTCCTCGGTATCCTACAGGCTCCAGGGATTTTTACAGCTTTCGATAGATCTCATAATAACGACGTGGCTTGTCTACAACACGGGGGACGTGGAGTCTCCGTTTCTGGCCCTCTACCTGGTGATCCTCTTCGCTTCGAGCGCGCTGTTCGGGCGGCGCGAAGTGCTGATTCTGGGATTTTCAGGCGCGGCGCTCTACACGACGGTCGCGATCCTGACGATGGAGGGGATCATCGGGCGCGCGAGCGGATGGCCCATCTACGTCGAGGTGAATCTGCCGTGGATAAAGTTGATGTTCGCGCTCAACTGCATGGCGATTCTCGCGGTGGCGGCCCTGTCGGGCCATCTGGCCGAGCGCGCGCGCCGCAACGAGACCGAGCTTGCGACGGCGACCAGGGATCTGGCCGATTACAGGTTGTTCAATGACCGCATCATCGAGAGCATGCGCAGCGGCCTTGTGACGACCGACCTTCGCGGCAACATAATCACGTTCAACCGGGCGGCCGAAGAGATCACCGGGTACAAAGTACCGGAGGTTCGCGGGCGAAACATATTCACGATCTTCGGGGACATCCAGAAACAGATCGAAGTCGGCCTCGAATCGATCAGGACGCGCTCGCGCCTGCCGAGGTTCGACATAGGCTGCAAGACGGCCGACGGGCGCGAGCTGCACCTCGGATTTTCGGTCGCGCCGCTCGTCGACGAATCCGACCACGCGCGCGGGTACGTTCTGACTTTCCAGGACCTGACCGAGGTTATGGAGCTGGAAAGAGAAGTGCGGCGACAGGAACGGCTCGCCGCTCTGGGAAAGATGGCCGCGGGCCTCGCGCATGAAATCAGAAACCCTCTGGCCTCCATGCGCGGCTCGGTCCAGGTGCTCGCAAGCGAGCTCAGCTTCTCTCCGGATCAATCTCAGCTTATGGAGATCGTGCTTCGAGAATCGGACCGGCTCAACCGGATCGTGTCGGACTTCCTGACCTATGCAAGGCCGCCGCGGATAGAGCGGACGGTGATAGAGCTTTCGAGCATATTGTCGGAGACGGTCGCCCTGCTCAGGAACAGCACCGAGCTGACTCCCGACCACCTGCTCACGGAGAGATTTCCCTCCGAGCCCGTGCATTATAACGGCGACCCGAACCAGATAAGGCAGATATTCTGGAACCTGTCGCGCAATGCGATTCAGGCGATGCCGCGCGGCGGCGAGCTGCAGGTCACGCTCGAAGCGGGTCCGGGCCTGGATGTCACCATATCGTTCCGCGATACGGGGCAGGGAATGAGCCGGGAGCAGAAGGATAGGATGTTCGAGCCTTTTAACTCATCCAGCGGGGGCACGGGCCTCGGAATGGCCATCGTCTACCAGCTCGTGCGGGATCATAACGGGAAGATATTCGTCGAGAGCGAAGCCGGTAAGGGGACGAGTATAGCGATTAAGCTGCCTGCCGGCGGCCGGGTCATTCGGAACGAGGAATCGGCCTCAAGCCCTTCGCCGGCAATCGCGGCGAGCGGAGCCGAAGTAAGAAATAACCGCCTGGCCCTGAATTCCGGAAAGAGGGAGTAATGGAAAAGATCCTTGTTGTTGACGACGAGCGCAGCATGCGGGAGTTGCTAGAACTCGTGTTGAAGCGCCAGGGCTATTCGGTGCACACGGCGGAGAACGGCACGCGCGCGCTCGAGCTCGTGCGCCAGAACGTATACGACCTGATCATCTCCGACGTGAAGATGCCGGACATCAACGGCATCGAGCTGCTCGAGCGCGTCCGAGAGATCTCGCCCGAGAGCATGGTCGTGATGATCACGGCCTTTGCCACCGTCGATACCGCGCGCCGCGCCTTCAAGCTCGGGGCTGAGGACTTCTACATCAAGGACGCGGGCTTCGATGTGGAGGAGCTGAAGATCACCATCGGCAAGGCTCTCGAAAAGAAGAAGCTGCGACAGGAGAACACTCTCCTGAAGCGGGAGCTGCGGCAGCGAAACTCGCTTGAGAACATCGTCGGCCGTTCTCCGCAGATGCAGGCCGTCTATCAGATGATAGACATCGTGGCGGCGACCACCTCCACCGTGCTCATCACGGGCGAGTCCGGAACGGGCAAAGAGCTCGTCGCGCGCGCGATCCACAGCAGGTCGAATCGCGCGGCCGCGCCTTTCGTCTCGATCAACTGCGGCGCGTTCACCGAAACCCTGCTCGAATCCGAGCTGTTCGGTTACATGAAAGGGTCCTTCACCGGAGCCGTCTCCAATCGCAAGGGGCTGTTCGAAGCGGCCGAGGGCGGCACGATATTTCTGGATGAGATTGGCGAGACGACGCCCGCCATGCAGGTCAAGATGCTGCGCGTGTTGCAGGAGAGAAGCATAAGGCGCGTGGGCGGGGTTGAAGAGATACCTGTCGATTGCAGGGTCGTGGCGGCGACGAATCGCGATCTCGCGAACATGGTCGAGGACGGCACGTTTAGAAACGACCTCTTCTACCGCATAAGCGTCATACCGATCGAGATGCCCCCCTTGCGCGCGCGCCGGACGGACATACCCGACCTGGTCCAACACTTCCTCGAGAAATACAGCAACAATGCCGGCCGCCCGAAGCTCGGCATCTCTGAAGATGCGATGCGGTATCTGGAGTCTTATGACTGGCCGGGCAACGTCCGGGAGCTCGAAAACACCATCGAGCGCGCGGTAGCTCTGGAGCCGACCGACGTGATCATGCCCGAGCGGATGCCCGAGCGCATACTGAAGTACAAGCCGCGCAACGTGATGGATGTCGATCTTCCGGACGAGGGCATGGACCTCGAAGCATACCTCGCGCAGCTCGAGAAGGACTACATCATCCGCGCCCTCCAGAGGACCGGGGGCAACCAGACCCGCGCGGCCGAAATCTTGAACATGTCCGTTCGCAGCCTCCGCCACCTGCTCGATAAGCATAAGATTCGGCAGACGGCGAGCCTGCTAAGAGAATCGACCGCTTTGAGCGACAGTATCGCTCACAAGTAGAGCCCGAACATTCAATCTGCACGACGGCCCGTGGCGGCGAGCCTGCCCGCACGGGCCGTCGTTTTGCCCACGCCCGGCATGATCCCTCAATCTCCCGCCATCCTTTTACCTGTTTCGGGAAGCCGATCTTAATATGCCGCGAGAATCGACAAGGCGCTTCCGTTTAAGAGCCGCCGTATTTGACGAGCCGGGAAGGTGGCACGGGCATTGCAATATCCCGGCTCAGGTCAAGGAGAATTCAATCGGCCTTGAGGAGCCCGGAGAAATTAATATGAAACAGGAGCGCGGTTTCTCTCTAATCGAGCTGTTAATGGTTGTGGTCATAATCGGCGTCATCAGTGCCCTGGCCGTGCCCGGGCTACGTCGCGCGCGGCAGAACGCTAACTCGGCCTCGGCCATTCAAACCCTGAGAACCATCACGACGGCGCAATACCTGTACGAGAGAAAGTTTCAGGTATATGGAACGTTGGCGCAACTTACCCCCGAAGGAACGCTCGACAGCAACATCACGACCGGGTCCAAGAGCGGGTATAGTTTTGTGATCAATTTGACCGATGCGGGCAAGTCCTTCAATTGTCACGCTAGTCCGCAGGATTCGCCGGGATTGCTGACTCACTTCTACGTCGATCAGACTGCCGTCATCCGATATAACCCGGGGGCGCCCGCGGACGGGACCAGCCCGCCGATACCGAGATAATGTTTCTATAACAAAAAGTGGCAATCTCCGATACCGCTTTTTGTTAAGAAACTCACTGGAAAATACCCCTCAGTCCCTGCCGCCGGATCGAAACTCTTACTCAGCAAGCACTTCCCGATCCCGAGCCCGCGCCGCAGCTGGTGGCACGGGCTTTGCCCTTTGGTACTGCGTGACCTGTCGTAAGTCGGCCGCTAGGGACGAACAAGACCTACGGCAATAACTCGGAAAACGTAGATGGAGGATTACTTGACTATGAAGAATCAAAAAGGTTTCTCGCTTATCGAACTGCTGATCGTTGTGGCAATCATCGGTATTATTGCCGCTATCGCAATTCCCAACTTGCTCAAGTCCCGACAGGCGGCCAACGAGGCATCGGCCATCGGCTCGACGCGCACAATCGGGACGGCGCAAGCCACCTATCAATCGACTGCCGGACTCGGCAGGAACTTTGCTGATGACCTGACTGCTCTCGGCAACGACGGCGCCGTCGATTCGACGCTGGCAGGCGGAACCAAGAGCGGCTTCTCGTTCGTCTCTGCCGGAACGCCGGCCGATGCGGATGGCAACCCGCCTTCATTCTTTGACACGACCGCGGAACCCCAGTCGACCGGCACGTTCGGCACGGGCAACCGCTCGTTCTACTCGAACGAGACCTACGTCATCTATCAGATGGCCGGCGGCGCGGCGCCTGACGCCGGCGTCAGCTCCACGGTTCGCAAGCCGACCAACGGCTCGGTGCTCGAGTAAATCAGGGCCGCGATAAATTTCTAGGAAGTATCGAACGGGTGATCCTTTAAGAGGGTCACCCGTTTGTGCTATAGTTTCTCCATCAGCTCGAAAATTAAACGAACCGCCCGGTAGAGGCCGCGTTCGATTTCGTAAGAGAGCACAAAGCTATCCCCTGATCGGGGACGCTCATTATAAGAGCTGAGGAGAATAGTAATGAATAGAAAACGGCAGAGAGGTTTCTCGCTGATCGAGTTGCTCATAGTAGTCGCAATCATCGGCATCATCGCAGCCATCGCCATCCCGAACCTGCTCAAATCCCAGCAGGCCGCGCGTGAAACGGCAGCGCTTTCGGAAGTCAAACAGCTTGGCACCGCGCAGCTTCAATATTCGGTCACGAAGGGGCGGGGCAAGTTTGCCGACCTTTCGATGCTCGGCTCCGAGCACCTGGCGGACGCCAACATCGCGAGCGGAATCAAGGGCGGGTACTCTTATACTTCGACCGCGATAAACGCCGAGGGCATGCCTTCGATGTTCGATACGACGGCGAAGCCGCAGTCGGTTGGCGCGTTCGGCACGGGGAATAGATCTTTTTATTCCAATGAAACCATGTCCATATTCGAGGCTGAAGGAGCCCAGCCGCCGACGGCGACTCCTCAAGATCGTATACCCAAGGACGGGCAGCTTATATCACAGTAGCTTTGAATCTCGGGCCGGGCATCGAAAGAGGCTGCGCAAGCCTTGAAGATGCCCGGCTCCGCATAGGTCGGCCCGACTCGCCCCCTCGTCATCCAATCACCTATCTTCTCTAGTTTCACATGCCCCCATGCCGTTGCATTGCTCCGCAAGGATCGAGATTTACAGAGACGGTTCATTGCAGAACCCGGACAGGAAAATGGCAACAAGTCAGATTCGCCCGGAGATTCGGGCGTCGCATAGCATGGAGGCCGCGCCTCATATGAAGCAGAGCGGGTTTCGACGAATCAGCGTCATCGCTCTCAATACCTTTCGCGAATCGGTGCGCGACCGCGTATTGTACAACCTGATTCTTTTCGTGCTCGTTCTGGTGGGCGCGTCGGTCTTCATAAGCCAGCTCTCCGTCGATTACGAAAGCCAGTTCACCGCCGCGCTCGGCCTGAGCGTTATGCTCGTCTTCGGCGCGCTCATCTCGATCTTCATCGGAGTGGGGCTCGTCTATAAAGAGATAGACAAGCGGACGATCTACAGCCTGCTGTCGAAGCCCGTTCGCCGCTACGAGTTCATCGTAGGCAAGTACCTGGGGCTCTGCATGACCTTGCTCGTCAATTCCACGGTGATGGTCGCGGGGATAGAGCTGGCGCTCCTCTACGTCAACAAGGGCTTTGTGCCTCTGCACGCGGCGGTGCTGCCGGCGGCGTTCCTGCTCTACCTGGAGCTTATACTGATCGTCGCGGTCGCGCTGCTCTTCTCCAGCTTCTCGACCCCGATGCTTGCCGCGCTCTTCTCGTTTGCGATCTACGTGATCGGACATTTCAGCGCCGACCTCAAGCTGGCCGCGGAGCTCAGCGATTCGAGCATGGTGCGCGCCATATTGACGGGCGCCTATTACCTGCTGCCGAACCTCGCGAATTTCGGATACATCGCCGAGGCCTCGCACGGGCACGTAGTCTCTTTGCAGGCCGTCGTCTCCGCCACCCTTTACGCCGTTGTTTACATAGGCATGCTGGTGTCGGCCTCGGTCCTGATCTTTGAGAAGCGAAACTTCAAGTAGGTCATTATGCGAGCCGTTTTCATGTCGATCATCGTCGCGAGCCTTTGCCTCCTCTACCCTCTTCAGAGGTGGATAGAGCGGGCCGCGCCTCGCGAAGCCGTGAGTGAAGAGGTTCTCTACTTCTCTTCCGGCGAGAGCATCAAGAAGATGAGCCTCGGCCTCCACGGGCTCGCGGCGGACCTCTACTGGATCCGCACCCTGCAATATTTCGGGAAGAAGATCGCGGAGAACGGAGGGCTCCAGGCCGCCGCCAATACTCGCGACATAAAGATGGACTTGCTCGCGCCGCTTCTAAAGATTATCACCACGCTCGATCCTCACCACGTGCCGGCCTACCGGTTCGGGGCGATCTTCCTGCCCGAGCGCGACTTTCCGGCGGCCGTCGAATTGCTCGAACGCGGCGTCGGAGAGAACCCGGCCGAGTGGCGGCTCTATCAGGACCTGGGCTACATGTACTGGCAGGCGGGAGATTACGCGAAGGCGTCCGAATGGTACGAGCGCGGAGGCCGTATCCCCGATGCTCCCTGGTGGATGCGAGACCTGGCGGGAGTGATGAAGATCAAGGGCGGCACGCGCGAAACGGCCCGCGCCATATACGGCATCTACCTCGACAGCGACGACGAGCGCATTCGCGCCCAGGCCGAGTATAGAATGAAACAGCTACAGGCTCTGGATGAGATCGACGCGTTGAACGGAGTGCTTGCGAGATATAAAGGGCAAACCGGAGCCTGTCCGAACGACCTGCGCCTGCTTGCTCCCGCCCTGCGCGCGATGGGCTTCGCGTTGAACCGGGAATCGCTCCCGGTGGATCCGAGCGGCTATCCCTACGAGTTGAAGGCGGCGGGGTGCGGGGCCGAGCTGAACCGCGACTCGACTATCCCGCGATGATCGAATTCGCGGAGCGTCACGACTGCTTCACGCGCTTCAGCTCTATGCTCACGGTCGCTCCGTTCGTCTTGATTCTTGCGCGAACAGGGGTTCGCTTCTCGTCGTCCGTCACCCAGATGAACATCTCTCCGCTGCGCTGGATGTAACGGCCGTCGAATATCTTTGCGTCGAGCTTGATCGTCTTGAACCTGCCGGCATCGACTTTTACTTCTTCGCGCTTGCCTGCGACGACCTCGATGTTATAGACCTTTCCCTCATCGGTTATGGGTATCGAGATGGCTTCGCCTTCGCTCAGCTTTTGAGTCCTGACGAAGTAGCAGGCGGAAAGCATGTCCTGAAGCCAGTGAGGCGAATCGGATTCCCGGACGCTGGGTTCGTCCTTCTCTCTCGTCAGGTCGCGGTGGCTGAATTTGACGCGCCTGGCTTCTCGATCCACCAGGGACTTCTGCTCGACCCGGACCTTTCCTTCCTCCAGGCGCTTGTTTGAAGCCTGAAGGCCGAAGTCCACCGAGCTGACCTGAGAGGTGAATATGTCCTTGACCTTTATGCCGAAAAGCTTAGGGAAAAGGCCCTTCGAGACGGCCTCGGCTTGCATCTCTATGAGCCCCGGCTTGCCCGGATCGGACACCTTCGAAACCTTGAGCTTCAATTGGCCGACCTCTCCCGACAGGATGAATTTCGAAAAGTTGATCTCGTACGTAAGCGTCTCTCCCTCGGCGAACGGGAGAGGCGTCGATAGCTTCAAGGGCGCCGACGCATTTTCGACGACGTCCGGCCGCTCTTCGAGCGTCGCGCTCGCCCTGACCTTGTCCGAACTCTGAGTCAGGCTGTGAATGAGGACCAGACTCAATACTAAAAGCGTTCTTTTCATCTTTTTCATTATATGCCCTGTGTCCAGAAAGCCCGGCTCACGGCGAGCCGGCCCAGTAGAGCTTTGCCGTCAGAACCACGAGCACCGCAAGCACTCCGAGCGCCGCCCTGTATTCTCGATGGCGAAGATAGAGCGCCGAATCGAACCTGCCCGTGTTTGATGCGCCGCTCTGCCCGGAAGCTGCTTCCGCCCGCAGGCCGGCTCGCGCCCGGTACGGCGTCAAGCGCGGCACGAAGAGCGGCACCGCTCTGCTGTAAGCCCCGTACTCTTCTGGAAAGAAGTCGGCCATAGTCTCGGCCTCCGCGAACATTACCGGGACGTAGATCAGCAGGTAGAGCGCCATAAACAGCAGAACGAACCAGGGGACGCTCGCGCTGATGGCGATGCCCGTGCCCATTATAAAAGTTCCGAGAT
>DATLMR010000077.1:0-11579 GCA_035537555.1 Blastocatellia bacterium
CTGGCCCGCATCGAATTTCAAATCGACCGATGGGAAGATGTCGAAGACGGGCAGGGAAGGCTCGCGCGGCTTTTGACTCCCCGCGAAGTAAGGGATCAGGGTCCGGGGGCCGGAGGCGTATGAGACGGCCGCGCCCGCGACCACGCGATCATATGCACGAGCGTCATCCCCGACCTTCGCTTTATGGATTCGCCGTTTCGCTTACAACCTTCGAAGGCTCGCTCTCGTTGTCGAACCTGTCGACCGCCGTAACCCTGTAAAAATATCTGGTATCGAGGACGACCCTGTCGTCGCGGAAAGTGACCGGGCTGAGCGGCTGGGCGTTCAGCTTCGTCCAGCCTTCCGCGGGCGCGTCTGCCGAAAGCGACCTGTATATGTTGTACCCGATCACGTCGCGCTCGGGGCTCGTGGGCCAGAAGAGGCTGATGACTCCGTTGGCCGATGCGATGGAGACGGGGTCGGGAGCTCCGGGAGCGAACCTGTCTATGGGGGTGAAGGCGAGCGGCTCGCTATCGGCGCTTTCGATCAATCCATTGGCTCCCTGAGAGAGGGCTCGGGCCACGTAAATATAGTCGGCTCCGTATTGAAACTTCGTGTCGGAGAAGCGCGGCTCGGAGAGCGGCTCGGAGTTCAGAGGCTCGGCCGGCTGCTTCTTCCTCCCGGTCCTCCTGTACAGGTTGTACCCCACCACTGACGCGGGCCGTGAGCCGGTGACATCCGCCTCCGGAACGGGCCAGGAGATCGCCACGGCGTCCTGAGACTCCCGGTCGACCGAGGGCCTGCCGGGCGGCAGGGAGATGCCGGGCGCGGGCTCGAGCGCGACCGTGTTGGAGAAGGCGGCTGCCTGCCCCCTCCTGTTGGCATATCTCACGGCGTAGCGAACCCTCGTGTTGGCAAGGTCGGCCGCCCGGCTCAGGTCCAGGGCGTCGGTGAATTGCAGCCTTCCGAACGCCTTTATCTGCGAATCGATCGTGGGCCGGTCGAGTGTCCCTATCACCTCGGCCAGCTCTTCGAAGTCGGCGGGGTCGAGCACGGGCTCTTCGTCGCGCCGCTCCGACAGGCGATAGATGTCCGCCCGCGCGACGTAAGAGGTGCTCGCCTGGTCGCTCACGAGCACGGGCGCGGGCCAGGTGAGCAATATGTCCGCTCCGCGTTGGACCGCGGCAAGCTGAGTCGTGCGCTGGGTGAGCCGGACGGGAGGGACGGGCGCGCCCACTTTGCCGCACGCGGCACAGGTGAGCGCGATCAGGAGGATGAAGGTAGAGGCGCGAAGGTCGAGAGAGAGGGCCCACGCATCTCGCCGGGCGGCCCGGGCCTTTTGGATCACAGTATGTACCGACTGAGGTCTTCGTTCTTCACGATTTCGGCCAGCTGCTTTCGCACGTACTCGGCATCGACTACGACGGTCTTCTCCACGAGGTCCGGCCCCTCGAATGAGTACTCGTCCAGAAGGGTTTCCATTATCGTATGGAGCCGCCGCGCGCCTATGTCCTCGGTCTGCTCGTTGACGGAGAAGGCGAAGCGGGCGATCTCGTCGATGGCGTCGGCCGTGAAAGAGAGGTCGATGCCTTCGGTGGCGAGCAGGGCGTTGTACTGTCGCACGAGAGAGTTCTTGGGCTCGGTGAGGATTCGCTTGAAGTCCTCGACCGTGAGCGGCTGAAGCTCGACGCGGATCGGGAAGCGGCCCTGGAGCTCGGGGATGAGGTCCGACGGCTTGGAGACGTGGAACGCGCCCGCCGCGATGAATAGTATGTGATCCGTGCGGACCATTCCATAACGGGTATTGACGGTAGTGCCTTCGACTATGGGAAGGATGTCGCGCTGCACGCCCTCGCGCGATACGTCGGGGCCTTGCCCGCCCTCGCGCCCCGCGATCTTGTCGATCTCGTCGAGGAAGATGATGCCCGCCGATTCGACGCGCTCTATCGCTATGCGCGCGACCTGATCGAGGTCTATCAGCTTCTGCTCCTCCTCCTGAATGAGGTACTCCATCGCCTCGTCCACGCGCATCTTTCTCATCTTGGGCCGCCCTCCGAACATGTTGGGGAACATGTCCCGGAGGTTGATGTCCATCTCTTCAATGCCCTGAGGCGTGTAGATTTCGAAATGGCCCGGATTGTTCCGCTCCTGGACCTCTATCTCGACGATTCGCGCGTTGAGCCTTCCTTCGCGGAGCTGTTGCCTGAGCTACTCGCGGGTGCGCTCGAATTGTTCGAGCGAGGAATCGGCGTCGCCCCCGTCCTCGGACGGGCGCGTGCGCGGCAGCAGGAGGTCGAGGAGGCGCTCTTCGGCGTTCTGCTCGGCCTTGTCGGCGATCTCGGATATCTTCTCTTCGCGGACCAGGTCTATGCCGATCTCCACGAGGTCGCGGATCATGGATTCGACGTCGCGGCCGACGTAGCCGACTTCGGTGAATTTCGAAGCCTCGACTTTCAGGAAGGGCGAGTTCGACAGGCGGGCCAGCCGCCGCGCGATCTCGGTCTTCCCGATGCCGGTCGAGCCGATCATTATTATATTTTTCGGGATCACGTCTTGGGCGAGGTCGGGCGCGAGCTTCTGCCGCCGTATGCGGTTTCTGAGCGCGATGGCGACGGCGCGCTTCGCGCCGTGCTGGCCGACGACATACTTGTTCAATTCTTCGACGATCTGGCGCGGGGTCATCTCGTCGAGGCGCGGTTGTTCTTTCACTTCACCTGATAAATAAATAACCATAAGAGTCAACGGGTTAGAGGAAATCGGCTTTAGCTGGTCGGATATTGCGACGAGATAACAGGAGGTTCAATGTTAGACCAACCCTTCACGCTTTTCCTCGAAGAGAAAACGTATATGCAAAACTGTTCACCCAGAACAATACGGTTTTTTCAAAACTCTTTCAACGCTTTTAGGAAGACTTTTAAAGGCGAGGAAATCGACGAACAAGCGCCGGTTTCCTTTGCGGCATGGCCGAGGAACGAGCACACGGCCGAACTATTCAAGCTCCAACGGATGAAGGAAGAACGAAAGGGCTGATCTGCTTCGCGTGCGCCGGGACTCACCACCATGCGTTAATAAACTACTTTCCATAACGGTGGTAGAATCCATCGTATTAGTTGTCGACAAGGAGGGAAAGATGGAGTGGGAAAAGTTAAAGAGTAGTATGACCAGGACTCACCGTTGCAAAGTTCCCGGTGGTTGGCTGGTGTTGGTCTACGGGAGCGGAATAACCTTCTACCCGGACCCCGAGCACAAGTGGGATGGGAGCTCTTTGCCTTAGCTTCTTACTCCGGCTATAGAAATTACAGCCTCTTGTCTGGCGGGCTGATACTCACACCCTTAAGGAAGGGTGATTTGTCGGGGTCTAAGAGCTATCCCGCTATCAGCATTTCGTTTTACTCCAGGTGGACTTGAGGCTTCCGTCCAGACCTATCTGCACCGAGGCGTAGGGGAACCTGGGCTTCGGCTTGATGAGAGGGTTCTCCATCGCTTCTTTATAAAGAATTGCCGTACCGAGGATGTAGTCTAACTGGCCGCTTAGATGATCTATCGTGTCCTCATCCCAATTGGCCATGCCGGCGGCGAAGTTCTCCGGATCGAACTCTTCACCCTTGTAATAGACACAGCCGCCGAGTGCCCGGATTTTACCTATGAGCGTAGAAGCCGATTTCTTTGTGGCCATATGACGATTACTCGATTTTGAGGATCTTCTCGATCCGCCGAATCTCTTTTTGGTCGACCTTGACCATTCGTTAGCATCTGGAAGGGATCGAGCGAGAATAAGGACTCTATAATTCCTCGATAATTATATTGGAATTGGTATAGATACAGATTTCGCCGGCGATCTTCATCGACTCTTCGGCTATCTCTCTGGCCGAGAGGGTAGTGTGTCGCATGAGGGCGCGGGCGGCCGAGGTAGCATAAGGCCCGCCCGATCCGATGGCGACGACGCCGTCGTCGGGCTCGATCACGTCGCCTCCGCCCGAGATCACGAGCGAGGCTGTCTCGTCGGCCACTATCAGCAGGGCTTCGAGATGGCGCAGGTACTTGTCCGTGCGCCATTCCTTGCCCAGCTCGACGGCCGCGCGCTGTAGCTGGCCGTGGTACTGTTCGAGCTTGGCTTCAAACCTGGAGAAGAGGGTGAAGGCGTCGGCGGTCGAGCCGGCGAACCCCGCGATTATCTTGCCGTTGAACAGCCGCCGGACCTTTCTCGCGCCCGCTTTCATCACGGTCTTGTCGAACGTCACCTGCCCGTCCCCGGCGACCGCGACCTGGCTGCCCCTCCGGACGGCCAGGATCGTAGTGCTCCGAATTCGCGGGCTCGCGTCGGGATGATTCTGCCTTGCTCGCATAAAAGCCGACTATAATCCCGCCTGGAGGGCTTGTCAAGAAAGCGGTATTTTTGCCGAATGGGCCCCTGCTTGACAAATGCCATGCCAGCGTGTTAAAAGCGAGACACTTCATTATAAAGCAGACTCTGGAACAAGTTAGGTTGAAGTCAGTGTTCGGCATGCGTCAAGATTCATACAGTATAAACAGGCGAGGCGTGTTATGCGCTGCTCGCTCGCATTTTGGCAATCATCGTCTATCTCTTGAGAGACGCCATAACGGAGATTTCCTGCATGGACACCGTTCAGGACACGAACCAGAAACAGGATACAACGCTGAAAGTTGAGGGTGAGGAGAAGGCTAAGTTAACGTCGCAGGCACAGAAAGCATCAGCATCAACAGCAGATAAGCCACCTCAAGCCGCCAGACCTCCGGTCGGGACGTCGGCCGGGGCCAAGACCAAGACTGTCACGAGCGATCCGCCTCTCGACCCGGTCGGTAAGATGCGGCGCCGCGTAATATGGACAGCCGTGGGCGGGTTCCTCGCCACCTGTTTCCTGATGACCCTCAAATTCTTCTTCCCACGGACTCTCTTCGAGCCAAGCACCGTCTTTCGCATAGGCTACCCCGGCGATTACGGCATCGGGGTCGATACCAAGTTCCAGCAGCAGTATCGCGTCTGGGTGGTCCGCAACGCGGAGCGCCTGTTCGTCATCTACGCCAGGTGCACGCACCTGGGCTGCACGCCGGACTGGAAGCCGAGCGAGAACAAGTTCAAGTGTCCCTGTCACGGCAGCGGCTACACGAGCGAGGGCGTCAATTTCGAGGGGCCCGCGCCTCGGCCCATGGACCGCGCGCACGTGGAGATAGATCCGTCGGGCCAGATCGTCGTTGATACGGCCCGCCTCTACGATTGGCCGAAGGGCGCCGAGAGCCGCTTCAACGAGGATGGCGCATTCATACGAGTATGAGCCATCTCCGCACCCAAGCTCTATAGTCGTCTAATTTCTTTCAAGATCATGGTTTCTTTCGTTATCTTCCCGGGAGCACAGCTATGGACCCTGAAAAACCTGACAAGCTTGACAAGCCAGAGGTGAAGCCGGAAGCGGGCGTCGGCCTGGTTGACCGCGTTCGCGGCAGCATCAAAGAAGACGTGGAAATGCTGAAGGCCAAGGCCAGCAAAGAGAACGTCAAAGAGGAGATGGAAGGCCTGAAGCAGCCGACGCGGACGCAGATTTACAAGTCCATATTCCGCGTCAAGCACGAGCCGACTCCGCGCTCGCGCTCGCTGGGAGTGCTGACGAACGTCTTCCTGCACCTTCACCCGGCCAAGATCAACCGCGACGCCGTGCGCTTCAGCTACACGTGGGGGATGGGCGGGATCACGTTCTACCTCTTCATAGTGCTGACCTTCACGGGCATTCTGCTCATGTTTTATTACCACCCGAGCAAGGGGCAGGCGTACCAGGACATCCTGTACCTCGAAAACGACGTGCCCTTCGGCAAGCTGCTCCGCAACATGCACCGCTGGGGCGCGCACCTGATGGTCATCACCACTTGGCTCCACATGTTCCGGGTGGTGCTTACGGGCTCCTACAAGTCTCCGCGCGAGTTCAACTGGTCGGTCGGGGTGCTGCTTCTGGTGCTCACGCTCCTGCTGAGCTTCACGGGCTACCTGCTCCCGGACGACCAGCTCGGGTTCTGGGCGGTGACGGTCGGCACCAACATGGCGAGGGCCACTCCCGCGCTCGGAACCGAGGGGCCTTTCGGCCACCAGCTCGGCATGACGCCTTATAACGACGTGCGCTTCGCGTTGCTCGGCGGCTCGATAGTGGACGCCAACGCTCTGCTCAGGAGCTACATCTGGCACTGCATAGCCATTCCGACGATCCTCAGCGTGCTGCTGGCGGTCCATTTCTGGCGCGTTCGCAAGGACGGAGGCATCTCAGGGCCCGCGCCCGTAATGCTCGAATCCGAGATGAAATCGCCGGGCGCGCGAGCCGTGAAGGCTTCGGTCAAATAACGAAGGACGGTATTTATAATCGAGCGCCCGCGGGGGCGCTCAACCTGTGAGGGAGTCATTATGGATTGGGCACAGATCTGGCAGATAACCACTCTACCCGACAACATACCCATCGTCGCCATGCTCTTTCTGATTCCTTACTTCGCGTGGCTGGGGTTCACGCAGGCGAGCGCCAACGACAAGCTGATCGCGCAGCTCGAAGCGGACCCGAAGCTCGCCAAGACGCACCATCGCAAGACGTGGCCGTGGCAGGCCGGCTGGGCGCGCGAGCTGCACGTGTGGCCCTACCTGCTTCGCATAGAGTTCCTGGCGGTCATCGTGGTCACGGCGGTCCTGTTCATCTGGTCGATCACGCTCAACGCGCCGCTCGAAGAGCCCGCCAACCCCAACCTGACGATGAACCCGTCGAAGGCGCCGTGGTACTTCCTCGGGCTGCAGGAGATGCTCGTCTACTTCGATCCCTGGATCGCGGGCGTCGTCATGCCTTCGATCATGATCGTGGGCCTGATGGCTTTCCCCTACGTGGACTCGAACCCGCTCGGCGTGGGCTATTACACCTGGAAGCAGCGGAGGGTCGCCATAGGCGCCTTCCTCGTCGGCTTCGTCACGTGGCTCGCTTTGATCGTCATCGGCACCTTCATGCGCGGGCCGGGATGGATCTGGTTCTGGCCGGGGCAGACCTGGGACCACAACACCGTAATATATGAGGTGAACCGCGACCTCCCGGACCTCGTCGGCATCACGACCCAGCCGTGGAAGGGCATATTCGGCGCGGTGGTGATCGGGATATTCTTCGCCGTCACGGCCTTCATCACGCACAAGATCGTCACCTCTAATACGTTCGAGCGAAAGATATTCGAGCGCACGTCGCTCCTTCAATACGTGACTTTTCAGATTCTCGCGATAACGATCCTTTGGGCTCTGCCTGTGAAGCTGATTCTCAGGCTGCTGTTTCGCATCAAGTACGTCTGGGTCACCCCGTGGTTCAATGTCTGACCCGGGCGCCGTGCATAATCCGGCTTTATAGTTTGGAGGACTGAGGATGTCTGACACCGTTGGGAACGAGCAATTAGAGAAGAGGGCGGCCGATACTCCACCGCCGGACCCTATCGCGGATCGGTCGATGAGCGGCCCCCTGGTCCTTTTTTCGCTCATCATGATCGCGACGCTCATGTGGGCCCTGTTCGACGAAGTCTTCGGCCAGCGCCCGTGGAAGAACTACCAGAGCGAGTTCGTCGATGCCTACTCCGAGCACCTGGAGAAGATTCAGCCGGACCAGAGGAAGGCCGAAGAACAGGTCCGCCAGTCGGACAAATACCGCGAGCTGGACCAGGCCGTCAAGGATGAGGAAGAGGCCGCGCGCGGCGAGCTGAGCGGGCTGACCCGCGACGTGAGCCTCGTGGACCGGCAGATCAGCGACATCACCGAGCCGTTTCAAAACGTCCGCGCGTGGATAGCCGCGAAGACCTACAGCCTCGAGCTGGCCGGCGAGAGCCGCCGCGCGAGCATTAGAAAAGAGATCGAAGATAAAAAAGACGAGAAGGTGGACGTCTCGGTCCATCAGGCCGACGGCAGCGTCAAGGATGAGGAGCCGACTTTCCGCCAGCTCGAAGCGCGATACAGCGAACTCTCGAACGAGAAGGCCCGTCTCACGGCCAGGACCATCGAGCTTCTCAAGCCGCAGACCGAGGCCCGCAAGAAGCGCGACGACTATCTTCAAAGCAACCTCACGGGCCTGTCGGCCCAGCAGGTGGGCGGCCTCATCGACAAGACGCAGAAGTTCGATTTCAAGATCAGGCAGATTCACGTCGCGGAAGGCGACCTCGTCGATCGCTGCGAATCGTGCCACCTGGGGGTCCGCGAGCCGGTCAATCTCACCGCGGCCGACATGGGCGGCGAGGCCGCTTTCGTCTCTCACCCGAACAGAGACCTCCTGAAGATCCACGACCCCGAGCGGTTCGGCTGCTCGACCTGCCACGGAGGGAACGGGCGCGGCACCACGTCGGTCGAGAAAGCGCACGGGCGCTACAAACACTGGCTGTGGCCGCTTCACGACAAAGAGAACGTTCAGGCGGGCTGCAACTCCTGTCACAACCGCGACCGCGTGACCGCCGGCGCCGACGTATTGAACCACGCCAAAGACCTCTACCAGTCCCGCGGCTGCGTGGGCTGCCATCGGTATGAAGGCTTCGACCGCGAGTCCGACGGCCTCTCGGCCGCGCGGCAGTCGATCAAGACCCTGGAGCTCGAGCGCGAGGCGCGCCTGAAAGAGATTCGCGAGGCCATCCAGGCTTCCGAAAGCGATAAGACTTCGACGGAGGAGGCGCGCGCGTTCCTGCGCCGCTCCGACGAGCTTCGCCAGATGATAAGCCAGCTCGACACGCGCATCAGCGAGTTCGACACGCAATCGAAGCACCTGATGCAGGACCAGAAGAAGGTCGGGCCGAACCTGAAAGAGATCAAGGCCAAGCTCCGCAAGGAATGGCTGCCGATGTGGCTGTTCGACCCGCAGGCATTCAGGCCCGGCACGAAGATGCCCGCCTTCAGACTGAACGACGACGAGATACGGGCCGTCTCCGCGTTCATCTGGCAATCCGCAATCGATACGAAGCTGCCGCCGCAGCCCGCGGGCGACGCGGCCCACGGAAAGGAGCTCTTCAAGTCGGTGGGCTGTCTGGCCTGCCATTCCATCGAAGGCAGCGCGATCGACATGGACGGAGGGCGCGTCGGCGGAGACTTCGCGGCAAACCTCTCCCGCGTGGGAGAGAAAGCGAATTACGAATACATTGTCAGGTGGGTCCACAACCCGCGCCAGAGGCTCGCGCCGTACTCGCCGTCCCTCAAGCGTGACCTGACGCCCGAAGATTATCTCCAGAAGAACGTCGCGTTCGTCTTCGACGACGAACACTCGTCGAGCCCCATAGACGGGCGGCAGTTGCAGGTCCAGAACATGACCGTGATGCCGAACTTCAGGCTGTCGGATCAGGACGCGCGCGACATCGCGACCTTCCTGATGAGCCAGAAGCAGCGGGAGATTCAGTATCCGGACGCCTCTTTCCTCGACGACGCGTCGCTCAAGGGCGAGGGCGAAAGGCTCGTGAGGATGTACGGCTGCGCCGGGTGCCACGAGATAAAGGGCCTCGAAGAAGAGCAGCGCATCGGCACCGAGCTCACTCCCGAAGGGAGCAAGCCCATCGAGCGGCTCGACTTCGCGCTCCTCACCCACGAGGCCGAACGGGGCATCGACCCGTTCAGCGGAGAAGACAGAGAGAAGTGGTACGATCACAAGGGATTCTTCGAGCACAAGCTGATATCCCCCGGCGTTTACGACAGGGGCAAAGAGAAGAAGCCCGAAGAGCGCCTCAGGATGCCGAACATCTACCTCAGGGACGAGGACGTGACGGCGCTCACCACTTTCCTGCTCGGCAGCGTCACGACGAACCTACCGGCTTCGATGCAGTTCAACCCGAGCGGGCAGAAGAGGTCGGTTCAAGACGGCTGGTGGGTCGTGCAGAAGTACAACTGCACGGGATGCCATAACGTGCTGATCGGGAAAGATTCGACCCTCATGACCATGCCGATGTACCAGACGGCCGACGGCAGGGAACAATTGCCGCCGAGGCTCACGACCGAGGGCGCGCGCGTCGATCCGTCGTGGCTGCTGCGGTTCCTGAAGGACCCCTCTCTTAGCACTCAGAGCCCCGGCTCGAACCAGCCAGACTCCGGCCAATCGAAGGCTAGTCAGATGGCCGGGTTGGTGGCGCACATGTCGGGCGGCCCGGGCCAGGCCCTGGCTGCGACGCCTGTCTCGATGACGACCGGGGCGCCCGCGAGCGGAGTTCCCTCGAGCGGGGCTCCTTCGAGCGGGGCTTCTTCGAGCGGTGCGGGGGCGGGCGACCCGAGCCTGAGCAGGCAGGTGGGAGCCCCGAGAAACGGAGTGAGGCAGTACCTGAGGGTACGCATGCCGACCTTCAATTTCTCTCCGAACGAGCTGCAGGCCCTGGTTAATTTCTTCATGGGCGCATCGTCGCAACAACAGCCTTACATCCCCGAGCGCATAGAGCCTCTGACGGCGGAAGAGCAGGGGCTGGCCCGCGCCCTCTTCACCTCGCCCGCCGCGCCCTGCCTGAAGTGCCACATGACGGGAGACGCCGCGCATGACATTCGCGCGACCGCTCCCAATTTCCTACAGGCGCGAGAGCGATTGAAGCCGGAGTGGACGAAGCGCTGGATCGTCGATCCTCAAATGATCAGCCCCGGCACGTCGATGCCTTCCGAGTTGTTCGAGCATGACCCGGCGCGCGAGCGATGGGTGCTCAAGGGCGCGACTCCCCCGCAGTACCAGGGGTATGAAAAAGATCACGTCACGCTGCTCGTCCGCTACATGTTCCAGCTCTCGGCCGAAGAGCAGAGGCGGCTCGGCACGGGAGGAGGCACGGCGCCTGCTCCGTCGGCGGCTCCCGCGCAGGCCGGGGCCGCTCCCAAGACGACCGCTTCGACCGTGAGGAAGGGCCGCAAGGCGGGCGGGCGAGGGGGCGTTGTCGGGGCCGTCCGCGCCCCGTAGAGGCCGCGAAGACGCTCGCTCCTCTGATTGTCAAAAGTCGGTGGCGAGAATCGGGGAAAGATGTCAGAATAACCAGTTTCGCTCAGCCGCCTCGAACGGGCATACGGGTGGCTAAACAGATGGAGAAAAATCGATGAAGAGATTCAGTACATTTTGCTTGATAGTGGCGCTCGCCGCTTTCCTGATCGCCGGATGCGGCAGATACGATAAGAATAAGAACGAAGCAGGCGGCGGAGACACGAGCGCGGGCAAGACCTCTTACGCTTCCAAAGGCGACGAAGGCACGATAAGCGGCGTCGTCAAATTCGACGGGACGCCTCCGACTCCGAAGCGCATAGACATGGGCGCGGACGCGAACTGTTCGGCCTCGGGCGGGAGCACGATGACCGATGATGTCGTGGTGACCGACGGCAAGCTCGAAAACGTCTTCGTTTACGTCAAGGGGGGGCCGGTCGATAATTTCAGCTTCGAGACGCCCTCGACTCCGGTCACCATCGATCAGCAGGGATGCCGCTATCACCCGCGCGTGCTGGGAATCCAGACCGGCCAGACCCTCAAGGTCACCAACAGCGATTCGACGACGCATAACGTCCACCCGACTCCGAAGAATAATCAGGAGTGGAACCAGTCGCAATCGCCCAACCAGGGGCCGATCGAGAAGAAGTTCAACCGGCCGGAGACGCTCATCCC
>DATLMR010000078.1:0-4987 GCA_035537555.1 Blastocatellia bacterium
AAGCCGAATTATGCCTCTGCCCGCTCGCGGTGCTGATCTCCATTATGTCCGGGCGCGTCGCGTTCTCGCCCGCGCCGGAGGCCTTATGGCACCGCGCGCAATCGGCCGTCCTGACGTGCGGGCCGTGCCTGAAATTATACAACCTGAAGGCGGACCCGAGCCCGCGACTGCCTTTCAGGGCGACCGAGGCATCCGAGTGGCAGACGCCGCACTCGCTCAGCTCCCCCCCCGCCTGGTGCGTGTGACAACTGTAACACTGTTCGTGCGCGGGGAAGGTGGCGTTCACGCCCGCGACGTCGAAGCGATGGCAGCGGTCGCACTTGCCCGCGTCCGCGTCGGGAGCCATCCTGGCCGGGTCGAGATGGGTCCGGTGCGAAAAGCCTCTGAGCCCGAACTCCTTCTGCTTCTCCGGAAAGCTTATCAACTGCCCCTTCACGTCGACGGGAATCACGTGGCAGACCACGCAGAGCTCGCTCGAGGCGGCGCTCATATCCTGCACGTGGCACTCGACGCAGGCCTTGTGGCCCGGAAGCGTCGGAGTCGTATCGTTGTCGATTCGCCGGTGGCAGAAAGCGCAGTCCTGCGCCTTCGTCCTGTGCTCGGGGCGGTTGTGATCGAAGGGAGATCTCTTCTCGATGGTCTTCGACACGACGACGTTGAAAGGCGACTCGGCGGCCGCCTGCCCGGGCTGCGGCGATTCGGGAGCGGGGGGCGTGCGTTTCGCTTCCCGGCACGCGAGCAGGCCAAGCATCGCCAGCGCCGCCGCCGCGACCACCCTCTTGGTTCTCATGGCCCTGTGATTGCCCATTATCCGTCAACCCTTCTCACCGATTCGCGAGGCTGTCGAGCAGGCTCTGCGGGAGAGCCTCGGGAAGCCCCGTCTTGCCGTTGTGGCACTGCCGGCAATAGCCGGGCTCCGGCAGCTTTATCTCGTCGAGCCGCGCGGCCTTCGTGACGGCCCGGTGGCACTCCGAGCACAATACGTCTCCGGCCTTGACGGCCTGAAACTCGCTCTTCTTCTTCGGTCTTATGTCGTAATCGTGGTCCGCGTGCCTGAACTCGCGCACTATTCCGAAGAGGCGCGGCGCCCGCGGGTAGCCGAGCCTGTGGCACCGGGCGCAGTCGAACATGGCCGGAGCCGCGAGGGGCTTTTCATCGTGGCACTTGAAACAGGCGGCGTGGCCCGTCTCAATCGTCAACTCTCTGGCCCCCGCCGGGGCCTGCTCGACCGCCTTGTGACACGCGGCGCACCTGTTGCTCTCGCCCGCGCTCAAGCCGGCGGCCCGCATGACGGCCGGGCGATTACCGTCAGGCAAGGGCTTGAGATGAGACGGGTGCGAAAAGTCCATGCCGAAATCGGTCTTGACCTTACTCTTGGGGAACCCGAAGAGCGCGGCCTGGCTCCTCGATACCGGGCGGCCTTCGTGGCATACGCCGCAGAAGCCGTTGGGCTTGATGAAGAACTCGGCGGCGAAGTTGTGACACGGCGTGCAGGCGAGGTGCCCCGGAAATCTCCGCACGTCCACCTGAGCCGGAGAGATCGTGTGGCACTTCGCGCAATCGAGCGTCTTGTGGCCCTTCGCGTCGTGAGGGAAGCTCGCGAGCGCCCTTGAGGCTTGAGGCGAGGGCCGGGCCTCGGACGAAGCGGGGTTGAAATAGAGGCTGAGCCCGCACAGACAGGCCAGAGCCAGCATAAATGTCTTGATCGATCTGACGCCCACCTCTACCTCCGCGCGCCGAGACTCAGCCTCTCGTTATCACCGGCCTCGCGAGACCGTTTGATGACATCCGTTACAGGTCGTTGGGCCTTTCGTCGAGGCCCGGTGACAGGCGATACAGCTATCGTGAAAAGCCCTCTCCGCGAATACTTCGTCGAAGTCCCCGTTCGTGGGATTGATCTTATTGCCTTCGGCCCTGTGGCACGTGCCGCACTTCGAAAGTTGCGGGACTCCGAAAGAGCTCCGCGTATGATGGCAGCCCGCGCAGGCGGCTCCGGCCTTCGATTGAAAAGGCGCGCGGGGGTCCGGGTTCACGCGGACCTCGTGCGCTTTGTGGTCGAACGCGACGGCCCCCCGCTTCCCCCTCTCGTCGAGCTTGAAGACCTTCGCGTCACCCTGCGGGAGCGGCGCGCGCGCGCCCGAATGCGGAGAGGCCGTCCGCGCGACCGGGGCGGAGGGCGCGATGACCGCCAGGGCATACACGACGAGGACTGCCAGCTTGACGTTCATTGAGATCCTTCGAGAATCACCCTTCACCCTCTCCTCTGCCTGCGCCATTGAATCAGGCCGATTGCCGAGGGCAGGAAGATCAAGAAGAGATTGAAGAGGCCGGCCGATCTGTCATGCGATCTTTCGGGCGGCGCGGCCACTCGCGGCCCGTTCTGCTCGCCGACCTGCTCTTTCGCCCGCGCCGCGCCATCGGTCTTCGCGGGCGGG
Organism: Blastocatellia bacterium; assembly: GCA_035537555.1. Taxonomy (GTDB): domain Bacteria; phylum Acidobacteriota; class Blastocatellia; order UBA7656; family UBA7656; genus DATLMR01. The sequence continues at coordinate 2,436 of DATLMR010000078.1, forward strand.
CCGTAGAAATCGCGGATGTCTCTGTTTTGCTTCCTGCCCGAATCGCGAATCTCCGGGACCGAGTAGAGGCCGGGTTTGCCTCCGACGGCCTTCATATACATCCTCCGCATCTCGTCGAGGTTGAAGGGCCGGGCTCCCCTTCGCCCGAAGACCGCGAGCTGATTGCCGCTTTCGTCCGCCGCCCTGTCGCGGTCGAGCCCTTCGGAGACCGCGAGCGCCTCGCCGTGCGTGTGATGCGTCGCGATGAGCCGGGGAGACGGTTTCGGGCTGAAGCCGTAATGGCCCGGAGTGTCTTCAGGCGACGTGAGCTGCACGACCCTGAGGCCGTTGCGCCCGTCGGCGACGTAGGCGAAGAGGCTCACGTTGGTCATCCCGACTTTAACGTCGCGCGCGTCGTCGATCTTTCCGGCCGCGTCGTAGAGCTGTTCGAGGCGGGGGCGCTCCGGCTGCTCGATGTCGATTATGGCGAGCCCCTGGCGGCCCGCGGCGACGTAAGCATATGTGCGAACCAGATAGATGGCGTTCGCCTCGGAGAGCGGAACGGTCGCGGAGGCGACGGGCCGCGCCTCTTCGGGCGAGGTCACGTCGATGACCTTCACGCCCTCCGAATCGCACACGAATGCGTAGCGGAACTGCACCTGAACGGCGCGCGGCCTGTTCAGAAAAGGCGCGCCGATCTCTCTTGCCACTCGCGGCTTGAGCGGGTCGTTTATGTCGATTATCACGAGCCCCCTGTCGCAGGTGACGTAGGCGTGCGTGCCCGCGACCGTGATGTTGCTCGCGCCGTCGAGCACTCCGCCGGGGTTCCACGTCAGGGCGCGCTTGAGAAAATTATTCCTCGGGTCGCCGTCGAGCAGAGTCGCCGCGCCCACGAGCACCAGCCCCTCGTGCTTATCGGTGACGTAGAGGTAACCGTAGAGGGGATGAATCGGCTGCTTGTCGTCGCGGTTCACGGCCTCTTCGTTTTCCGGCAGGTGCCGCCTCGTCGGGTCCACGGCCATAGACGAGGGCGAGGCGACGGCGGTCGCGTACTTCGTCTCCACGTAAAACCTCTGGCCGAGGGGCGAGAACGGGGCCGTCGTCATTCGCTCGGAAAATCCCTTCTGATCTATGTTGGCGACGTCGTAGACCCTCAGCCCTCCCCGGCCCGTGGCCGCGTAAAGGTACTCGCCTCTGAGCTGGAGATTGAGCACTTCGGTCTTCTTATTGCGAAGGGGCATGAGGCCGTTCAGGATGTCGTTTCCCGGGTGCTCGTAAAACTCCTTCAGCTCATCGCGATTCCCTTTGTGCTTCGCGTACTCTTCCGGGAACGCGAGGCCGTGCAGGTAGCTCCCTATCACGGCCTGCGGCTCGTCTCTCTCCGTGACCACGACGGAAGAGAAGCCCGCCTCTCCGAGCGCGACGTAGGCGTAGCGGCCTATGAAGTTGTAGAAGTTGGTCCCCTGCATAAGGGCCATCGCCATAAACGCGTTATTGTCGCCGCCCGCCGACACGTGGCAATCGGTGCAGCCGCGCGTCTCGCGGGTGCGGACCGTGTGCGGGAAATGAGAGCTGAATGAGGTGCCGCTGTAGCCTTCAGCCGAGACGGTCTGCTGCTGCGAGTATATCCACTCGCGATTCTGGTTCTGCGAGCTGACCAGCACCGCGCAGGCCGAGCGAATGGGAGCGACCCTTTGCCCCGTCACCGACCCGTCGCGCCCGAGCATGAAGACGTCGTCGCGCAGGGTCTGAAAATTGTAAGAGGTATAGTTGCGCAGCTCCTTTTCGCCTTCGTTGTGGAGCATCGGCATCTTCTCGTTCGCTTCCATCTTGAGGTGACAGCCGAAGCAGCTGGGAGTCCACGCGGTATGGCAGCTATAGCAGGTCATGTTCGAGTTGGCGTGCGCGAGCAGTCCTTCGTCCTTCGGCGCGCCGCCCCAGGTCTTGCCGTCCTTGAGCAAGGTCTTCGCGAGCGCGGCCACTTCGTTGTAGCTCGGGCTCCCCTCCGTGATCGTGTCGACCACCTGCTTGACTTCCCAGACCTTCGGGTCCCCCTTCTCGTCTTTCGCGACCGCCGCCCGCTGGAACAACCTGCCCTCCCTCTTGAAGAAGCGGTCCTTGCCCGACGGAGTGTCGCGGTACCGGATCATCGGGTTGCCGCCCGCGGCGGCGGAGGTCCGCGCTTCGAGTGAAGTCGGGTCCGCGCGCTTCGTTATCGTGCCGTGGCAATCTATACAGTCGATCTCTATCGCATTTCGCACTTCGCCGTAGAGCTTTCCGTCTCCGTGATTGTCCTGCTTGAAGTGGCAATCGACGCAATGCATGCCTTTTTCGAGGTGGATGTCTTTCAGGTGGACGGGCACGCCTTCGCGCGAGGACGGGTCTTCGGTCGTCTCTCTCACGGCCCTCCGTAGCTTCTCGTTCGTAACGTCGGGGATGACCCTCCCTTCCACGTCGAGCAGGTTGCCGTGGCGGTCCTTCTTGTAAGCCGACCTGAAGATCCAGCCGTGGCCCGTGAAATCCGCGAACTGCGTGTGCTTGAGCTGCGGATTTACCTGCTCCGTGAGGCCCTT